>CAZNSK010000031.1:0-46619 GCA_964575505.1 uncultured Phaeodactylibacter sp.
CTTTTGAAATTTTAAACCCTGTGGCTGTATCCTTCATGGATTTCCCACACGCCATTTGTGAGGATGCCGCGCCAGTGCCAATTGAGGTGAGCCCTGTCGGGCTGGAGGGGGTGTTCTCCGGACCCGGTGTGGAGGCTGGTACTACTCTTTTTGACCCGGCTGCAGCCGGGACAGGGGTACATACGATCACCTTCAGCTACGAATCAGAGGGCTGTCCGGGAGCAGCCACTGCACAGATAACCGTATGGGAAGATCCAGTGGTTGAGATTGCTCCTGTTGGCCCATTTTGCACAGGGGAGGGTTTGCAACTGGCTACTGCGACACCATCCGGCGGATTTTGGTCGGGCGATATTAGTCCGGAAGGGATGATTAATACCGATAGTCTTGGGGCAGGCACCTACACCGCCATGTACACCTTTGTGAGGGATGAAGGATGTGCTACTTCTCAGACCATCAGCTTTGAAATTCTTGAAGCCTTATCGGCTGCTTTCCTGGACCCACCCGGTTCAGTTTGTATTGATGATGCTCCATTTGAGCTGGAAGTATCACCTGCTGAACCTACGGGGGCCTTTTCCGGACCAGGGGTAGATCCCGTAACAGGGCTTTTTAATCCCGCCCTGTCAGGCGCAGGCTCGCAATCCATTACCTACAGCTACGGGGCGGGAAGTTGTGCCGGAGCCATTAGCCTAGATATTATCGTCGAGGCGTTGCCTGAAATATCCATTCCTCAGATTGGCCCATTCTGTGAGAATGATGATATGCAGTTCGTTGCAGCAACGCCTGCCAATGGGACCTGGAGTGGTGCTATAGGGGAAGACGGAGAGATTGATATCAAGGGATTAGTACCGGGGGCTTACGATGTGGAGTACACTGTAAGCGAGGGGGCTTGTTTAAATACGCTTTCACAGTCGTTTGAGATCCTGCCCGTGCCGGATTTGGCCTTTGGAGATAATCCACGGCAGGTGAAACTGGGCAGTGCAGCTTTTTCTTTAGACGTCGTCTCCTCCATTTCAGCACTGCAATTTAACGGCCCCGGCATTGTGGATACCCTTCAGGGCATATTTGATCCGGCAGCGGCAGGCATCGGGCTTCACGATATCGTTGTATCAGCAGGAAGCGGCAACTGTAAAGCTGAGGCATTCTGGACACTCCGCGTGGTCAATGACTGGTACGTTCCCAACGCCTTCTCTCCCAACGGGGATGGGGTGAATGACCAATTTCTTGTCTTTGGCCCTGAGATTGAGGATGGAACACTGACTGTTTACGACCGGTGGGGCGAACAAGTCTTTCAAACCTGGGAACCTCTCAATAACGGCTGGGATGGCACTTTCAAAGGGAAGCCCATGAACCCTGCTGTATTTGTATGGGTGCTCAAAATCGAAAACGGGGACGGGCGTTCATTGGTTGAGCAGGGAGAGGTTTCTTTGATGAGGTAGCAGCGATTGGCTAAATAGAAAAAAGGCTTCCGCAAGTGATCGCGAAAGCCTTTCTTTCGTACATGTAAAACGCTGGGTTGATCCTTAAAACGCTTCTTTTAGTAGGTCTACATTAAAAATGATCAGGATCAACAGAAGAATGCTTAGAATGATCATGGGATAAAGGGATTAAAGTGTAAAAAAAGGTTGATATCATTCTTTCTGAGGAGTGCAGCTTAGTGCGGCCTTACCGGATTGCCGGACGCTTTTGCGCGCCCAGGCCCTTGCTTGTGTTGAACTTGAATTGATGAAGCAATTGCGAGCCCATATACCAGGTATTCTGTGCATCAAAGCCTGACACCCCTATTAAATCCTATTTTCTTGGCAAAGAACTTCTTATTAACACAATCAAAGATACGTTTTTTGAAGTCCAGGTACAAGATAAGATTTGGCGCTATGGTAGGCAAGCGACATTTTTGGAGTTCGAATGTTATATTTTTACTATTTAAAAGCAACTGGTAGCCAAAGGAGAACTGAAAAAAACAAGGCGCACCCAGCAATTTGGGCATGCCTTGTTATCATTTACTTAAAGGTGGTGGCTTAGAAAGAGGAGGCACCTTCGTTAGCGTCGTTATAGTTCTCGCTCACTTTGCCCCAGTCGATCACATTGAAGAATGCTTCAACGTATTCCGGGCGGCGGTTCTGGTAGTTGAGATAGTAGGCGTGCTCCCACACATCCAGGCCGAGAATGGGGGTGCCTTCTGCGTCGACGACATCCATTAGCGGGTTGTCCTGATTTGGGGTGGACGTGATAAAAAGCTTGTCGCCCTTGTCTACGCAGAGCCACGCCCAGCCGGAACCGAACTGGCCGGTAGCAGCATTGGCAAACTCCTCCTTGAATTTCTCATAGGAGCCAAAATCGCGCGTAATCGCTTTGTGGATATTCATGCGCTCGGAAGGTTCACCTCCGCCGTCCGGAGACATTACTTCCCAGAAAAGCTTATGGTTGTAGAAGCCGCCTCCATTGTTGCGCACGGCTGCACCGTGCTTGGAAACGTTCGCCAGAATTTCTTTGATGCTTTTGTTTTCCATTCCGCTGCCTTCGAGCGCAGCGTTCAGTTTCTTGGTGTAACCAGCATGGTGTTTGGTGTGGTGGATTTCCATGGTACGCGCATCAATGTGCGGTTCAAGGGCATCGTATGCATAGGGTAATTTTGGCAGTTCAAAAGCCATAGGTTTGGAGTTTTTGATTAGTGATGGAATTTTGTTCGTTTTGTTAGCCGCTTTGGTTACTGTACACGGCATCTTAATGGATAACGTCGATGCCTGTTTTAAGTTTATGCTCAACCGGGCTGAGTGCGGACTTTACTGCAGATCGTAGGTGCTAAGCTCCTAAAATCAAGGGCGAAGCCTTACCTTTACAGCTCATGCAATGAGAACATCAAATACCATTCAACATATGGAATACAGAAAAGAAAAGGATAGCATTGGATTTGTGGAAGTACCGGCAGACAAATACTGGGCGGCTCAAACCCAGCGTTCTGCCGAGAATTTCCGGATCGGTGGGCATACCATGCCCCAGGAAATTATCCGCGCTTTCGCCATTCTGAAAAAAGCAGCAGCGCTGACCAATAAGGAAGCCGGGGTTTTGGCAGGCGATAAAGCGGAAGCCATCGCTGCAGTATGCGATGAAATCCTGGAGGGCCAGCTCGATGACCAGTTTCCCCTTGTGGTCTGGCAGACTGGCTCCGGCACACAGTCGAATATGAATGTCAATGAGGTTATCGCCAACCGGGCGCATGTACTAAAGGGCGGAGCGCTCACGGACAGCGAGAAGTTCCTCCATCCGAATGATGACGTAAATAAGTCGCAGTCTTCCAACGATACCTTTCCCACCGCGATGCACATTGCGGCCTACCAAATGCTGGTGGAGAGGACCATTCCAGGCATTGAAGCCCTGCGTGACACCTTGCAGGAGAAGTCGGAAGCGTTTATGGATGTTGTGAAGATCGGGCGTACCCACTTTATGGATGCCACCCCGGTGACGGTGGGCCAGGAGCTATCCGGATACATAGCGCAACTTAACCACGGGCTTCGGGCGATCCGGAGCAGCTTTACCCATTTGGCAGAACTTGCCCTGGGCGGCACTGCTGTAGGCACCGGGCTGAATACGCCGGACGGGTATGCCGAAAATGTAGCCAGGCATATTGCTGACCTGACCGGCTTGCCCTTTGTAACGGCACCTAATAAATTTGAATCGCTGGCAGCCCATGATGCCATTGTGGAGGCCCATGGCGCACTGAAAACAGTGGCGGTCTCCCTAATGAAGATCGGCAACGACATCCGTATGCTGGCTTCCGGCCCCCGCTGCGGCATCGGGGAGCTCATTATCCCTGCCAACGAGCCGGGTTCTTCCATTATGCCGGGTAAAGTTAACCCCACTCAGGCAGAAGCCCTAACGATGGCTATGGCGCAGGTAGCCGGCAATGATGTGGCCATCAACGTAGGCGGGATGACCGGGCACTTTGAGCTGAACGTGTTCAAGCCCATGATGATCTTCAACTTCCTGACCTCCGCCCGCCTGATTGGCGATGCCTGCGTCAGTTTCAATGACAATTGCGCAAAGGGCATCGAGCCCAATCACGGCCGCATCAAGGAGAACCTTAACAATTCTCTGATGCTGGTCACAGCGCTAAACACCCACATCGGCTACGATAATGCGGCTACCATAGCCAAAAAGGCACATGCGGAAAACAAAACGCTCAAAGAAGCCGCTATTGAATTGGGGCTGCTGACAGCGGAGCAGTTTGAAGATTGGGTGCGCCCGGAAAAGATGATTTAAACCGGTGGCCCCTTCGGCTGCTTACCGCTCCAGCACCGTGTGCTGGGCTTCAAAGAGGACGGTAACGGTGTCGCCGGTTTGCACCTGCCGCAGGTCCTCCATCGCTGCGGGCACCCGGACTACGTTGGTGCCAATCAGGACATGCAGGGCAAAGCCGCTACCTTCCTCCTCAATATTGAGGACTTCGCCGTTGAGCCGGAATGCGCCGTCTCTGGTATTGGCGTATATTACAGATGCCGGCAGGTCGGGCTGCATCATTTTCCCATCCTGAAGGGCAATGACCCGGTCGGCTAATTTGAAGATCTCCCGGTAGTCGTGGCTGACCAGCAAAGTCGTCAGTTGGTACCTTTGATGGACGCTAAGGATATAGTTTTGCAGTCGGGCGCGCATCCGGGCATCGAGGGCGGACAAGGGCTCGTCAAGGAGAAGGAGCTTGGGCTGCCTGACCAGTGCCCGGGCCAGCGCTACCCGCTGCTGCTGCCCCCCTGATAGTTTGCCGGGGTAGTGCTCCAGCAGGTTTTCCAACTCTGTAATCTCAACCAGCTCCCGGATGATGCGCCCCGGTTGCCCCGGGCGGAGGCCGTATTTCAAATTTTCAAGCACCGTCATATTGGGAAAAAGCGCGTAATGCTGGAATACCATGCCAATGTTCCGGTCCTGAATGCGGCGGCAAATACCAGCTTCCGTATCCAGCCAAACGGTGCCCTCCACTTCCAGAAAGCCTGCATCAGGTTGAATCAAGCCAGCAATCAGCCGCAGCAGTGTGGTCTTGCCAGCGCCTGATGACCCGGTAATAGCAACAAAGGAACCCCGCTCGACATCCAGGTTCACCTCCAGGCTGATTGGCCCGGTGCCGGCCTGCAGGGATTTGCGCAAAGCGATTTTGATCATATCAAAGGTATGGATTTTGGCCTGTAGCCCAGCGCTATACCGTTCGCAGCATACGCCGGTTGACGGCATACACGATGGCCAATATGCTGAATGCAAAAATAACAAGCACAAGCGCATATTGATTAGCCATGCTGTAGTTGAGGGATTCTACTTCATCGTAGATAGCGATAGATGCCACCCGGGTCTGCCCCGGGATATTGCCGCCAATCATGAGGATGACGCCGAACTCTCCTACGGTGTGGGCGAAAGCCAGAACGAACCCCGTCAACAGGGCGGGCTTGATGTTGGGCAGCTCTACCCGCCAGAGGGTCTGCCAGATGGATTTACCAAGGCTGTAGGAGGCCTCCCGCAAATGGGCAGGTAAGCTTTCAAACCCGGATTGCAAGGGTTGTACCATGAAAGGCAGGCTATAGATAACGGAACCAATGACCAGGCCCGAAAAGGAGAACGCTAGCCGCAGATGCGCGACTTCCACCAGCCACTGTCCCAGCGCAGTGCGGGGGCTAAACGCCAGCAGCAGGTAGAACCCCAAAACGGTGGGTGGCAGGACCAGGGGCATGCTGATCAGGGCTTCTGCAAATGGCTTCCAGCGGCCCTGGGCTCTGGATAGGGAAAACGCCAAGGGCACCCCGATAAGGAGCAGAATGACTGCGGTAATGGCGGCCAGCTCGAAAGTTAGTAGCAAGGTAGGCCAAAAGCTGTCTTGCATCTACTGCGTTTTCTCTTTTATGATGGCCATCACTTCCTCTTTCTCCTCCGGGCTGTTGACATTTTTCAGGGCCTCAGGGTTTTCGGCATCCAACAGCTCCACATCGCTGTTGATCAGCACTTTTCGGGGGCAGGAATAGCCCTGAGCCAAAAATTGAAGCAGGGTAGGGTAGGCCCGGGGCTCCCATATCGTAATCAGCGGCTCCGGAAACTCCGTGGTAGGGCTGTTGAAGGCTGTCGCAATTTTAGAAGTGCTCCGGTAGCCGACGAGCTGCGACAGCACCGCATCATCCAGCAAGGGGAGGTCACAGGCGGCAACCAGCCATGCCGCATCCGGGTGTTGGCGGAATGCAGAAAGGATACCGCCGAAAGGGCCCAGGCCTGTAAACGTATCTGGGAGCGGGTTGGCTACGTCCTCCACCTGGTCGGGCCGGCAGGAGAGATAGGTGTTTTTGCAATAGTGGCTGATCAAGTCTACAACGTGGTCGCGTTGTGGCTTGCCATGGTAATTGATGAGGCCTTTGTCTTCGCCCATCCGCTGGCTGTGGCCGCCAGCTAGTACCAGGCCGAACAGGGTGGGGGCTGAAGCGTTGAGTTCCTTTTCAATGAAAAGCGGGATGCCGGCGTCATCCTCCAGTTTCATTTGCGGGATATTGGCAAAGCCTTCCAGTTCTTCCCGGAGCCAGGGGAAAGGTTCTTTTACGCCTTCTGCCAGCAGGACTAGGCGCACATCAGTCAGCCGGTCCAGTTTGCGGCGCAGGGAGTCCTCCTTGCGCGGGTCAATGACCACGATCTGCCGTTTAGCTGGGAAGTGGTTGCCATTGACAATTACCGCATCCTGATCATTGAAATAGGCCCGGTACTGGTGGGGCCCCAGCTCCGCAATCTGGTCGAAACGGTGATAGTGGATTTTGTCGGTATAAGCAATATGGGCACCGTTGTCCATAGCGCCCTCCATTCGGGGGGGCTGATCAGCATCCGTATGGTCGGCATCTACGTAGCCCACGCGGTATATTTCGCTCAGGCGGTCTATAATGGCGTAAGCTAGTTTCTGAATATTCCCACAGGGCGTACCGAGAATAGACCACTCATTGCGGTGGAAATGCCCGTAAGCCGGGCGGGAAAGCTTGGTGTGCTTCCGGTGCTGTTTATCCTGAATTGCCATTGTTTTCGGGTTTGGAACCGGCAAAAAAATACTTGCGCCTTACTAATTTACACAATGAAGCGCAATTGGTGTTATTCCTCGCGTTTAAAATCCCGTTTACCGCCGGTCTTTTCCATGAGCTTCGTCTCTTTGATCCGGATATCATGCGAAAAGGCCTTGCACATATCGTACACGGTCAGGGCCGCTACGGTAGCTCCGGTCAGGGCTTCCATTTCGACTCCGGTTTTGGCGGTGATGCGGGCGGTGCAATCGATTACGACTTCCTGTGCATCATTAATATGGATTTGCACATCACAGTTGTCGAGCCCCAGTGGATGGCAGAGCGGGATGAGTTCTCCGGTTTTTTTGGAGGCCATAATGCCCGCCAGGGTAGCGGTCTGAAACACAGGCCCCTTTTTAGTGTTAAGCTCGTTGTTTTCCAATTGCTTCATGATTTCATCGCCAAGTACGACGATGCTACGCGCTCTGGCCATGCGCCGGGTTGGCTTTTTTTCGCCAACGTTGACCATCTGGGGGTTGCCCTCCGCATCGAGGTGGGTAAAGGAACTCATAAACTCCGGTTTTAGTAACGATAAAAAATAAGCGGGAAGACTTCCCCCTCCATGAAGGCGTCCCGCCCCCTGGGCAATTCCAGAAAGGCATCGGCATCTGCAAGGTTGGCCAGGTCGCCTGAGCCTTTGCCCTCTACGGGCAACGCCATGAGCTGTCCGCTGGCGGCATCGAAATGCGTACGCACCTGGAGGAAGTAGGTCAGGTCGGGCTTGAACTTAAAATCAGCGGCAAGTACAGCATAGGCATATCCCATTGCTTCGAGCTCAAGGCTTTCCCGGAGCCAGGGCCGGAAGTACCGCTGGGTGCACATGAAAGCGGAAACGGGGTTGCCGGGCAAGGCGAATACGGTGCAGCGGCCTTCTGCTTCTCCAAACCAAAAAGGTTTGCCAGGGCGTTGCTTTACCTTATGGAATAGCTTTGTGACACCCAATTCCTCCAACGCCTTAGGCACAAAGTCAAATTTACCTTTGGAAACGCCCCCGCTCAGCAAGATGACATCGTAATCGTGCAGGCAGCGGTCCAGGATGGCCCGGGTAGCCCCCAGGTCGTCGTTGATGTGCAAGCGCTCCGCGGATACGCCCCAACCAGCCAGCGCTGCTTCTATGGTATAAGTATTGGAGGTCCGGATTTGGTGGGGCAGTGGGGCCTCGCCTACGCCTACGAGCTCATCGCCTGTGGAAATGATCACTGCTTTGGGCAGCTTGGCAACAGTCAGCGCTGTAAGGCCTACCGTTGCCGCCACCCCAATTTCTGCCGGGGAGAGCAGCTGGCCCGCTTGTACAATTAAATCGCCTGCCTTGCGGTCCAGCCCTTGCAAATGGGCATTTTGCCGGGCCTTGACCTTGGCGTCTCCATTAATGGCCGCCATACCGGCAGACAGTTCTACATCCTCATACCGAATGACCGTATCCGTCCCTTCGGGCAGCATGGCACCGGTCATGACTTCCAGGCAGGCGGTTGGGGATTGCAGGGCCTGACGGGGGCTGCCTGCTGCCTGCATACCTTCTATCTCAAATTGGCGCTGCCCTTTTTCGTAAGCTGCCCACGATATGGCGATGCCATCCATAGTGACCCGGGTGAAAGGCGGGAAGTCCCGGTCGGCACAAATGTCTTGCCGGAGCACCCGCCCGTGGCTTTGCGCCAGTGGGCACTGCTCGGTGCCGAACCTTCGTTTTCGGCTGAGTACGATCTTTGTTGCATCTTGAATGTCAATCATAGCTGTTGGTATTGGGAAATAGAGTAGCCGGCAGCTGCGCCCTTCCGTTTATCCTTCCACGCGCTCAATGTGGGCACCAAGCATCCGCAGGCGGCCGTCGATGTTTTCATACCCCCGGTCGATTTGATGGATGTTATGAATGGTGCTCTTTCCCTTTGCGGATAGCGCGGCAATGAGCAGCGCGACCCCGGCACGGATATCGGGAGAAGACATTTCGATGCCTCTCAGCTGATGTTTGCGGCCCAGCCCAATGACAGTAGCCCGGTGCGGATCGCATAGTATGATCTGTGCCCCCATATCAATAAGTTTATCGACGAAGAACAACCGGCTTTCAAACATCTTTTGATGTATTAACACACTGCCCGCCGCTTGGGTCGCGATAACCAGCATTATGCTCATCAGGTCAGGGGTGAAGCCCGGCCAGGGCGCATCGTAAATGGTCATAATGGAGCCATCGATAAAGGTCTGGATTTCGTATTGCTCCTGCTCAGGCACGTGGATGTCGTCCCCCCTAAAGTCCAGTTCAATCCCCATGCGTTCAAAGGTTCGGGGGATGATACCGAGCTGATCCACCCGGGCGTTTTTGATGGTAATGCTTGATTGCGTCATTGCCGCTAGCCCAATGAAGGAACCAATTTCGATCATATCGGGCAGCAATCGGTGCTCTGCCCCCCCGAGTTGCTCCACGCCTTTGATGATGAGCAAGTTGGAGCCGATGCCCTCAATCCTAGCCCCCATTTGTACCAACATCCGGCATAGCTGCTGTACATAGGGCTCGCAGGCGGCATTGTAAATTTGGGTCGTGCCCTTGGCCAGCACGGCTGCCATCACAATATTGGCCGTACCGGTCACCGAAATTTCATCCATGAGCAAATAGGTGCCCTGCAGTTGACCGGGAGCAGTGATAACGTACTGCCGTTTATCAGCTTCATAGGTGAATTTTGCCCCGAGCGTTTGCAAGCCCACGAAATGGGTGTCGAGGCGGCGCCGGCCGATCTTGTCGCCTCCGGGCTGTGGCAAGAAGGCACGCCCGTACCGGGCCAGCAGGGGGGCGATGAGCATGACCGACCCCCGTATCCGGCTGGCATCCCGTCGGAATTCGGGCGTTTCAAAAAAACCAAGGTCGATATTGTCCGCCTGGAAGCGGTAGGAGTTGGGTGCTTGCTTTTTCACCTTGACTCCCAGGCCGCGGAGCAGGTCGAGCAGGCGGTTGACATCCAGTATGTCGGGTAGGTTGGACAAAGTTACGGGCTCTGCGGTAAGCAGGGTTGCACAGAGCACCTGCAAGGCTTCATTTTTCGCGCCCTGCGGCGTAATAGTGCCCTTGAGCGGCGTGCCGCCCTGGACTTCGAAGGCATCAAAGGTCATAGCGTTAAGTTGATTTACCCCAAAGGTACAATTAGCAAAAAGGAAAGCCGAGCCAGCTGCCTATTAAGTACACAGGTTGAGGAGAATGGCCTGGCTGGTCTTCAGAGTGGAGGTTGACGGCGGTTGTTGTCGGTAAGGCTGTACCAACGAAGGGGCTTGCGCGGTGGGCAAGCCCCTTCGGAAGAGGCAACGGAAAAAGGCACGATAAGCAAATGGCCGCACCTGCATCAGCTACAGCAAGTTGGCCCGCACGAGTGCACACGCGATAACGGGAACAGGCGCAGGGTATCGCCCCGGGCGCTGATCGTAAAAGAAGCCGGTACCTTTCCGCTTTGGGAGGGTGAGCGGAGGCGCGGGCTCATGCAGACTACCCGGCACAGTCTTAGGGGTCGCGCAGTAATAAGTTACCTAGAATAGGCGAAGTTATTTTGTGCGCTAACAAGGCAAAAAACGTAACCATCCGTACGGACGGTGAGGCTTTTTAACGCAGTTAGCGTGCAAAAGAACGAGTCTAAATCGGTAAGTTATTGTTGCGCGACCCCTTAGTTCCGCTTGCGCCGGTAATTGCTCCGCCCGCCACGGGAACGCCCGCCGCCGGAGCGTTTTCCGCCGGAGCGGCGCCGGTTATTATTGTTGTTGTTGTTGTTGTTATTGCTGCCTTTGGCCAAATTTTCGATGTTTTCGTCCTCGTCCATAGTCAACTGCCCTTTGGACAAGCCTTTCAAGTCAGACTTGATCACATCATCGCTTACGTAGTGCTCTTTATTCCAGGTGCGGTAGGCCAGCTTCATGTAAGAACCAATCGTAGAAACGAAGCCATCCTGCTTAGGGCCCTCCGGCATGTCCATGGCTTTTTTGATTAACACCTGCACATTGTGGCCGTAGTGCCGGTAACGGGCTTCCGTCACAGGGTAAGGCACTTGATCTGGCCTTTTGCGTTTTTCTTCTTCGGTTGGCGGGCCGTCATCGTAGGGGTAATCAACATCGAGGTCGTAATCAGCGATGCGGTAAACATGCTTCCAAAGGCGTTCCCGGTAATCTTCAATGCTGCGGCTTTGGGGATGCATCATCTGCATCATATCGATGATCTTTTCGACATAGGCTTGCCGCTCAGCTTTATTTTCGAGATTCTTAGCGTAATGTATCATCTTCTGCACATTCCGGCCATATTCCGGTATGACGAGATGCTCGCGGTTGGAGTTGTACTCCATTCCGATTTTATTCGGATCATTCATAATAACTAATTGTGTCTTGTTTACTCAACAGTCACAGACTTCGCCAGGTTTCGTGGCTGGTCCACATTGCAGCCGCGCATGACGGCGATGTGGTAAGAAAGCAACTGCAGAGGGATAACCGAAAGCAGCGGCGTAAGCGGCTCTTCCGTATCTGGTATTTCAATCGTATAATCGGCCATCTCGCTTATCGTCTGCTCTCCTTCCGTGACTACAGCGATGACCATGCCTTTGCGGGCCTTTACCTCTTGGATATTGCTGACTACCTTGTCGTACGCACTGCGGTTGGTAGCGATAACGATAACCGGCATCTCTTCGTCGATGAGAGCGATAGGCCCGTGCTTCATTTCAGCTGCCGGGTACCCTTCGGCGTGGATATAAGAGATTTCCTTTAGTTTGAGGGCACCTTCCAGGGCTACCGGGAAGTTGAAGCCGCGCCCAAGGTAGAGCGCATTGTGGCGGTCTTTTATTTCGTTGGCAATATACTTAATTTGCTCTTCATGCTGTAGTACCCTTTCGACTTTTGCGGGGATATTGTGCAATTCCGAGATCAATTTGTGAAAATAGGAGTTAGGGATCCGCCCTCTTTTGTAGCCGAGGCTAATGGCCATCATTGTAAGCAAGGCCACCTGCCCGGTGAAGGCTTTAGTTGAAGCTACTCCGATTTCCGGCCCGGCGTGGATATAAGACCCCGCATCGGTCAGGCGGGCAATCGAGGAGCCGACCACATTGACGACACCGTAAATCATCGCCCCTTTGTCTTTAGCCAATTCAAGGGCGGCTAAGGTATCTGCTGTCTCGCCCGACTGAGAAAGGGCAATGACCACGTCCCCTTCCTGAATGATGGGGTTGCGGTAGCGCAGCTCCGAGGCGTACTCTACTTCCACAGGGATCCGGGCCAGGTCTTCGAAGAGGTACTCGCCAATCAGCCCGGCGTGCCAGGAAGTGCCACAGGCGGCAATAATGAAGCGTTTGGCGTTGCTGATGCTCTTGTCGTATTCGTCTACACCACCCAGGCGGACGTAGGGCGCTTCGTGGCTCAGCCGTCCCCGCATGCAGTCGGCCAGCGTTTGGGGCTGCTGATGGATTTCCTTGAGCATGAAGTGCTCGAAGCCGCCTTTTTCCAGCTCTTCCACTTTGAGGTCGAACTCTTGTATAAAGGGGGTTTGTACTTTATTGTGGATGTTCTTGATCTGTAAATCGCCATTGCGGTGCACCACTGCGATCTCCTCGTCCTTCATGTAAATGACCCGCTTGGTATGGCCGGCCAGGGGGGAGGCATCGGAAGCAAGGAAATATTCCTGTTCGGCGACGCCAATGACGAGAGGGCTGGCTTTTCGGGCCGCAACCAGCTTATCGGGTTGTTCGCGGTCCATCAACACGATTGCGTAAGCACCCACTACGCGGTCCAGAGCCAGCCGTACGGCTTCTTCCAGCGGTAAATTGCCATGCTCCTGGATTTCTTCGATCAGGTGCACCAGCACTTCGGTGTCGGTTTGGCTTTCGAAGGTGTGGCCTTCTTTTTCAAGGGCGGTTTTCAGAGAGCTGTAGTTCTCAATGATGCCGTTGTGTACCATCACGAGGCGGCCATTGCCCGATTGGTGGGGGTGGGCATTAATATCGGTCGGTTCACCGTGGGTCGCCCAACGGGTATGCCCAAGGCCAATGTTGCTGTCCTGGTCGTGCCCATCCATAAAAGCTTCCAGGTCGGCTACTTTTCCCTTTCTTTTGAAAACTTTCAAGCCGCCGTTCATTAATGCGATCCCTGCGCTGTCGTAGCCTCTGTATTCGAGCAATTTCAAGCCATTGATGAGCAGTGGGCTGGCTTGGCGGGGCCCAATGTAAGCAACTATTCCGCACATAGTTTTTCTGGGTTTAAAGTTGTAGAATCGATTATGATTTCAGATTCCCGGGCAATTACCGACCTTATCCACCTTTGGTGAGGCGGCAGTTGCTTGGGAGGTAAGTGGTTCCGGTAAAAAGTTAAGGGCACTTTCAGAGGTGCCTTGGGTTCTGGGATTAGGATTTGATGAAACTTGTGCTTGTTCAAAACAGGAAAGTGCCCACAATGTACAAACTTTCTGCGGAATATCTTATCGCTGCTTTACTTAACCTTTCATGCCCGCTGTACTGCTACAGCCGGGTAAAAGTAATGGCCAGCTTCATGGCCAGCTCAGGGTGAGTGCCTCCGTGCAGGATCACCCGTTCTGCTATTTCTCCCCGCTTAACGGGGGATAGGTCATTGTTCTCTATGGGGATAATGTAGAATTCATTAGACATCCGCCCCTCCAGGACCTCCTGAATATAATTGGAAACGGACATGCGGTAGCGGATGGCCCTTTCTGATTCTATATATTCAGGTTGGCCGCCAAAGAGACTTTCCCACGATCCTTGTTGGGCATCAACCAAAATAACGTCTTCTACAAATTCCTCTTCCCCTACATCGTTTTCCGCGCGGAGCACCAATTGGCGGGCTAGTGGATAAGTGGCGGTGTCCAAGGCTTCGGTCCTGGCGACGTAAAGATCGAGGTAGGCCTGATTGATGGCTACATTATTTAGGACGCTCAGGTCGGGCAGGGTGACCTTGCTGCGCAGCCCTGCCATGCCCTGTATGTAGAGCAGGCTATCGTTTTCACTGCCGTTTTCCACCAGTTCGAGGCCCAGTGTGCCCTGAGGGTCATGCTCAAACTCTGCGTATTGAACGGCGTTCGTAGCATTAAACACGTACTGATACCGGCGGGGGGTATCAATGCTGTCCCGGTAGTAGATATGAACGCCCGCCCGTATGGAGAGCAGGGTGAACGCCAGCATGCCGGGCGTCTCCGTTACCGCTTCCAATTGCAGCCCCGGGAAGTAACTGAAAAACTGATTCGAATTTAGGTAGGCCAGCGTATCCAAACTGTAAACACTGACCAGAGAGTCGCCCAGCGCAACCGGTAAAGGGACCCTCAATTGGGGAAAGCTTAGCGTGTCCGGGTCAGTGCCGATGTAGTCAATGTGTTCAATACTGTCCAGGGTGGCTGTAAATTCATGGTTGACCAATGCTTCGCTACTGGCAGCGGCTTTGCGGTCAGAAAAATATTCTTCGTCTTCGTTGAGGAATTCCTGTAGCTCTGCCACTTTCATGGTGAAAGTTTCCCCTTCCGTTTTCCCATAGAAGCCCCCGCGTGTGTAAGGCAGGATCAGTACTACAGAATCAACACCCATCATGTCCTCAAAAACCGGTATGTTATTGGGGTCAAACAGCGGCAGGAATTGCAAATTCAGCGTAGACTTGGCTTGCCCGAACTGGGGGTCCCGAAAATCGCCAAAAAGCATGCGGTCGAGCCGCTGAACCACAAAGGGTGAAAAAGTCCTCAGGGGCTCGCTAAGCTCCGTGGCACCCCGCAGGGTAAACGTATCGGTGAAGCCTACTTCTGCCCGGTCCTCATCAAGCAAACCGGCACCTACGAGCGTAGGGTCCGAACAAGCCATAAAAAAAAGCAGCAGGTAAAGGGCACCTGCGCCCAGGATTGGTTTCAAATTCATAGAAAATAGTTTAGGCATGGGTGATATCTCAAGTATTTGCACAGCTGTAGACTGATTCATTGCTGTGGGGCAGCCCCGATTACCACGATGCGCATGGCCGGCAAGGCAGTTTGTGGGGCGTTGCGCTTCGGAACCACGCGTATGGCCTGTTCCGATGTAAAGCGTGCGAAAAGTTGGCTTGCGTTGTACCTCAAAATATTCAGCCCCGTTTCCTCCAAAAGGGGATTAACGGGGCTGAATGTATTTGAATTGTGCCTGCAACAGGCACTATTATTTCTCCTCCACCTCTTCGGCGGTCAGATTTTCGTAAAATTCCATATAGCTAGCTTCAAAGCCCTCTTCTCCCTGATAGTCCAATACCGGCTTATCCAAACCGTTCAGGGCTTCTTTGGTATGGCTGCTCAGGTTTTCGCTGCCCTGTATCAGCGCATCCGCAAAAGCGATTGCTCCTTTGTGCAGCGTGACCCCCTGACCATTCTGGTAAGCCTGCAGGTCTTTTTCCGTAAGGTTATTGATAGAGGCCTTCGCCAGGAAGGTGTCGGTAAAAGTTTGCTCGGGGGAGCCTTCGTAAAGAGAATAAACCACCTTTGAGTTCTGGAACAGCGGCTCATTCTTATAGGCGGTCTTCAGGTACAACGGCACCAAGCTGGTCATCCAGCCGTGACAGTGCACTACATCAGGGGCCCAGCCAAACTTTTTAACCGTTTCTATAACGCCTTTGCAAAAGAAAACCATCCGGTCCGGGTTGTCTTCAAAAGGCTTATCATCGGCATCAGTGAAGATGCGTTTGCGCTTAAAGAAGTCTTCATTGTCTAAAAAATAGACTTGCATGCGTGCTTCGGGCAAGGAAGCGACTTTGATAATTAATGGGTAGTCGTCATCGTCTACGATGATATTCATGCCGGAGAGGCGGACGACTTCATGCAATCTGTGGCGGCGCTCATTAATCGTGCCAAATCTTGGCATGAGCACTCTGATTTCCATTCCATTTTCCTGAATATATTGCGGAAGCTTACGTGCTACGTTAGCAATCTCGGATACCGCAGTGTAAGGTTGCATCTCCTGTGAAACAATCAGCACCTTTTTCTTACTCATAAGCTGTAAAGATTTAAAAAAACAACGATGTCACCGAAGGTTCAATGAACAAGTTTGCAAATTTAACAAAAAAATGCTGTTCTTGCCGTATTTGTCTGGCTCTTAATGCGCTGTTAACAAAAACATCTATATTTGCGCTCTGATTTTTGGCCCCGGGCCTGGATTCCAGGGCCGCGGGTGGCTCCCGCAGGTTGGCGGGGCTGCTTTCGGGCTTTGGTGTGGTGGGCGCTGCTGTAGCCTGCCTGCCCGTAAAGGGTATATGCTTTGGATCTTTACCACCATTTCAATCGATGTACTTATTTAAAAAATCCGGGGATTTACAGTCGTACCTCGCTTCGTTCAGGGAGCGAGGCCTGCACGTTGGGTTTGTGCCAACGATGGGGGCATTGCACGAGGGCCACCTTTCTCTGATCCGGCGGTCATTAGAAACTGCCCACGTTACGGTTTGCAGTATTTTTGTCAACCCGACGCAGTTCAACGAAGCCTCGGATTTGAAAAAGTACCCCCGTACGCCCGGGCGCGACCTGGAGCTCCTGCATCAGTCAGGTTGCCACGCTGTATTTATGCCTTCTGTGCAGGAAGTCTACCCGCAGGCGGAGGAAGTGGCCATACCGGAAGTCAAGTTAGGCCATTTGGCAGAAGTAATGGAAGGCGCTCACCGCCCTGGCCATTTTGCGGGCGTGATGCAGGTGGTCAAACGGCTGATTGACCTGGCTGGCCCTTCTCACTTATTCATGGGGCGAAAAGACTATCAGCAATTGGTGATCATTCAGGAGATGGTGCGGCAGTTGCAACTGGGCGTAGCGGTCATTGGCTGCCCTACCTTGCGGGACCCCGACGGGCTGGCCTTGAGCTCCCGCAACACCCGGCTTTCTCCGGAGGCGCGGCAGCAGGCGCTGGCTATTCCCCAAACCCTGATGGCGGCTGCAGACTGGGCGGAAACCCTGGCTCCGCCTGCTCTGAAAAACAGAGCGATGAATGCCCTGAAGGCCGCTGGGCTGCAACCTGAGTACTTTGAGCTGGCCCAAGCGGATACGCTCCAAATTGTCGATGCTTTTACCGACGGTCAACCCGTTATTGCCTGCACAGCTGCTAGGGCCGGCTCCGTCCGCCTGATCGACAATCACCTGATCCGGCCCTGAGCATTGAAGCGCCCCTTTCTAAAACCTTGCCTAATTTCGTATTGTTATTGAGGCGGTTTCTCGGGCTATCGCCCTGTCGGTCAGCTCCGATTATTACCTAAACAAAATTTCATTCCATAGGGAATCGTACTATGTTGATTCAAAGATTCAAATCCAAGATACACCGGGCCACAATTACCCAGGCAGACCTCAACTACGTGGGGAGCATTACCATCGACCGCAACTTGATGGATGCAGCGGGCCTTCTAGATGGCGAAAAAGTGCAAGTGGTCAATAATAATAATGGCGAGCGCCTGGAGACTTACGTCATCGAGGGAGAGCCTGGCTCGGGGGTAATTTGCCTCAATGGCGCGGCAGCCAGGCGGGCACAGGTGGGCGATACTGTCATTATTATTGCTTACGCCTGGATGTCAGAGGAAGAGGCAAAAGCCTACAAGCCAAAAGTTGTGTTCCCTGATGAAAGCAACCAGCTACCCTAATGCGCAGTTGGCCATGCCCTCACGGGTACCGTTGGGGCTCGGCCTCATGCATGATTCCGTAAATGCGTTCGTAGATATCTTCAGCATTCGGTTTTGAGAAGTAGTCGCCATCCGTCCCGTAGGGCGAGCGGTGCGCCGTAGCGGTAATAGTGATAGGGGGGCTGTCGAGCCACCGGTAGCCCCCCTGCTGCTCTACTACTTTTTGGAGCAGATAGGCGGAGGCGCCTCCCGGGACGTCTTCGTCTACAACGACCAGCCGGTTGGTCTTTTGCAGGGAGGCTGCGGTAAGCTGTGGCCGGTCGAAAGGGAGCAGGCTCTGCGCATCGATCAGCTCCACGGATATGCCTTCCTCTTCCAGCAGCTCGATAGCCGCTTGTGCCACCCGAACGCAGGAGCCGTAGGTGAGCAGCGTTACATCCTCCCCTTCCCTGAGTATCTCCGGTACGCCTATCGGTACGGTAAACGTGCTCAGGTTATCCGGTATACGCTCTTTGAGCCGGTAGCCATTCAGGCATTCGATCACCAAGCCCGGGTCGTCCGATTGCAGCAAGGTATTGTAAAAGCCAGCCGCCTGCACCATATTCCTGGGCACGAGCAGGTGGATGCCCCGCAGGGCCCCCAGCAGCACACTCATCGGAGAACCAGAGTGCCAAATGCCTTCCAGCCGGTGCCCCCGGGTGCGGATGATAGCGGGTGCCGCCTGAATGCTGTTGCTGCGGTACCGCAGGGTGGCCAAGTCGTCGGATAAAGGAGAAAGCCCGTAGATCAGGTAGTCCAGGTACTGTATTTCGGCGATAGGCCGCAGCCCCCGCATCGCCATGCCCAGGGCGTAACCCATGATGGTCCATTCGCGGATACCAGTATCGAAGATGCGGTCCGCTCCGTGCTTTTCCTGCAAATTGGCAAAGCCTTGGTTGACGTCCCCGATTTTGCCTACATCCTCTCCGAATGCAAACAGGTTGGGGTGGCGTTGCATCGCCTGGTCAAAGAAAGCATTGAGCACCTCATATCCATTCACTGTAGGGGAGCTGCTGGAATACTTGGGCGGGTTGGCGGTTACCTGGAGCGCTGCCTGGCTGGTTTCGCTATAGAGGTGGGTATGGTAGCGCTGCTGCATGGTAGCGTTGACTTCTTCCAGAAAGCGGCTAAGGCGCAAGCGGGTAGGGGAAGCATGCCCGCGGCTTGCAAATAGCATACGCCGCACGAGGGCAACGATCTCAGCCCGGACCGGGTTGACCAACTTTTTCAAGGCTTCCGCTTCTGCCTTTGCCCGCTCGGTCCCTACTTCTTCTGCCAGTTGGGCAAAGTCTGCCTGCAGCTGCTTCCAGGTGGACTGAATGGGCCCATTATAGCGTTTCCAGGCGCGGCTGCGGGCTTTTTTGACCACTTCGGCTGCCCGCTCTTCCAATTCCTCCAGAGCTTCTGGTGTAGCTATGCCTTGTTCGATCAGCCACTGCCGGAACTTGAGGTTGCAATCGTGTTGAGCTTCCCAGTCCAGCCGGGCTTTAGGCTTGTAGCGCTCATGGGAGCCCGAAGTGGAATGGCCCTGCGGCTGGGTTATTTCTTCAACGTGTACCAAAGCAGGGCGGTGCTGCGACCGGGCTTGCGCTGTACTTCGCTCGTAGGCTTTGCAGAGCGCCGGGTAATCCCAACCCCGGGCGTGGTAAATGTCGACCCCATTAGTGCCTGGCTCTGCCTGCAGCCCTGCCAGGGCTTTGCTGATACTGTCTTTCGTTGTTTGGTAAGCGCGGGGTACCGATATGCCATAGCCATCGTCCACTACCGTTACTACAAATGGCAGCTGTTGTACGCCCGCTGCGTTGAGGGTTTCCCAAAAAGCGCCTTCGGAAGTAGAGGCATCCCCAATACAGCAAAAAACTACCTCCTGCCCATTATCGGAGAGCCCTTGACCCGGCAAACCCGGCCGGCCCCGGTATTTTTTGGAAGCCATAGCCAGCCCTATGCCTCTGGCCATTTGGCCCGCCGTAGTAGATATGTCTGAGCTAAGGTTGTACTGTTGCAAGTGGTTGAGCCACCTGCCTGCTTCGTCGATAAGCGGTGTGGCGTGGTGGTTGTTCATTTGCCGCCCTCCGGAGAAGGGGTCGTTGTCGGCATCGGCGTAAAGCTGTGCAAACAAGTCTTCGGGGGTAGCAAGCTCAAGGGCCAGCAGCAGCGTGTGGCCCCGGTAATAATCTGACCGGAAATCTCCTTTCCGGAAGGCTTTGGCCATCGCTACCTGGTACAACTCTTTGCCATCGTCGGAAACGCCAAATTTGGCTTTGCCGGTGAGCACCTCCCGCCGGATGGAAAGGCTGACTTCCCGGCTGAGGCAGCACCAGTAGTAATCTTGCAGGGCTTCCTGGGTAGAAACGTTGAGTAGTTGGTTCTGAGTGGCCGTTTTCTTCAAAATATGTAGTGTCGCTTTGATGAAAAAATGAGCCAGCTGCCTATGGGGAGTGCAGACTAGCGATTGGCTGCAATTAGGTGTGATTCAGTAGCTTGGAGGGACAAATATACGATTATTGTTGCGAAAACCCGGTTCGCAACAGTAGCCTGAGCCGGGTAGCAAGCCCTTAGGCTTGGTTTTGGAAATCGGAAAAACAATCGGATAGAATGCTTGTGGCCAAAAAGAAAATGTTTAACTTTGCCTTAATACCGTATTTAACGCGCCATAAATATCATCAAGCGAATTTACTGTTTAAATGGCCGGTTGCCAGTAAGCCGGTTAATAACCAATAACATTTCAAATAAAGGGCTTGTCCACGTTTGGGGTATGAGTTTTGTGCCCTTGCCGAGGTAAGTTCCAATATAGTCTTAACTAAGCCCTCGTTGAGTAATACAAGCAGAGCAATAGCTCTGTGTTAAGACGCATTTTTGCATTGGATTAGTATGAAAAAACGAGGGGTATGCCCTGGCAGAAACGGGGCTGCCCCTTTTTTTACGAATGGGTGCGGCTCAATCTACCAGAGGGATGACGCGGGCCCCGAGAGATTGGGCCATAGGCTGCTTTGCTCCTGCTGCGTAGCCTAGCAGGAACCCACCGCCCCCGGCACCGCACAGCTTCAAAGAGTAGGCTCCGGTTTTGAGCCCGGCTTCCCAACCTGCCCTGAAAGCCTCCGGAATAAATTCAGTCAAGATATCCAATTGGGCCTTGGAAAGGCCATGCATCGCCTGTTGAAGCGATTCCGTATCGCCCCGCAGGAAGGCGTGTATAGCCAGCTCTGACAAAGGCAACAGGCGCTCGGCAATTTCCCGCTTGAAACCTGCTTGTTGGTACCGGGATTTAAAGCGCTCGACGAGGGTAGCGGTTTGCCGAGGCACCCCAGTGTCAATCAGGTACCAATGCCCGGCATTGCTGCCCAGAGGAGCGGGCTGTACAGTTTCCAGGCCCGCTGAAGTAATGAGCAGAGGTTGTTTAAGGTAGCAGACCAAGGGGTCGGCCCCGGAGCTTTGCCCGTGAAAAAAGGACTCCAGCTGGGCGAGCTGCTGTTGAAGGTGCGCCAACGCTTTGGGGTCCGAGGGGGCAGAGGCGGGTTCCGCGTAGCGCTCATAAACAGCCGCACAAAGCGCCCCGGAACTGCCTGCCCCGTAGCCGGCAGGTATGGTAGAGCGGAAATGCCAGCCGGCCGCCAAGTCCTGCCGAAACTGCTCCAGCCGGAGCGGGGCAAGTAGCTGGCTGGTTTGCTGAAGCCGGGTCAAGTAGTCCAGAAATGGGTAGAGGTCAAAAGTCTGGGGCGTTGGGCTTTTTGCCCAGCAGCCAGAAAAGTTGGGCAGCGGCATGGCCAATGCTTGCCCCCCTGCAAGGACGGTGTACTCGCCAAACAGCAACAGCTTTCCAGGGATGTGCCCTTCTTTCATGTGATCAGTCGTGGAATTTCGGTGAATAGCTTTTCCTGCCAGCGGGCAGGGCAAATCAGATAACCCAGATTGGGCTTCGGGATGGGCTGGCCAAACTCAACAGGCTGGCGATTGATATAACTGTGGGTAAATCCGAGTTCTTCGACGATGACCTTTTCGCCGCTCAGGTCCCAGTATGGAATGCGCGGCGTGAGAAAAATATTCACGTCCAGCACGCCTTGGGCCATTAGCAAGGTACGGGTGGCGTCAGTCCTGAGGATGCGGGTACTGTCCGCTCCCAGTTTCCGGTAGAGGTTGTTGTACTTCTCCCCCCGGTAGCGCAGCGGATGGGCGAAGGTTAGCTCTTCAAACGGCTTATCAGGCAGCGGCATCAACCGCTCTGGCGCCCCCCCTTCTTGCTGAAGGTAAGCACCCTGCCCTTTAACGGCGTACAAAAGCGAGGGTATCTGCGGATAGTAGATAACGCCAACGCACAGCCCCTGGTCCGGGTGGTAGTAGGCGGCCTGATGCGAGAACCCTTTTTTGAGGTCAACGTAATAACTGGTCCCGTCCAGCTCATCAACAATTAAATAAGGCTTTTCAGGGTCAATGTTCTGCTTGGGCGACTCTTCGCTGTAGAGGCGTACGCCATTGAGTTCAGCTGCTACCCGCTCCTGCAAAAGTTTGGAAATGGCTAGGTCGACATCCGTAACCCTTGAATGATCCGGTTTCTGGTAAACTTTGTACTGACCATCAATGCGGTCCATCATAATTGCGCCCGCTTGAAGGGTAAAATTCTTAAGAAATTCCAGCACTTGAGTTGCATTCATAGCCTAAATATACCGCCAAAAAATAGATGTAGACAAATTTTCGGCTGGGTAGCACAATTAGATTCCTGAAGATGTTAATATAATACACAGGTTTTACAAAGGTTTGCAGCCGGCAGGCAGTTTTAGTTTGTTGTTGAGCTTGTAATGCACAGTTTTAGCTTGCTTTTGCTGCGTTTCGGAGCGGATCGGGAGCAATAGCAACATTTTTGTAGACAGTCGTGAAAAAATTTGGAATTCACAGAAAAATAATCAATCATAGGCGTTTGCCTAGCCTAAACAGAAGCTGGTCAGGCGCAATCAATCGTTGAAACATAAAACCCTAATACTTTTATGGCAAATTGTTTTGCACTCATGGGCTGGAGCTTGCCCGTTATAGAAAGTGTACAAAAGTCTGGACTGCCCTTTGTGGTGGTCTCTTTTCCGGAATTCGGTTCCTATGCCAAAGAGCATGATATCCCGTTTGTAGGTTTCAAGCTCGATGAATTCGGCTCTCATTCCAACTCGCTTCAACTTGTGGAGATGCTTAAACCCTTCAATGTGGATGTAGCGGTGCCGCTTTACGAAGAAACCGTTGAATGGGCGGGCGCGCTCAATTCCATCTACCGGGGTGACCCAAGGGTGCTCAACCGGGCATTCCTGTTTCGGAATAAAGCGATGATGAAGCGCAAAGCACTGCTGGGCGGCCTGAAAGTCGGCCTGTTTGAAGAAGTCTACTCTAAAGAGCAAGTGCATAAATTCCTGGACCGCCTGAATGAGGCAGAATTGCAGTTGCCAGGCGAAGATGATGCCTGGTTCCACGCCAAGCCCTTTGCCGCGGCCGGTACTGTAGGCCACCACTTCATCAGGTCACGGGAGGATATTGACCGGAAGATGAGCATCAAAGATTTCCCCTGCCTGGTAGAAAGCCACCTGAGCGGGCAAGAGTTTTCCTGCGAAGCTTTCATCCATCAGGGGAAAGTGCATTTCCTCAATATTACAGAGTACGTCAAGCTGGGCTACTCCAACTTTATCCCTGCTGGCCAGGAGCTGGAGTCCAAACGGGAAATGATCCAAAATGAAGTCCAGAAGATGGTAGACATTTTCGGCATCGAGTTTGGCATGGTCCACCCCGAATTTTTTGTGAGCGAAGATGGGAAAACCATCAACTTTGGTGAAGTGGCCTGCCGTATTCCGGGCGGGCACATTCTGGAGCTATGCGGGCAAGCCTACGACTTTGATGCCCTGCTGGCTTTCGTTGTCAGCCACGACCCCAACATTTCGGAGGAAGAGCTGGCGAAGTATTTCCCTCCCAAGGGCTACATGCCGGAGAAGAAGTTCGGCAACGTCATGGTATTCCCCAAGCCTGGGCAAATTTCCCGCCTGGAAATTCCGGAAGAATTGCTGGAAGAGCCGTACTACCTCGATAACAATCTGGTGGAACCGCTCGGCCCGCAGAAAATTACTGACCGGGAAGGGTTCGGTAACCACTTCGGTACCGTTAACTTTGCCGGAGAAGATGCACAGCGGATGCGAGAGCTGCTAAAACATTATGAAGATGTACCGTTTTATGTATAATCGGGAGGGGTAGCCTTTCGTTAAGAAGACTTGCAAATTTAACCGGAATAGAGCTTCAAAGCTCTATTCCATCAAAACTCGGAATTAGCGACCTGTATGGCATTAACCATTAATCAGCTTGAAGACCGTTTCGCCAAAAGCTTAGCGGTATTTGTAGAAGCGCCTTCATTTAGCAAATCGGACAAGCGGACTCGGCTCATCAGCCAAATTGACCTGCTGTGCCGCAACGAAGCGGGGTTGGAGCTGCTCTACCACCGTTTACCGGAGTTGGACAAAGCCGGCTTGTTTAAAGGTACCGTTTGGGAAGACCCGAACAAGCTGGTGCCGGGCTTGGTCAGGGGCACGCTCCTGGCGGGCCCGCCCACAAGCACCATCGAAGTGCTCAATGAGCTCCGGATGGTGAATATTGCCGAAGGGCGTATTCAGCAGCCTGGTTATTCAGCAGAGCAGGCGCTGCAGTTTTTGCACAAAATGCTGGTGACCTCCTTTGAGATGGCATTCGAAGATTTCGAGCAGCCGGGATGGGAACGGTACTCCAGCGCAGAACTGAAAAAAATCAGCGCCCTTTTTGATATCATCAAGCGCCATATCGACCTGGATTCGATTAAGCCGGTGTTGCTGGAAGAAATTGAGGTCATCGTTGCGCATCGGCCGATCGTGGTGACGCGCATTAAAAAGATGTTAGCCGTCATCCGGGAAAAAATCACACTAGTACCGGGCAATGAGGTGGATGACCGCTTGCAGCGGTACGTCGACGCCCTGCATGCGCCCTCTGCACTAGCGGCTAAGCGAAAAGATGCACAAGCTTACCGCAAAGCCCTCGGGAAGCTTAAACCCGCTGCTTTAAAGGAAGAATGCCGGCAGCTTGGCCAGCAGATGCAGGCAACCGGCCTGGTATCCGCTTATCAACTGGAATTGCTCTACGAAGTGGCTGCCAAAGCCCCCGAGCTGATTCCCGAAGTACTAGCCCTGAATGCCCACGGGCGGGCTGACTTTGAACGGCACCAAAATTTTGTAGAGGACCTGATCACTAACTTCATTGTTCCAGGCAACAAACAAGCGGTCTACGGGCTAGCGCGTGTATTGCAGCGCAATATCTTTTCCCGAAAGACCGTCTGGCATGCCTTCAACCGGTTTGTGAAAGTGGAAGTCCACCCCGAAGTGGTCAAGCGGCTTCAACAAGGCAACTTGAGTGCCTTCGAGCTGACGCCGCTGCAATCCTTGGTTGGAGGTGCGCTTTGCATCTTGGGTTTGCCATTAGGGGTGCGTCAGGGCAATAACCCTACCTGCCAGTCAGCAAGGGGGTTGAGCATGTGGAGCCGGCATGCACCTGCCAAACTGGTCAATATGCTCATTGACGCTGCCAAAACCAATAACCTTGTTTTCCGGTACGAAGGTGAAACGGTAGAGTCCGCAAATGTCTTGGAAGGGCTGACGCAAGCATTTGATTTCAAGCTGGACCCCGTATCCATCACGCTGGTGCCTTTGCTGGACAAAGTTTATAACGAAATGATGAAAAGGGCTGCGGTAAAGCACCTCGGCAAAGACCCGCACGCTTCCGTCAACCCCGCATTCTACGGGCACTGGATTCAGACTGGGTTCCGTTCGGTCTACAACCCAACGCTCCACGCCATTCAGCACTACGACGAGTTTGTCCGGATATTTTATGCCTCCTTCCATCCCGACTACAATGGGGGGCACCACCTCATCTATCCGGTTCCAACGGGCATTTTCATCACGGATGCTTCGGCTCAGATGCTGGGCTACCACGCTATTTCGCTTACGCGTATCGAACAATGGCCCGATGGGGGCGATTGGCGCGCCTACTTTTTCAATCCAAACAGCCAGGGCAAACAGGATTGGGGGCAAGGCATTCACCCTACGGTTTGGGGTAATGGGGAGCGGCACGGGGAGTCCTCCCTGCCCGTCGATGAGTTTGCATCGAGGGTATATGCTTACCATTTTAATAACTTGCGGCTAGAGGATAAACACCTCAAAGTCCCGGCATCAACAGTCAGTAAAATCACCCAACTGTCCAAAGAAAGCTGGGGGCGTAAATACCGTTGGATTTAATACAAAACGCAATGACCAGAAAACAGACTACTGCTCACTTCGAACCCTTCGTCCGTAATGTCAAGCATACCTCGCGGATCGAGCTGAGCCAGTCCGGTTTAAAGAAAAACATCAATTTCATTCGCAAAAAACTGAGCCCGGGCAGCCGGCTGTCCTGCGTCGTTAAAGCCAATGCGTACGGGCATGGTATTCCACAGATCGTTACCATGCTGGGCAGAATCGGAGTGGACCACATTTCTGTAGCATCCGCCTACGAAGCGGAGGAGGTGCTGGAATACAAAACTGAAAGTACAAATGTCATGATTATGGGCATTTTGTACGATCAGGATATTGAATGGGCTATTGCTAATGATATCGAATTTTATGTATTCAATTACGAGCGACTCAAACTCGTTGCCGAAAAAGCCAAAAAACTGCAGCGCAAAGCCAAGGTGCATATCGAAGTGGAAACGGGCACCAATCGGACGGGTATGACGGAATCTTTCTTTAAAAAGACGCTGACACTGCTCAAACGCCATGAGGAGCATATCACTTTTCAGGGGCTGTGCACCCATCTTGGGGGAGCAGAGTCCCTAAGCAACACCTTCCGCACGGAGCAGCAAAAGGAACGCTTCAAGCAATACCTGGCTGAGTGTAAGAAGCGAAAGTTTATGCCTAAGGTGCGCCACATTGCCTGCTCGGCTTCGGCACTTGTTATGCCTGAGACGCACTATGATATGGTCCGGGTAGGGGTGGCTACTTACGGCTTTTGGCCTAGCCCTGACGTCTACTATCAGCACCTGAAGCACGTCAATAAAATGAAGGACACGCCGATGAGCCGGATCATAACCTGGAAATCGGATATCATGGATATCAAACGCGTGCCGAAGGGTGATTTCATTGGTTACGGTACAGCCTACCAAGCTACGCGCGACATGAATATTGCAGTGATTCCGGTTGGCTATTGCAATGGCTACCCCCGCGGGCAATCCAACCGGGGGTATGTACTGATCAATGGCCGCAAAGCGCGGATCACAGGCTTGATCAATATGAACTTGTTTATGGTCGATATCGGCGATATCCCAAACGTACAGGTAGGGGACGAAGTAGTATTGCTGGGCAAGCAAAAGAATAATACGATCAACGTCAGTTCCTTCACCAATTATACCCAACTGCTCAATAACGAAATGCTAAGCCGTATGCCCACAGCTATCCCTAGAAAAATTGTGAGATAAGCATGGAAAATGCCCCGTTAGCCCTGATTAAGTACGGTGGGAACGCCATGCTCAACGATGAGCTCAAATCAGCGGTAGTTGAAAATATCAAAAAACTCCACGATGCCGGTACCCGTGTGGTGCTCGTGCACGGGGGCGGGCCCTTCATTAAAAATATTTTGGAAGTAGTAGGCATTGAATCCGAGTTTATCGGAGGGCACCGCAAAACCACCACCGAAGCGCTTAAGTACATCGAAATGGCGCTAAAGGGCGAAGTAAATGGTAGCCTGGTCAGCTTGCTCAACCGCTCAGGCCTGAAAGCAGTAGGCCTTTCCGGCAAGGACGGGCGCATGGTGCTGGCCAATAAGCGTTACCACGAAGTGATGGAGAACGGGGCTGCGGTCACCCATGACCTGGGTCAGGTGGGGGATGTGGCTTCAGTAGATACGACGCTGCTCGACCGCCTGCTGGAGGAGGGCTTTTTGCCTGTGGTCACCTGTATCGCCTCCGATCAGGACGGGTTGGATTACAACATCAATGCCGACATGTTCGCCGGCGCACTCGCCGGCGCCCTCGGGGTGGAAGACTACCTGGTGCTGACCGATGTAGACGGGCTGCTGCGGGATATTAGTGACCCGGGCTCCCTGATTCCGCAAATTCAGCTAAAGGATTTACCGGGCTTGTTGGGTACCGTCATTAAGGGGGGCATGATCCCCAAGCTGGAATCCTGCCAGGTCGCTTTGCAGACCGGTGCCCGCCGGGCGCGGATCATCAATGGCACCCGGCCAGATACTATTTTTAAAGTTACACAATCGACCGATCACTCAATAGGAACTGAGATATGCTTGTAGAAGAACAAACGACTAATGCTGCCCTGCACGAGGCAGATCAACAATATTACCTGCCCACCTTTAAGCGGATGCCATTGGCTTTTAGCCACGGCGAAGGGGCAAAAATATGGGATGTAGAGGGCAACGAATACCTGGATGCCCTAGCCGGCATCGCGGTTTGTAACCTGGGGCATTGCCACCCCAAAGTCGTGCAAGCCTTGCAGGCGCAAGCTGCCAAGCTGATGCATATTTCCAACTTTTTTGTCAGTGAGCCTCAGGTAATGCTGTCCAAAAAGCTGGTAGAAAGCTCAGGGCTCGACCGCGTTTTCTTTTCCAACAGCGGCGCAGAGTCTGTAGAAGGGGCGATTAAAATTGCCCGCAAGTACGCCCACCGCAACGGGCGGGGCGGCACGGTTATCTCCATGGAAAACTCCTTCCATGGCCGTACTTTGGCGACCATCGCTACGGGTAAGAAAAAGATGCAACAGGGCTTCGGCCCTATCCCGGCTGGCTTCCACAAGGTGCCCTTCAACGATATCGAGGCTGTGCGCGCTGCTGTATCGGAAGAAGTAGCGGCAATCATTCTGGAGCCGGTGCAGGGAGAAGGTGGCATTAATGTAGCGAAGCCTTGTTATATTCGTGCAATCAGAGAGCTATGCGACCGGGAAAATATCGTTTTGATTTTCGATGAAATCCAATGCGGTGTCGGCCGTACCGGAGAGCTCTTTGCCAAAGACCACTACGAAGTGCAGCCCGATATTATGACCTTGGCAAAAGGCCTGGGCAGCGGGCTGCCCGTGGGCGCTATTCTGAGCAATGAAAAGGTGAGCAGCGCCATCGATTTTGGCGATCACGGCACCACATTTGGGGGCAACCCCATGGCTTGTGCATCAGGCTTGGCTACCTTAGAAGCGATTGAGGAAGAAGAAATTCTGCAGCATACCCAGCGAAAGGGGTTCTGGCTAAAGGAAATGCTGGATGACCGCCTGGGCAAACACCCTAAACTAAAGCAAATTCGCGGCCTGGGGCTCATGATTGGAATCGAGTTTGATTTTTCTACGAAGCCGGTCGTTATGGAAATGATGAAACGGGGCGTGCTGGCGAATGCTACGGCCGACCGGGTCCTGCGCCTGGTGCCTCCGCTGGTCATTACCTACGAAGAACTTGAGCACCTGGCTGACACGATTTTGGCTGCTATCAACGAGCTGGAAGAAAAAGGCGAACTGTATTAATTGTATCCACTAAACCAACGAGTGCCCACATAAATGATCAAAACTGCTATTGTTGGAGCCACTGGCTATACGGGGTCTGAGCTGGTGCGCTTACTATACAACCACCCGGATGTAGAACTCAAGCTAATCACCTCGGAAAGCCGAAAAGGCGAACCTTTCTCAAACGTGCACCCACAGTTTGAGGGTTTGGTTGACTATACCTTGCAGCCCGCCTCGGCGGTATTGGAAAAAGAGCTGGACATGGTATTCCTGGCACTGCCCCATGGGGTGTCTATGGACTACGTTCAGCAGTATGTGAATACCAAATTCAATGTCGTTGACCTTTCGGGGGATTTCAGGCTGTCCAGCCCGGCGGTTTATGAAGAATGGTACAAAAAAGCCCACACCCATCCCGTTGGCTTTGAACATGCGGTGTATGGCCTGCCCGAGTTGCACAAATCAGAGATCGAAAAAGCCTCCCTGGTGGCTAACCCCGGTTGCTACCCTACGAGTGCCATCCTGGGCCTGGCACCCTTGGTGCAGGCAGGCGTAATTGATCAGCAACACATCATTGTCGATTCCAAATCGGGCATCACGGGAGCAGGCATTAAAGCCAAGCCGACTACGCACTACTCCAATGTGAGCGACAACTTCAAAGCTTATGGATTGAAATTCCACCGGCATACGGTAGAAATTCAGGAGCAGCTCTCTGGCTTGCAAAGCGCCGGCCTGAATGTGCAGTTTACCCCTCATTTGCTTCCTGTAGACCGGGGTATTTTATCGACCATTTACACAACGCCAAACCGTTCAGTCACAGAAGCGGAGCTTAAGGCTTTGTATCAGGACTTCTACGCCGACGCGCCCTTTGTCCGGTTGCGCTCCACGCCGCCCACCCTAAAGGATGTACGGAGTTCCAACTTCTGCGATCTTTTCCTGACCTATGATGAAAGGACCAACCGAATCCTTACTTTAGCAGCAATTGACAATCTTGTAAAAGGGGCAGCCGGCCAAGCGATGCAAAATATGAATTTGCAGTTCGGGCTGCCTGAGACCCGTGGGTTTGTCTCCCTGCCATTGAATCCCTAAATCCTGACTACTGCATGAACACAGCGAATGAAATGATTAGAAACCTCACCACTGTACGGGGTATTAAGTGCTGGGGCGCTCACGTTGGCATTAAATCTATGCGGCGCGACCTGGCCCTGATCTATTCTGAAGTGCCGGCCAGTGCTGCCTGTACCTTTACCCAAAACGAAGTGGTGGCCGAACCTGTAAAGCTCTCGCGGGAGCACATCAAAAGCGGCAAGGCTCAACTGATTGTTTGCAATGCCGGCAATGCAAACGCCTGCACGGGCGAGCAGGGCCGCCTGGCTGCGGAAGCCATGGCACAGTCTGCTGCGGAGGAATTGGGGATTGAGAAAGAGTTGGTCATCGTGGCTTCCACCGGCCTGATTGGTGAGCCTTTCCCTACCGATAATGTGGTCAAAGGTATTCGGGAAAATATTGTGAAACTGACGGATGATGCCAAAGCCGGCTCTTTTGCCGCCAATGCCATTCTCACCACTGATACGTTTGCCAAGGAAGGGTTTATGGATTTTGAGCTAGATGGCAACTCGATCAACATCGCGGGCATCTCCAAGGGCTCGGGCATGATCCACCCCAATATGGCGACGATGCTCGGGTTTATTGTCTGTGACCTGGCCATTGAGCCAGCCTTGCTCAACAAAGCCGTCAAAGAGTGCGTCGATGTTTCCTTTAATATGATAACCGTAGATGGAGATACTTCTACTAATGATATGGTAGCGGTCATGTGCAATGGCATGGCCGGCAATGAAATGATCACTTCCGAGCAGGATGAGGGGTATGCACTCTTTCGTGCCAAACTGGAGGAAATGATGATCCACCTGGCCAAGCTGATCATTTCAGACGCAGAAGGGGCTTCCAAGTTTATCGAGTATCAGGTCATTAATGCGCCATCCGATAAAATTGCCCGCCGCTTGGTCCGCTTTATTTCGGATTCTACCTTGGTTAAGGCGGCGATGTTCGGCCGCGACCCTAACTGGGGGCGTATCGTTTGCGCAGCGGGCAACGCCGGCGTGCCCTTCGATTACGCCAACGTAGATCTTTACCTGGGTGATAATGAAACCCTGGTGCAAGTGCTGGATAAAGGCCATCCAGTCGAATTTGACCGCAACCACGTAAAACGGTTACTTCGGGAATCGCACTTGCGCATACAGCTCGATATGAATCAGGGAGAGGGCGCAGGTATCGGCTGGGGCGCCGACCTGAGTACCGATTACGTGATGTTTAATTCGGTATATACTACCTAAGGCTACGCTCGGGGCAAACGGGGGATGCACCGCTCGCCCCGGGGCATCCTAAGCGACTTCTTTTAGTTTTTTCTTGAGGGCAAATAATTCATCCCGGTGCTGAGCCGCCGAAATAAAGTCCAGCTCTTTGGCTGCTTTCTTCATCTTGCGCTCTGTTTCTTCGATCATCTTCTCCACTTTGTCCCGGCTTAGGTACTCGAGGACCGGGTCAGCAGCCAGGCTAGGCTCTTCGGGTTCAATGTAGGCGCGTTGCTGCTTGCCCCGGATATCCAGGATAGAGCGTTTGGCCATGATTTCGTCCCGGCTTTTGCGCACCGTCTGGGGGGTAATACCGTGAGCTTCGTTGTACTCCATTTGAATGGCGCGGCGCCGGTTCGTTTCGTCAATGGTGTTTTGCATGGCATCAGTGATCTTGTCGGCGTAGAAAATCACAAGGCCGTTTACATTCCGGGCAGCGCGGCCTGCGGTCTGCGTAAGCGACCGGTTATTACGGAGAAAGCCCTCCTTGTCGGCATCGATGATAGCTACGAGGGAGACCTCGGGCAAGTCCAGCCCCTCCCGGAGCAAATTGACCCCTACCAGCACATCGAATTCGCCCAGCCGCAAGTCCCGGAGTATTTCTACCCGCTCCATGGTATCCACTTCGCTGTGGATATAGCGCACCCGGATATTCATTTGCTGCAGGTATTTGGTCAGCTCTTCGGCCATGCGTTTCGTCAGGGTAGTGACCAAAACCCGCTCCTGCCGCTCAATGCGCTGCTGAATTTCCTCCATGAGGTCATCAATCTGATTCATGCTTGGCCGTACCTCAATCGGCGGGTCCAGCAAGCCGGTCGGGCGTATGACCTGTTCGATCAATTCCCCGCCGGTTTGCTCCAGCTCGTAGTCGCCGGGCGTTGCGCTGACGAAAACGACCTGGTTGATCAAAGATTCAAACTCAGAGAAGTTCAGAGGGCGGTTGTCCATGGCCGAAGGCAACCGGAAGCCATTGTCCACAAGGCTGAGTTTGCGTGCCCGGTCGCCACCGTACATCCCCCGAACCTGTGGCACCGTCACGTGGCTCTCGTCAATGATCATGAGGTAGTCATCCGGGAAGTAGTCGAGCAGGCAGAAGGGGCGGGTGCCGGGGCGGCGGCCGTCGAAGAAGCGGGAGTAATTTTCCACGCCATTGCAATAGCCCAATTCCCGGATCATCTCCAGGTCGAAGGTGGTCCGCTCTTTGATGCGTTTGGCTTCCAAAAAGCGCAACTCGCGCTCAAAGTACTTTTCCTGCTCGTGGAGCTCATCTTCAATATCCCGGATGATTTGATTCATACGGTCTTTGGGGGCGATGTAGAGATTGGCAGGGAAGATGGCAGCGGTTTCCATACCCTCTATGCGTTTGCCCGTCTCCACCTCCAGCCGGTCGATGGACTCAATCTCATCCCCGAAGAAAGTAACCCGGTAGCCGTAGTCTACGTAGGGCAGGTTGATATCTACAGTATCGCCTCTTACCCGGAAGCTGGCCCGCCGAAAGTCTGTCTCCGTACGCGAGTAGAGGCTATCGACCAGGCTGTACAAAAAGTTATTGCGGGAAAGGCTTTGCCCTACTTTGATGCGTATGATGCTGCTTTTGTAGTCCTCCGGATTGCCCATGCCATAAATGCAGGAAACCGACGCAACGATGATGATGTCGCGCCGGCCCGAGAGCAAGGAAGAGGTGGCCCTCAGGCGCAGTTTATCAACTTCTTCATTGATGGAAAGGTCTTTTTCAATGAACGTATCGGTGGTAGAGATATAAGCCTCCGGTTGGTAGTAATCGTAGTAAGAGACAAAGTATTCTACGGCATTGTCCGGGAAGAACTCTTTGAATTCCCCATAAAGCTGCGCCGTCAGTGTTTTATTATGGGTTAGGATAAGGGTAGGGCGGTTGAGCTGCGCAATGGTATTGGCCATGGTAAAAGTCTTGCCGGAGCCGGTCACGCCAAGCAGCACCTGTGCTTGCTCCCCGGCATCCACACCTTTAATCAGTTGCTCAATCGCCTGTGGCTGATCGCCGGTAGGCTGGAATGGGGATTGTAATTGAAAGGGCATGAATTAACGATTGTGTTTAGGATAAATTAAACTTTGCCTATCCTATTTGCTGTCCTTTGCTGTAGTGTAGCAGGCTTTTTACCCCGTTCTGGAGAACCTGCATCAAGCCGGAGCTTTCCTGCCGGCGGGGCTCCGCATTGGGCGAAGGCCTTCGTTGGGCTTAGAACCCTATGGTATACAAATGAAAACCTATAAACGTTCGGCTATTGCTTGCGGGCCACCAAAAGGCCGTCCCGGATGGGCAGCAGCAGATTCGATACCCTCGAGTCTTCGTGCAAGCGTACATTGAAGGCGTGCAGCTCCTGTGTATCCGGGTCGGTGGCCCGGGCACCGGTCGCTACCTTGCCGCTCCACAAGACATTATCGGCAACGATCAACCCACCGGGGTTGACCCGGTCAATCACCAGGTCGTAGTAAGACTGGTAGTGCTGCTTGCCGGCATCGATAAAGACGAGGTCGAAATGGCCAGGCAGCCGGGGGATGACGCTCCGGGCATCGCCAATATGAAGGTTGACTTGTTCGGCTAACCGGGCTTTAGCCAGGTACTTCCGGATAAGGTATTCCAGTTCCGGGTTGGCTTCTATGGTATGCATTTGCCCCTCTGCGGACAACCCTCTGGCCAGGCAAATCGTGGCGTAGCCCGTAAAGGTGCCAATTTCCAGGATGGCGGAAGGCCGCAACAATTGGCTAAGCAACTGCAGGAACTGCCCCTGCAGGGCACCCGACAGCATTTGAGGGGCGAGGGTCTTGAGGTGGGTCTCCCGCTCTAGTTCATACAGCAACGGGTCCTGGCTCGCCGAGTACTGCTCACAGTATTGAAAAATGCTTGCTTCCAACCGTTGCATACCTATTGCTGCTCTGTACCGTACTGCTCCGACCAGTCGAGCATGCCGCCTAAGAGGTTGCGCACATTTTTGAAGCCCGCCCGCTCGAGAAATTCTTTAGCGAGCCCGCTGCGGTTGCCAGAGCGGCAGTACACAATAACTTCGTCTTCCTTATGGTCTTCCAGCTCCCCCATCCGGCTCATCAATGCACCAAGGGGGATGAAGGCGCCTCCGATGTTGAACTGCTCCCGCTCGTGGGCTTCCCGAACGTCCAGGAGCGTGAAATCTTCGCCGGCATCCATTCTGTCTTTCAATTCCTTTACGCGGATATCTTCTGCCATGTCTTTTGTTTATTTATTGATGATCAATCGGCGGTGGAGGGACCGCTGGGTTTGCGGGTCGTACACTTTCAATATATACAGCCCGTCCGGGAATTCGTTCAGCGGCAGCTGTGGGGCCAGGGCGCTGTCGTGCAGGCATTGCCCTACGCTGTTGAGCAACGCCATGCGCAAATTGCCCGGCTGTTGGCCCTGCACTTGCAGGTAGACGGCGTCCTGTGCAGGGTTGGGGTAGAGCTGCAGGCCGAGGTCAAGCTCAGCGGCCCGGGCGGTGCCTGAGCTTACCGGCCGCTCGCTGCCCATAACAGGGCGCAGCATTAGCGCGCCGGGCAGGAAAGTAGCGGGGAAAGGCTGCCAGCCTTCGTCGTTATTGTTGAAAAACAAAGCTTCAAGCCCCGCCGGGTTGTTCCGGTCGAAACCTACCGGGATACAGTCCAGAAAGTCACAATTGGAGACTTGTTCCCAGCCGATGTAAAAGTCGCCGGCAGGGATAAAAACAGCGGTCGGGCCGTTATTGCTAAACAAAGGGTAGGTGGTGAAAGCCTGCAGCGTATCGTAGTAAGAAGAAGGGTAGAAGGGCTGCTGAAAAGTCATTCGGATTTCCGGCTCGTCGTCCAGCTCGCCTACCCAGACCAAAAGGTGGAACTCCTGAGTGGATACATTGCTGTTGATGCGGGGGAAGTGAAACTGAACGGCCTGCAGGGAGTCGTCTTCGGTAGCTGTATACCGGAGCGCTACCTGATCGCCTTCCTGCACCACCACGCCATTCTCAGCAGAACCATCATCGTAGGCAAAGTAATCGTCAAAAATGGTCGTATTTATTGCCCGGTTATTGCGGGCAACGCTTTCGTATCCGGGCCCGCTCTGTTCGTTGGTGACATCGGTCAGATTGTATTCCACTTCAAATTCAAGGCGGCCTGCGCCATCGAAGGCCGGGTCTTCCAAACCTTGCAAAATTGTACTATAGCTCAGCAGGGGCTGGACGTAACCGATGTCGTCATTGGAAAAAACGGTACGGCAGCAGGCATCCAGGAGGTTGGACTCCGCCAGCGTAGAACCCGTTGAGGCTTCCCGCACAGCCAGTAACCCGGCTCCGGCATTCAGAGCCTGGTCATTATCCAAATTGAACAGGTAAGTGAAATACTCATCGATCACATAGTCGGCTTCCCGGCCCGAAAAATGCCGCCACGGCATACTCGTGTAGGGCGTGATTAAGGCGGCAGGGGGGCGCATCAGGGTGACGTCGGTAATATCCGTTTCCAGCGTAGCCGCTTCGTTGCTGAGCCAAACGTAGTCCAGGTTCCAGATATCGTCGATGCCGTTGCCGCTGTTGTATACGGAAAAACGAAACTGGAAGGCTTCATGCTTGAACCCGCCGGGGATTTCGATAGGGAAAAAGAAGCCCGCAGCGTTGGTGTCGAGGTTCATGTCTTCTGCGTAGAACTCCCGTATAACCTCCCATTCTCCGTCCGGCTGTTTAAACTCCAGTTGCAGGTAATCGTCTTCCTCCGGGGCCTGGCCAAGCCCCTTCGGCTGCAGCCAAAAGGTGAGGTAAACATCGCCGCTCAGTTCTGTCAGGTCAAGATACGTGGAGGTGAGGCGGTCGTTGAACCCCTCGGCGCGGTAGGGCCGGCCATTGCGGTCCAGCCCATCAAAAGTAGCCATGCCGATACTGGGTTGGTCTTCCCCGAAGGTGCGGTTGATGTACACATCTTCATCCAGCCAGAGGGTAGCGGGCGGGACGATGGCATCGTAGGAAAAATCGTCCAGGAAAGTTTCCGGGCCCCCGCCCCCGAGCTTGAGGGTGTCATGCTGTATGATGAAGGTAAAGTGGTAGACATCGCATACGGTGAAAGAGTCGCAGACGGTGATATCGACCTGATCGGTGCCTGCATACCGGCTGGCGACATACACGAAGCTGCTGTCAGGGGCGCTGTAGTTGTTGAAATAGAGCAGTTTATCCCGGCCTTCGTACTCATCCGGCACATCCGTAATTTTATTGCACGCCAGCGGGCCCGGCAGGGCGCTGGCTTCAACGTCCAGCTCGATGCGCTCTTCGGATTGCAGGGTAATGGCGGGGATTTCGTACTCTTCCGCTACGCGCCTGCCCACGACCTCAAAAAAAGTATTAGCGCAACCGTTAGGGTTACAGAATTCTACCTCGAAGCGGTAGGTTGCCCCCAGCAAATCGTCATCGCCAACGATAACCAGAACGGGGTTGTCGTCTACTAACTCCACGCTAGCCGCACCAATGGGGTTGCCATCGCAATTCACGCAAGTATACTCGCCTGCGGCTTCCGCCAGGCCGAAGGTATCAATGACGACTTCTAGCTCCTGCGTCTCGCTAGCCTCGAGGTAGATGATATCAGGGTCTTCCAAATCGCATTCCCGGCCGCGGGCGGCGGTGTTGTTACGTTCCAGGGCTGGCGGCGGCAGTTCGCCCTGAGCGGCCCGGTATTGTTCCAGTTGGAGGTTGTTGGCTAAGGGTACGAGTTGCTGGCCCAGCAGGGCCGGGCTTGCCCAAAGCCCCAGGAGTAAGGCATATAATAGTCGCTGCATGTTTTCGGTCATCGTTTACAAAGGGCCGGCAGCGCTGTGAAGGGGCGTTGCCAGGCTATGATGAGAACGGCAAAGTTATTGATTTGTTGCTCGTTTGGGAAATGCCCATCGCAAGAAATCCGGCATGACCCGGCCCCAGGTTTTGGGGTTGTGCCGCCCACCGGATACCTCGACGTAGTGGATGTCCGTGCCTTCCCGGTAGCTTAGTTTTTTCAAGGCCTGTATGAGATCAACCGTATCGTCGATCGCATCTATGACGCCGTTTTGGTTGCGGTCAGCTGTTTCGTCTTTGGTGCCCGTTTGCAGCCAAAACCTCAGGTTGGGCTTGCGTTGGCTGGCTTCCACATAGGTTTGTACGATCCGGTCGGCATCGGGGGCTGCCTTCCGGAAGGGCTGGCTTCGCCACCAGAAAGAGCCGGAAAAGACCCCCACCTGGCCGAAGACGTCCGGGTGGTGCCAGGCCAGGTCAAAAGCAGAAAGCCCGCCGAGGGAAAACCCGGCCACAGCCCGCTTCCCCGGGAAAGGGTAGAGGCGGTAGCGGCGCTCGAGGGCAGGCAAAAGCTCCTCGATCAGAAATAAGCTGTAGGCCTTGGCCCGGCGGCCTCGATTTTTGTAATCGGGCTGCCCGATGGTACCGTATTCCTGCAAGCGGTCGCCGGCGTGAATGGCAACAGTGACGAAGTCGGCTACCCTCCCCTTGCGGTACAGCCGTTCGAGCGTAGGCTGAAAATTGAGAGCTTCCAGGTCCTGCCCATCGTTGAGGTAGAGGGTCGGGTAAGATTGCTCTGTTTCGAAATATGCCGGGGGCAGGATGACGCTGACTTTGACCGGCCGCCCTAACTTTCTGGACCGGAATTGCTCAAATACATGAAGCTCGGTGCGCTGCCCGGCGCCCGGCAAAAAAAACTTCAAGTATTGGCGCCAAGGCCTGCTTTTTATCAATCGCATGAAAACCAGTAGTTTATTGGGTCAAGGCCCACTGTCTGCCAAATTAAGGCCACAAAAATAATTAGTATACTAAATATTCCAAAATAAACAGTTGGCGTGCTTCCCGATAAGCATTTGAACACCAACGGTTTGATTCTTTGAAATACCGGAAAAGCCCGTATTTTTGCCGTACTTATTGTCAAATGTACAATTACTGATGAATTGATGCAGCAATGCCGGTGGTTGACACTTGTTAAAGCGGGCGCCCTGGCAAGGAAAGCGCCATTTAACCCCACAAGCCCCTAGCGCATCAAGTCCAGACCTGGGTTGCGGTATCCCGTAGAACCGCTTAAGAACGAAAAACGTGAAAGAAACTTACCACAAATGGTACTCCCAAAGCCTGAGCCGGGATATCGAAATGTTGATCTTTGGCCATCAGGGCTATCCAGTCATCCTGTTCCCCTCCAGTCAGGGCCGGTACTACGACGGCAAAGACTTTGGGCTGGTGCAGACGGCTCACTGGTATGTGGAGCGGGGCTTTATTCAGATTTTCTGCCCAGACAGCGTGGATGCTTTCAGTTGGTACAACAAAAGCATCCATCCGGCAGACCGGGTCAGGAACCATATCTGGTACGATGAGATGTTGTGCCGGGAGCTTGTGCCCAGCATACGCTGGAATACCGGCGTGGGCAAGGTAGCTGTGAGCGGGGCCAGTTTCGGCGGCTATCACGCAGCGAATTTCGCGTTTAAGCACCCGGAGATGGTGAGCCATCTTTTCTCGATGAGCGGGGCTTTTGATATTAGGTCCTTTATGGATGGCTATTACGACGATAATGTCTATTTTAACAACCCGGTAGATTACCTGCCTGGCAACAACCACCCGGCCCTTTGGCAAATGAATATCGTGCTGGGCACTTCAGAATGGGATATTTGCCTGGATGCCAACAAGCACCTTTCTCATCTGCTCAACCAGAAAGGGATTAACCATTGGCTGGACATCCGTGGGTGGAAAGAGCACGACTGGCCCCTTTGGCAAGAGATGTTCCCGCATTACCTCTCATTAATTTAAACACAACTAGAAACCATAAACTCCATGAAAAAAATTGGCATCCTCTTCGGTCAGGAACGCTCCTTCCCCTACGCCTTGATCGAGCGCATCAATTCAAAAAACGTTGAGGGTATTCACGCGGAGCCCGTACAAATCGATAAGGTCGTTCAAGCGGCCAATTCCGGTTACGCCGTAATTATTGACCGCATTTCACAGGATGTGCCCTTTTACCGGGCCCTGCTGAAAAATGCAGCAAGCAGCGGCACGGCCGTCATCAATAACCCTTTCTGGTGGAGCGCCGACGATAAATTTTTGAACAACGCCCTGTCCGAAAAAATTGGTGTGCCCGTACCGAAAACCGTACTCTTGCCTTCCAAAGAGCACCCTGCGGATACCTCGGCGGAATCTTTTTCTAATCTGTCCTTCCCGCTCGATTGGGAAGGCATGTTCGAGTACGTGGGCTTCCCGGCCTTCATGAAGCCCTTTGCGGGCGGCGGCTGGAAAAATGTCTACAAACTGGATAACGCTGATGACTTCTTCCGCAGTTACAACGAGACCGGGCAGTTGGTGATGATGCTGCAGGAAGCCATCGATTTCAGTGCCTACTTCCGGTGTTACTGCATTGGCGGGAAGCACGTCCGCATTATGCACTACGAGCCGCGCAACCCTCACCACCTGCGGTACGCGGCGCATTTTGACGTAGGGGAAGAGATGATGAAGCTGCTGGAGGATTACGTGCTGCGCCTCAATCAGGCTCTAGGTTACGATTTCAATACTGTAGAACTGGCCATACGTGATGGTGTGCCCTACGCAATCGACTTTTGCAACCCCGCCCCCGATGCGGACTTGCACTCAGTAGGGCAAGCCAATTTTGAGTGGGTGGTGGAAACCTCGGCCAACTATGCGATTGAGCGGGCACAGGCGCAGGTGGATGGAAAAGATAACCTGACCTGGGGCACGTTTATCCGCGAAGCTGCTGCCGGGAAGTAACGGAAAACAGATCCGGAATAAGCAGCCGCTGCCGGGTGGAAATTGCGTAGCTTTGCGAGCATGGCAGACCTCCGCCCTGCATCTTTTTTGACGCTGGAGCGTTGCTTTTCTTGGATTAATCATACTACGAATATGTCTTCATTGCGATTAGCGATTCTGGATATGTACGACAACACCCCTAATCAGGGAATGCGTTGTATTCAGGATATTGTCCGCCGTTTCGAGGCACAGTACGAATGGGAAGTTTTTGATGTCAGAGGCAAAGGTGAAGTGCCCGGGATGGACTACGATATCTATATCTCTACAGGGGGGCCGGGCAGCCCCCTGGACGGAGATGGCGTCTGGGACGCCCGGTTTTTTGATTGGCTAGATGAAGTATGGAGCTGGAATCAGGTCCCATCGAACCGGAAGAAGCATGTGTTCTTTATTTGCCACTCCTTTCAGATGGCAGTCAACCACTTTCAGCTGGCACAAGTGACCAAGCGGAAATCGGAATCCTTTGGCACCTTCCGCTGCCACATGACGGATGCCGGGGTGAGCGACCCCAACTTTGACGGGCTGCCGAACCCGTTTTATATCGCGGATTTCCGGCATTGGCAATGTATACAGCCCGATGAAGGCAAAATGGCTGCTTTTGGGGCAGATATTCTGGCATTGGAAAAAATCCGGCCGCACGTGCCCCTGGAACGGGCTATTATGGCTATCCGGTTCTCTCCGGAAATTATTGGCACCCAATTTCATCCTGAAGCTGACCCGGATGGTATGCGGGAGCACTTCATGGACCCGAAGCGCCAGGAAAAAATAGTGGAAGAGCACGGTAGGGAGAAGTACCTGCGCATGATCAAACATTTGCGGGATTCTGATAAAATCGGGTTAACGCATGAAATCGTGTTGCCGTTATTCCTCCTTCGTGCAATCAATAGTTTACAAAAAGCTCCGGTGCTAGTGGATTGAGCCAGGATTGCCTGACTGTTTAAAACCAGGAAGCGTTTCAGGGCTGAAAAAACTAGCAAGTAATTTGGATTATTGCCAGGTTATCTGCGGAAAGTGGAATCAGTTGCCCCGGTTTTCCCCTTGGGCGCGGCCGCTAGCTACCCTTCCGTCGGAGCCCTTCAAAACCTGCAAGGCCGAAGCCTGTACTGCTCGGCCAAAATGCTAAATCTATGGTCCCCGAATTTCGGAAGCAGTTCAACAGAACGTTTGAGCCTGAGCGCTACCAGGCGCTGCTCGACTGGGTCACTCAGCAGTATGGGCACCGGCCGCCCTTTCGGATCGCCGAAACACCTGTCTTTATACCGGATGATCTAAAGGCGAAGTTATTCGAAGCCTGTGACCAGATAACGGACGTCATAGTAGCCCCTGATTTTGAGGAAAAGTCGCGCAGCGCCCTGCTGGCTGGGCAGGAAGTACCCAACGAAAATCCGCATACCACTTTCCTGCAAATGGACTTCGGTATCTGCAAAAGCCCGGACGGCAGCCTTACGCCTCAGCTCATTGAAGTGCAGGGGTTCCCGTCCCTGTACTTTTTCCAGGACCTTGTGGCACGGGGGTACCAAATGCACTACGATATCCCTCCGGGGTATTCTCACCTGTTCGGGGGGTTGACTTCAGAGACCTACCTCGAAAAACTGCGGCGGGTCATTGTGGGCGACCACGACCCGGAAGAGGTGATCCTGCTGGAGGTAGAGCCCGAAAAGCAAGTCACTGCCATTGATTTTATCGCTGCCAAGCACCTGATTGGTATCGACTACGTTTGTGTCTCTCAGCTCAAAGTGGAGGGGAAGAAGGTGTTTTACTACAAAAACGGCCGAAAAACCCAGGTTAAGCGGATTTTCAACCGCGTCATTTTTGACGAATTGATCCGGCGGGATGACTTGGAGCGGGAGTTTTACTTTATCCAGGAGCACGATGTGGAGTACATCGGCCACCCCAATTGGTTTTTCCGGATCAGCAAGCATACCCTGCCTTTGATTGATAGCCCCTATGTGCCAAAGTCTTACTTCTTAAACGAGCTGGAAGAATTGCCTGCCGATCTGCACAATTACGTCCTGAAGCCGCTGTACTCCTTTGCCGGCACCGGCGTGATCATCAATATCAACCAACACGATGTTGACGCCATCACAGACCGGGAAAACTATATTCTTCAGCGCAAGGTAGACTACGCGCCGGTGATTGAAACGCCATCGGACCCATCGAAATGTGAGATTCGCATGCTAATGCTCTGGGAGCCGGGGGCAGCCCGCCCGGAAATGGTCAATAACCTGGCCCGCTTAAGCAAGGGGATCATGGTAGGGGTGCGGTACAATAAAGACAAGGATTGGGTAGGCGGCAGCGTGGGTTTTTTCAAAACCTGACGGACGGAGCCGAAAAGGTGTGGCTGCATTAGCGTGAAAATACTATCCAGCCATTCGGCTTGGCCGCCTCACACCTTATTGCCCAAAAAGTTAAGGATGTCCTCTACGTACTTTCGGTGGTTGGCTAGCCGGGGCACTTTGTGCTGGCCACCAAATTTGCCCCTGAACCGCATCCAGTCGTGGAAGGTGCCCGGCGGCAGGGCGTGCAGCCGTAGCTGCTCCAGGGCCAGGCTTTTGGACCGTTTAGCTTCGTAATCGGAATTGGCGGACTGCAGGGCCTCATCCAGGATTTTAGCAAAGCGGGCTTCGTCAGAAGGCTGCCGGTCGAATTCAACGAGCCATTCGTGCCCGCCTTTGCGGTTGTGCTCGAAGTAAATCGGCGCAACGGTATACTCGGAAACCAGCGCCCCGGTGGCCTGGCAAGCCACGGATAGCGCCTGATCCGTATTTTCAACCATCACTTCTTCTCCGAATGCGTTGACAAACTGCTTAGTCCGCCCGGTTATTTTGATCCGGTAGGGCTTGGTGGAGGTAAAGGTTACGGTGTCGCCGGGTGAATAGCGCCACAGCCCGGCATTAGTGGTAATGATCATGGCGTAGTTCTTACCCGTTTCCACCTCGTGTAGCGGGATGGCTTTAGGGTTGGGCTGGCCCAGCTCCGGCATAGGCAGGAATTCGTAATAGACGCCGTTGTTGAGCAGCAGGAGCATATCGTCGCGGGTGAAATCGTCCTGAGCTGCAAAGTACCCCTCAGAGGCATTGTAGATTTCCTGATAACTAATTGCATCCGAAGGGAAAAACGCTTCGAACTGCTTGCGGTATGGCGTAAAGCTCACCCCGCCATGAACGTACCCCTGGAAATCCGGCCAAACTTCCAGCATGTGCTGTTTGCCGGTCAGCTCCAGGATGCGGCGGAACAAGACGACCGTCCAGGTAGGCACGCCCCCAATCATCACCATGCCGGGCTCGTTGGCACCGATGTAGGCCAGCCGTTCCAGCTTCTCCTCCCAATCGTGGAGCAGGGCCGTCTTGAAATCAGGCGTGAAGAAGGGCCGGCCCACTGCCGGCATATTTTGGATCATGATGGCGGAGACATCCCCGTAGGCCGTTTGAGGATAAGGGGCGAAGGAGAATAAGCTGCCCCCCATGATCATGCTTTTGGCCTCAAACTGACGGGCATCGGGGCGGTTGTGGTAAAACATCGCCATCGTGTCCCAGGTGCCACGGATATGGCACTTCTTTAGGTTTTGGGCAGGAACGGGGATGAATTTGCTGCGGTCGCTGGTTGTGCCCGAAGATTTGGCAAACCAGCGCACCTGCCCGCTCCAAAGCACGTCTTTTTCCCCGTGCATCATCCGGTGGATGTAGGGCTTAAGGTCGTCGTAGTCGCTGATCGGCACCCGGCGGGCAAACTGTTCAGAGCCGCGTATGTCGCTATAACCGTAGCGCCGCCCCCATTCGGTGTGTTTGGTAAACTGCAGGAGCTGCTTGAGCAAGCGTTCCTGCACTTGATAAGGGTGCTCCATAAAGTGCCGAATCCCTTTGTACCGTTGCTGGTAGTACCACTTAAAGGCCCGGTTGATCGACTTTCTCATAGAGGCGATTGGTGTTGTTGGCTGAGTGTGATGCCATCAAATATACAAATATTATGGGGAGGCTGAAGGCTCCTTATCCCTAGAGTTGCTATGTTAGTAGCTCTGGAAAGCGGCCGGGGCGCTTCCGGTTGCCCGGCCCCTCTTGTTTTACGCACTTGGCAGGCCTTTGCCGCTACGGCAAATGGGGCTGGGTTGGCCACCTGCGTGCCCGGGGCAACGGCAAGCCACACCTTTCTAATAAAGGCAAAAGCCGCCAATTAGTTCGCCCTGCACCACTTAAGTGCCAAAAGTGGCATACCCCGCCGGGCGCAACCGGGCTTAGACTTGCCACATATCTCCCCAAAGCCGGGAGCCTCCGTCGATATACAAGGTTTCGCCCGTGACGTAATCGGCCAATGCCAGGAAAAGCACCGCCTGAGCTACTTCTTCTACCCGGCCCAGGCGCCGGGCGGGTATGGTTTGGCTGACCTGTGCCACCATCTCCGGCGGATAGTTGTCCAGGCCTGAGCTTTTGATAATGCCCGGGGCTACTGCGTTGACCCGCACGTTGCGGTTGGCCCATTCCACGGCCAGCGACTTCGTGAGGTTGTCTACCCCGGCCCGGGCAGCACCGGTGTGCGACATGCCCGGGAAACCCCGGTAGTGGTCTACGATAATATTGACTACGCAGCCCGATTTCTGGGGGAGAAAAAAGCTATTGGCCATTTGTTGGGTTGTAAACCAGGTGCCATTCAAGTTGGTGTTGATGACGGCGAGCCACCCCTTACGGCTGATCCCCTCTGCCGGAGAGGGGAACTGTCCGCCGGCATTATTGACCAGTAAATCCAGCCGGCCGCTGCGTGATTGTATCAACTCCGCCAGGGCTTCTGTGCGTTCCGGCTCCCGGATGTCCAGCACGAAGTCGTGGCAGGGGCCAATATCGCTGAGGTCCTCTGCGGCAGCTTTCAGGGGTTCGGCTTTGCGGGAGGCGATGTATACTTCCGCACCGTAGGTGAGCAACTGCCGGGCAATCTCATAACCAATGCCACTGCGGCCGCCGGTAACCAGCGCCACCTGGCCTTCGAAGATATTATCCTGAAACATATAAGGTATCCATTTACACGCTCAATTGTCCCTGTCGGGCGGGCAAGATAGGGAGGGGTGCCATTTTAAGTAGCAAAGGGCGAGGCATATTGCAAGATTAGTGCCATATTGGCAGCATCAGTCGCCCTTAGGTGTCAATATGGCACTTTCGGAAAGCGTTTTTGCGGCTGAATCGGCAGTGAAACGCACTTGGTACGGCAATTGCATAAGTACAATTGTAAATCAATCTGACCACCAAGACAAAACAATAAGACGTATGACACTTGTAAGCGTAAGACCTAACCGGATGGCTGTTCCTGCTTTGTTTAACGAGTTTGACGATGTAGCCAAAGCGTTTTTTGGCAACAACTACCGCTCCGTTGGCCGGCATTTCAAGCCTGGCGTTAACGTTATTGAGCGGGAGGAAGCCTTCGAACTGCAAATCGCCCTGCCGGGGCTCAATAAAGAGGATTTTAACTTGGAACTCAATAACAACTTGCTAACCTTAAGTGTTAATAAAGAGTGGAAAGCTGCTGAAGGTGAGCAAGTTAAGCGCCAGGAGTTTGGCAATTACCAACTTGAGCGTTCCTTCCGCCTCGGCAAGATGATTGACAGCAGCCAGGTAGAAGCAAGCTATGAAAACGGCGTGCTCGTCGTGGCTTTGCCCAAAACAGAAGCTTCTAAGCCGCGGCCTGCACGCAAAATTGAAATCGCCTAAATGCTGCTTTGACATTTCTTTGACGAGCAGCGGGAATTTCCAAAATTGAATTTTGTTTAACTAAATGAGAATAGATATGAAAAGCTTAGTGAATTATCGTCCCCTTGGAGTCAGCAAGCTTTTTGATGACTTCTTCGGCAACTCAATCACAGACTTTATGGGAGGTGATTTCGCTATGACACAGCCTTCCGTAAACGTAGTGGAGACCCACGAAAATTTCCGCATTGAAGTGGCTGCACCTGGATTGGAGCGCGAAGACTTCGATATTCAGGTAGAAAATGACCACTTGACGATTAAAGCATCGCGGAGCCACGAAGATGAAGTGAAAGAAGACAATTTCGTTCGCCGCGAATTCAACTACACTTCCTTCAATCGCAGTTTCCAGCTGCCAAAATCAGTAGATGGCGACGCGATCGCTGCCAATTACAAAAATGGTGTGCTTTTGATCGAACTTCCTAAGAAAGAAGAGGTTAAAGGAACACCAGTTAAGCGCATAGAGATTAAGTAGGCTGCCCGAGCAGCTTGCGAATATGCCAAAAGCACGTGTCGCAGCACTGCTGTGGCTCAAGCTCAAGATTAGTTAATAGGGTTTTAGGTGTTTATTTTGGTAGCCGGCACATGTACTTGTGCCGGCTTTTTT
>CAZNSK010000032.1:0-46097 GCA_964575505.1 uncultured Phaeodactylibacter sp.
CACAAAATAACTTCGCCTATTCTAGGTAACTTATTACTGCGCGACCCCTAACGCTTAATATTTTCAACCCTTACGCAGATGGATCAACACAAACTGAAAGACCGATTGTTGGCTGCGCCGGACAAAGCCCGGAGTGTACAGCTACTGTTTGATTATATGAAATCCCACGGCGCAGCCCACTACGAAGAAGAGGTCACCCAAATGCAGCACGCCCTGCAAGCCGCTTATCTGGCCAAACAAGGCGGGCACGAGCCAGCCTTGGTTACCGCTGCACTCTTTCACGATATCGGGCACATTCTGGCAGATGACCCGAGAGAAGCTAATAACCCTACGCTTAAGAACGATTTACACGAAGACATCGCTGCGGATTACCTACATGGCCTGTTCCCCGAGTCGGTCCTGCAAGCCATCCGGTTGCACGTAGCAGCCAAGCGCTACCTATGCACGGTAAAAGAAGGCTACTACGACAAGCTGTCGGAAGCCTCCCAAAAGAGCTACCACCTGCAGGGCGGCAGGATGACACCAGATGAAGTCGCCGATTTTGAGGCCCACGACTACTACAAAGAGGCGGTGCTGCTGCGCGCCTGGGACGACCGGGCTAAAGATGTAGAAAAGGCTGTGCCCGAGATCGAAACCTACGAAAAGGATGTGATCGCGGCGATGGTTTGACTAACCGGAAAATGCGGTCAAACCATTCGGGCCAGCCGCACTAGTGAAAGAAATCGCCGGGCCCGAGGACTTTCACTGTTCCGTTTTGCCGTTTCCACTTCAGGAGGAGCTGCTCACCACTGTAGTCTTCGAAGTATTCAATACGGATAGGATGGTAGCCCGCTTCCAGGGCCACGATCCCCGAGCGCTCCCGCAAGCTGTGAGAGCCATCGTTATCCACAACCAGCCGGCCGCCAATGTATACGCGGGAGCCATCATCGGATACTGTGGAAAAGGTGTAAACGGCTGAGGCAGGAACCAGCACATACCCCTCAAACACCAGCCCAAAGTGGTCATCCTGCTCTGACAATGCCGATAAGCCCAAGGCCTCAGTCACGCCCTGCTTTTTGACTCGGGCTGTTTTCAAATCGTCAACCCGGCTGAACGCCCCCTCATAGTATCGGTAGCGCAAGCCTTTGTCAAACTTTCCATCCACAGCGGCTAGTGGGGCCAACCGCTCGTAGGTTTGCTCAAATACAGAGGACCGGGCTTCCCCCTCCGTCGTAAACAACCGGGCTTTGACCGTAGTGGTAGCATCCAGAGCGATGCCCCCCCGATTGGCAGGCGCGGCTGGGCCGGGCGTACTTCCATCCGTAGTATAGCGCAAGTCCAGATCAGGGTAAGCATGGCGCAGCATGGCTTGCCCCTGCCCAACAAAGGCTTTTGCCCCCTGAAAAACAAGCTTCACTTCCAATTCGCTGAGATTAACCCGGTATGACACTTCCCGCTCATCATTCATAGCATTAAATATCTGGAAATGCAGGTGAGGTACTTCTCGCGTAGTTTCTTCAAAATAAATGTCAAGCAGGGCATAACTGTGTTTGGAGGCAATGGCATTAGCGACGCGCAGCGGATTCCACTCCGGCGGCTCAATCTGATTGATGCCAGCAAATTGCAGTTCTATAGCGTCGAAATCCAGGGCACCAGGCAGGCGGTTTACCTCTCCATAGTGCTGATCACCTGCATAAAAAATTACCCGCTCGGCTTGGGTACTGCGGATCAGCTTAAACAGCCGATCCCGGGCTGAAGGGAATTTCGCCCATGTTTCCGACCCCGCCCGCTCGTCGAGCAAGATTTGAAAACCCGAAGCAATCAACCGAAGATCAGCCGGTTTTTGAAGCTCTTCCTTTAACCATGCCCACTGGGGCTCGCCTAAAACATCGCCATCGGTTTGGGGCGCATCACGGTTATAGCGCACGTCGAGCAATAGGATTTGCAGGGTTTTGTTGCCCACCGGTATATATTCAGCATAGTAGACCCCCGGCTGTTCAGCCGGTATTTTAGCCTCAAGCCCCCAAAATTCCCGGAACAAAGCTTTGGAAGCGGATTTCAAAGGATATTCCTTCCCCGCATCGTTCAGCCCATAGTCGTGATCATCCCAAGTCGCCACCAGGGGGTAGCGGTCCCGCAGCGCCCGGAATGCAGGCTTGGCTGCCATTGCAGCGTAGCATTTCTCAATATACGTAATGTCGTCCCTGGTGTCTGCATAAACATTATCGCCAATCCATAAGCATAGGTCAGGTTCGGCTTCCAGGTATTTGACGAGTGCAGGGGCAGGGTCAAATTGCCGGTGGCAGCCCAACAGGGCAATGCGGTAATCGGGCTGCGCCATTCCAAACAAGCCCAGCAACATCAGGATGTTTAATAAATATAGCTGTCGCATAGTCCAAGGTTTATTATTGAAAAGAGGCAAATAGGGTTTCCTGGCTGTAGCCAAAGCCACCCGGCCTAATTGCGTGCCCTTCAGTCCCGAGTGTTCACAAAACAACCACTCTCGATTAAAGGGGCGGGCTGGTATTTTGCTGAGGGCCCGGTGCAGCATAGCTTCTCCATTTGGTAGGGCTATTACCTCTCGTGAAAGAGTTCAGCGAAGGGGATAGGGCGAAGCGGCAACCCTTCGGCTTCGTAGCCTATTTCCAGGGTTTCACCAAGAAAGTCCTCAAAATAAGTCACGCGTATAGGATGGAGCCCCGCCTGCAAAGCCACATGCCCGCGGCGGACCCTAGCGCTATGCGAACCATTGTTGTCAACCACCAGTTCTTCGTGGATAAACAATTGGCTGCCGTCATCGGAGCGGGTGTAAAAGGTATATATACCCTCCCTGGGGATTTCAATAAAACCTGTATACGACAGCGCAAAATGATCCATTCGCCGTTCAAGGGAGTCGGGGTGGCTGTGCAGGGCAATGCCGGTACGCAGGGGGGTCAGGGTGCTGAAGTCGGGCAATTCATCACTAAAATCGCCTTCGTAGTAAGCATACTTCAGCCCGGGTGCCAGGCTGCGCTTGCGTTTTTTCACTGGTGCGTGGGGCACTACCTTGTGGTAGCGCTGCTCTGCCACATTGCTCTTTGCTTGCCCCTTGGCATCAAAATACCTGGCTTTTACAGTAGTAGCCGTGCTCAACTCAAATGGCCCGGTGTATAACGAAGACGTAGCCGTAGGTTCGCTGCCGTCCAAAGTATAGCGGATTTGCACATTTTGGTAAGGGGTTGCCAATTCAACAGTATGCTGATCAAGGAAGATGTCCATGGAGGTAAATTCAAGCCCGGCAGGCTGGAAGCCGGGTTCAATCTCCAAAACACCCGACAGTTCAAAGGCGGGGTCAAAGGGGTCGCTGTCGAAGCTCAGCGACCAATCCAGCTCAAGGGGATCGACTTCAGCCAGCTGTGCGCCGGCCTTCACCTCCATAGGAATGGCTACCTGAACCGCAGAATCAGCAGGCACGGTTACCGCAAAGGCCACCTGCCCGGGCAGCAAATGGTGATTGTGGTAAAAACGCCCCTCGAAGTGCAGCGCTTCGCCCATCGCTGGCTGCCCCGATTGTTGCCCCCTGCTAAACAACCCGCTGGACTCGTAACGGGACTTGCCCTGAAAGGTATTTGCAATCCGCAGGATGACCTGTGCTTTTGTATCAGATGTTTGCAGTACAAGGGGTTCAATATGGGTGGCATTGTGCAGGGCCATCGCCATCGGGGCTGTCCGCTCCGTAAGCACGTCTTCCTCGATAATGCCGCTAAGCTGCAAATGGACCAGCTCGGGCCCCTCTTCCGTCATCGTCACCCAGGTCACATGGTCAAATTCGCCCAGTCGTGGGCTACGGAGGGCACTGCCCCCGCCGGTCGTCGACAGGACATAATAATTCCGGCCCTGCCGCTTGCTTTTAAAATACCGGTGCGTATGGCCTGCAAAAACTGTATAGGGCCGGTCTTGGAGGGCTTCTTCAATCTCATCAAACCCATTAAATTCGCGGTAATTCCAGACCGGATGATGCATAAAAAGGAGGGTCCATCGCACCTCCTCGTTCTCCGCCAGGACGCGCTTAAAATAGTCGAGCTGATCCCGGCTGAAGGCTACCCCATCGCCATCGTTGGAGTCAAAGGCCAGAAACAGCACATCTTTATACCGAAAGTGATAGTAGGAAGCCCCATACTTGCCCAGCCAGTGTTTGCGCATTACACTATTGGAAATGTCGTGGTTGCCGGGCAAGGCAAAAAACCGCATATTCAGCTCTGCCAGGATGCTGTCAAATTCTGCCCATTGTGCTCCAATTACTGCGGTATCTTTGGTGTAACCTTCGATGAGGTCGCCTACGCTCATGACGAATTCAGGGTGCAGCAAGTTGAGCTTGGACAGCGCATCCCCGAAGATGCCCGCCCGATGGCCTCCGGTTCGGTCACTGACTATAGCAAACTGGAACTGCGTGGGCTCATTGTCAAATGCCCGGCCAGTCCAGGGCAAGGCATCCGTTGTCAAGCTGTGGTCAAATACGGATTGGGCCGCCAAAGCACCGCCCACAAGCAGGAGGGATACTAGGAATATAGCACGCATAGTATTTTTTCATAAAAGTAAAATTTTACAGGCTGACTGTCCAAATCCCGCCTTGCAAAGCCGCAAATTTTAAACTTTGATTTACACCAAACAGCTACACACGCTTACCATCACCGATATAACAAATTGATTAACAAACCACTACCCCCTTTACCCGACACCTAACCAATGCGCTTTCAACTTAACGCGCACTTAACATCCCAGTATTAACTTTGGTGAAAACTAAGCCATAAAACAAAGTTTATGCGCCAAGCCCAATTTGCTGCCTTTCTCGCCGGTTGCCTCTGCCTGCTGAGCGCATGCTCGCCCTCCAGCCCACCCCCTCTTTTCCAGGCTCTAACGCCTGAACAGACAGGCATTTCCTTTACGAATAACCTCATTGCATCAGAAGGCCTCAATATCATTACCTTCGAATACTTTTACAATGGTGCCGGCGTGGGAGCCGGAGATATTGACAACGACGGGCTGCCCGATCTTTTTTTCACTTCTAACATGGGGGCTTCCAAGCTCTACCGCAACCTCGGCGGTTTCCAGTTTGAAGACATTACCGAGCGCGCTGGTATCAACACCCTCGGTAAATGGGCCACCGGCGTAGCCATGGCTGACCTGAATGCCGATGGGTGGCTCGATTTGTACATCAGCTGTGCCGGGCCGTACGGGCCAGAACAGCGGGCCAATTTATGCTATCTCAACAATCAGGACGGCACCTTCACAGAAGCGGCTGCAACCTTAGGCCTGGCAGACACTGGCCACACCACCCAAACTGCTTTTTTCGACTATGACCGGGATGGTGATTTAGATGCCTACTTGCTAACCAATATCACCGAAGCGCTCGGCCCTAACGTTATCCGCAAAAAGAAAGTCAATGGAGAATCGCCTAATACTGACCGGCTGTACCGCAATGAAGCCGGAACTTTCGTCGATGTTTCTGCCGAAGCCGGCATTTTGAAAGAAGGGTATGGGCTTGGCTTGAATATTACCGATATAAATCAGGATGGGTGGTTGGATATCTACGTTTCAAACGACTACCTCTCTAATGATTTGCTCTACATCAATCAGGGCGATGGGACCTTCCGGGAACAAGCTGCCAGCTACTTCCAGCATACCAGTTATTCCGCCATGGGCAACGACGTAGCCGACTACAACAACGACGGCCGCCCTGATCTCATCGCCCTGGATATGCTGCCCCCTGACAATCTGCGCCGCAAACTGATGATCGGGTCGGTCAATTACGACCGCTTCCGGTCTGAGCTACTCACCGGATATGCGCCCCAGTACACCCGCAATACCCTGCAGCTCAACCAAGGCCCTGGGCCAGACGGCCAGCCCCTATTCAGCGAAATCGGGCAATTGGCGGGTGTACACAGTACAGATTGGAGCTGGAGCCCCCTGCTGGCCGATATAGACAATGATGGCTGGAAAGACCTGCTAGTCACCAACGGCTACCCAAAGGACATCACCAATATGGACTTCGCTTCTTACAAAATGAATCAGTTAACACAGGGGCGGTATGGTCAAGGTATGCGGGCAGCCTTCCTGAAGGCCCTGGAACAACTGGAAGGGGCCTTCTTGCCAAATTATGCGTTCCGGAATCAGGGCGACCTGACTTTTAAGGACGTTTCGGAGGAGTGGGGCTTTTCTGCTCCATCGTATGCACACGGTGCCGCCCTCGCCGACCTCGATGCAGACGGAGACCTCGATTATATCGTCAACAACACCCACGCCCCAGCGAACGTTTACCAAAACACCACTGCCGGACAGCATTACCTGCAGCTTCAATTACAGCCCCTGGCTGCTGCCATTGGGAGCAAAGTGTGGCTTTACCACAATGGGCAGGTGCAGTACCAGGAACTGATGCCCTTCCGTGGGTTCCAATCATCGGTAGAACCTCTGCTGCACTTCGGGTTAGGCAGTACCGCCCAAATAGACTCCATTCGCATAGTCTGGCCGGATGGGCGGTCCCGGCTTCTTGGTGCTACAGCGGCTGATCAACGCTTGGTAGTCAAGCTAGAAGACGCCATAGCGGCAGCACCTTACCTTCCGCCGGCCCCGCAACCGCTTTTGGCCCCAGCTACCACCGAGCTAGGCTTAGATACGTATCAACACCAGGAAACTCACTACACGGATTTCAAAGTACAGCCCCTTCTTCCACATAAACACTCCCAGCAAGGCCCCAAAATGTGTGCAGGCGATATCAATGGAGATGGCCTAGACGATTTTTTTGCAGGGGGTGCCTTTCAGCAAGCTGGCCAGCTGATGGTGCAACAACCAGACGGCCGGTTCCGGCAGCAACCGATTGCTCCCGATGGCCCAAATTACGAGGAAGATATCGGCAGCCTGCTGTTCGATGCCGACCAGGATGGCGACCTCGATTTGTACGTGTGCAGTGGCGGAAGTGAGTTCAAGTCCGGTTCGCTCTACTACCAAGACCGGCTGTACCTTAACGACGGCAGTGGGCAGTTCACGCTTGCCGACAACGCCCTGCCCCTTATGCCCAACAGCACCAGCATTACTGCTGCTGCGGATTACGATGCAGACGGCGACCTGGACCTTTTTGTAGGCGGGCGGATCGACCCCGGCAATTACGCAGCTCTGCCCGATAGTTACCTGCTGGAAAACCAGAAAGGCCGATTTGTGGATGTGACCGATGCCCAGGCTCCCAGCCTCCGACGTATCGGGCGAGTAACCGCCGCCCAATGGGGAGACTTTAACCAAGATGGGCAGCCGGACCTGCTAGTGGCAGGGGAATGGATGCCCCTGCTGCTTGCAGTAAATACTGGTGGCAGCTTCCAACTGCAGCCTCTACCCCACTCCACCGGCTGGTGGAATGCCCTCGCCGCATCAGATCTCGACCAGGATGGTGATCTGGACTTCGTGGCGGGCAACCTTGGGTTAAACAACCCCTATGGTTCCACTCCGGACCATCCCTTGTGCCTGCAGGTAGCCGATTTTGATGAAAACGGGCGTAAGGACGCCATCATGACTTACTATTTGGAAGGGAAAGAAGTGCCAGTGCATTTTCGGGATGACCTCCGGGCATGGTTCCTGCCATTACGGAAGCAATACCCAGACTATACCAGTTTTGCAAGGGCCAGCTGGCCGGAAATCTTCCCACAGCATACAGCCCATACCGTTGCCATAGAGACTTTTGCCAGCGTGTGGGTAGAAAATACGGAAAGAGGCTTTATACTCCATCCGTTGCCAATGCCTGCCCAGATTGCCCCTATATACGCCATTGAAATAGCCGATGTTGATGGCGATGGGCGGCCCGACCTTGCGCTTTCCGGCAATTCATATGCCCCGGAGCCCCATACCGGCCGCTACGATGCCTTCAACGGGCTGCTGCTGCTCCGGGCAGAGCGTGGTTACCGCCCATGCTCCGTAGCAGAAAGCGGGTTTTACCTACCCGGCGACCAAAAATCGCTGATCCAACTACAGTCTGCTGATGCCCAAACGCTGTTGATAGGTGCGGAAAACAACGGCCCATTGCGTGCTTTCAAATTGAATCGCCCTGCCGCCACTGCATCAAAATAGGCGGAGGTAGCATTGCAAATGCATGCTTGGCCCTGGCAGCCCATTATTCTACAATCAGAATTCGCCCACTTTGGAAATTGGTCTCGCCACCGCAGCGGAGTTGGGCTTGCCAGAAGTACATACCAGCCGGCCGCCATTGCCGCAACGCCCCCCAGTTGGAGGCGCTGAAGGCACCTAATTTCCGACCCAGAGCATCGTACAAATGCAACTGCAACACATCCAGATGGAAGGGCAGGCCCAAATTGCTGCCTGGCCCGAAGGGATTGGGCATGTCCAAGCGGCATCCGCAATCCCGGGATTCTACCCGAAAACGCGTTTCTGTACGGTAACAAACCCAGTCGGTAGTTAGCACGTATGTACCCGGGTGCTCTACAGACCGCTCCCGGGTGCGGCGCCCATCCGCCCACTTATAGCTGGCAGCGCCCTTCGGAGCGCTAAGCAGTATGGGGCTGCTTTCGCACAAAAAAGTATCCACTACGGTGTACAACTGCGCTGGTGGGTTGCAGGCTTTTAGGCTAAGGTCATCAATGTAATAGTAAACGGTAGGAGGCTGAAAGTTAACCGGCAGCCGTAGCATCGTAGTGTCGGGTGAGAAGTTCCCGATCGTCAGGTAGCGCTCGCCGCCCACTGCTCGGTAGGCAGCGACAAAGGGCAGCCAAGCCTTCACCTCTTCAATTGCTTGGCCCTTTGGGAAGCGCAGCTGCGGCGGACGGGGATAAATAGCTTGCGCCGGCAAGGGCGTAGAAGTAAACAGAAAGCCAATGCCGTCTGAATAGTGGCTCGAGGTTTCGGCAACGCTAAGCCAGGCGCGCAGTTCATATTCCATCCCGGCTTGCAAGGGGGCTTTTAAGCCAACGGTGAGGTATTCCCGGTACGGCGGGTTACCTTCAATGACGGGCAACCAAGCCCGCAGGCCGGCGTATCCGCCCCCCTCGTGTGGCTCTTGCGTACCCACCAAATTAGCGGGAACGCCAGCCCCGGTTTCCAATGCTGCACACTGGTGAAAAAAGTCGGTAGTCTGATTATTGGGGGCATCCCAGAATGCAGCAAGGTGGATCTGGCCAGGATAAGGCGGGCACTGTTCGTAGGTTTCGAAACCTGGATTGGGGATCAGGTTCTGAGCGAGCGCAGTTAAACTTGCCGCCAACAATCCGACTAAAACCGATCCCCTTTTCATTATTGCTGCTTTAATTGGTAATCCATATTTTGAGAAGCAGGGGCCCTCGAAAAAAAGCGGATTTCATAACGCTCTTGCGCCTGGCCCGAAAATAAGGGTGCCTTGGTTTTGCGAAGCACCATGTAATCTGATTTGAGCTCCAGGATTTCAAATAGCCCCGCCTCAGGCTCCCGTTCGGCCATCCAAAACAAAGTATCACCGAAGAGCCGGTACCGGTAAGGGCGGTAAGTGCCAAATTTGATTTCTTTCATCAAGCCGCCGGCAGTATATTCGTAAGTTGCCCAGTCCGCGCCTTCTTCGTATTCCCAAAAATCAAAGCCATTATAATATGCATAGACCGAATCCACCTTCCAGCTGCCCAGGATGGCTGTTTTGCGGTCGGGCGCACAACAGCAGCAAGCTATTCCGATTAACAGGGCAAGGTAGATTTTGCAATCTCGCATCAGACAAAAGATTTGTACCAGTAATAGCACAGGGCCCGGGCTAGTGGTGCCCGGGCCTTATAAAAAGACGCAATTTGTATTGATCCGGTGCTTAGTGCATCACGCCGGAACTGCCATTAATAATTTGGATTCTGCACCAAGGTGCCGTTGCTGAGGTCGATTTCCCGCTGAGGGATGGCAAAGTAGTAGTGCTTGGGGCGCTGGAAGTCACGGGACGGCTTGAAGGTCCCCCGGTCCTCTTTATAGTGCGCCACAATATCGATGATGCCTGCTTTATCCCATCGCATCAAATCCTGGTGGCGCTGATTTTCACCAGAAAGCTCTACCCGGCGCTCGTGGATCAATGCCTGCATACCGGCACCGCTGATGGGGTCAAGGCCGGCCCGCTCCCGAATAGCATTAATTTCGCTATCTCCTGCACCATTGCCATCACGGCGGATTTTAGCCTCCGCTACCATCAGGTAAACGTCAGCAGCCCGTAGCACAGGTACATTCTGGCTGCCATTCAAGCCGCCAGTTTCCCTCCAGGAGGCAAACTTCAAGAAGTGATAGCCCGTACTGGATAAGTCAGCGGTGTACTCCGTTGGCCCTTGATCGCCACCCAGGTCAATAATGTCACCTGGCTTCATAATGGAGTAATCCAAGCGCGGGTCTCCTTCTTCGAATTCGTCGACCAGGTCCTTAATGGGCTCGTGGAAGTCCCAACCGCCCCATGGGCGAGGAGTGGTGTAAATCCGGTAAGCGCAGGTGGTCCAGCCATCCTCTGCTTGCACGGAGAAAAGCATTTCGGGGTTATTCTCGGTCTCAATCCGGAAATTGGCCCCGTAATCTGCCGCCAGTGCATAAGGCCCGTTGATGACCCGCTCTCCGTGCTCAATCACCTTATCCAGATCGTCCATATACAAATACAGCTTGGCCAGAAACCCATTGGCAGTGCCGCTTGTAGGGCGGCCAATGTCGGCACCAGAATAAGTTGCCGGCAGCAAATTCACAGCTTCAAGCCAGTCAGACTCAATCGCCGCCCGCATCTCTTCCGCAGTTGCTTTTGGTTTGTTAAAATTTCCATCAATTAAATCCTGCTCAAAGATCAGCGGCACCTCACCGTAGATCACATGCAGGCGCCAGTTTGCAAAGCCCCGCATAAAATAGGCTTCACCAAGTACGCGGTCCTTCAGGCCGGGGTCCATATCGATATCTGGCACGTTGATCAGGATGGCGTTGGCGCGGTTAACGATTTCGTATTTGCGTGTGTAGCTGAAGCGCAGCTGCGCATTGGAAGGGTCAAAGGTAAATTCTTCGATAGCCTGATCCTCCCCATGATCGCCGGCCCGCCAGAAATCATCGGAGCAAATTTCGAAAGTCTGCTCACTATGGCCGTAGAATGCTTCGTCGTTAAGCGGGTCATAGAGGGCATTGGCAGCAGCAACGGCGTCATCGGCATTGCGCCAGAATGTGGCCGAAGTGGACTGCGCGTAGGGGGTGGAATCAAGGAAGTCCTCGCTGCAACCCCAAAGCAGGGCGGCTATGGCGAAAAGTAGAAATATATTTTTCATGATTATTATCGGTTGATCAAAGGTGAGTAAATTAAAATCCAGCGGTTAGGCCAAATACCCAGGTCTGTGCCTGCGGGTACTGCGCGTAATCGACATTGCGTTGCAGGTTACCGTCTACATAACCCAATTCCGGGTCCAGTCCGGAATAATCGGTAATGGTGAAAACGTTCTGCCCGGTGACGTAAAAGCGGAGGTCCGTCATGCCAATGCTGCGGGTGACAGCCGCGGGCAGGGTATACCCCAGGGTCAGGTTCTTCAGGCGCAGAAAACTGCCATTTTCCACAAAGAGGTCAGAGGTCCGAAAGTTTAGGTTGTCGCGGTTAACGGTAACTCGTGGGATGGAATTGCTCGAACCCTCTCCGGTCCAACGGTTTTCTGCTTCTGCGTAGAGGTTGAAAGGGTAAGAAGCATCCAGCCCCTGCATACGGTCGGCATTGTAGATGTCAACACCGGCTACCCCCAGGAAGAACAGGTTCAGGTCAAACCCTTTGTAGCCAAAGCCCGCGTTAAACCCATAAGTCACATCCGGCGTCGGATCACCGATGATAGTACGGTCTTCATCGTCAACCAGGCCATCGCCGTTAAGGTCTACAAAGCGTACGTCGCCCGGCTGAATGAGGCCAGCTTCGCGGCGCGGGTCGTTGGCAATGTTCGGGTCGTTATTAATCTCCCCTTCGTTCTGGTACAAGCCATTTGTAGTCCAGCCAAAGAAAGTGCCAATCGGCTCGCCTTCAAAAGTACGGGCGATCTCCTGATTGGGGCGGCCGTAGAAGCGGGAGGCCAGGAAGTTACCATCAAACAGGCGGGTAACCTCCGTCTGTATAAAAGCGGCATTGCCGCTCAGGTTATAGGTGAAATCACCAGCGGAGCCACGAAAACTCAGCTCCATTTCCAGGCCCTGATTACGCAGCTCGCCAACGTTTTGATCGGGCACATCGGTACGGCCAATCGTACCCACGGTAGGCGGTGCCAGCAGCATGTCTTTGGTATCCTTGATGAAGTAGTTGAATGTACCAAACAAGCGGTTGTCCAGCAAGCCAATTTCAAGGCCAAAGTTTAGCATTTCTGCAGTTTCCCAGGAAATATTTTCATTCGGGATACGGCTCAGGCTGGCCCCAACAACCTGGGTGCGCCCATCTGCACCAAACGCATAGCGGCGGCCGCTTGCTACCAGGGCCAGGTACTGCAGGTTGGCCACCTCTTGGTTGCCAAGTTGCCCCCAGCCCCCCGTCACTTTCAGGAAGCTAATGCCTTTGATGTTTTGGAAGAAAGGCTCCCGGGAAATCCGCCAGCCAGCGGAGAAGGCTGGAAAAGTGCCCCAGCGGTTGTCCGGCGCGAAGCGGGAAGAACCGTCACGGCGTACTGTGGCGGTCAGCAAGTAACGGCCATCAAAGGAATAGTTGAGCCGGGCAAAGCCCGAAGCCAGGGAGAAATCCTCCCGTGTGCCGCTCGCGCCGTTGATGGTGTTGCCGGCATTTAGGAAGCGCTGATCTGGGTCTTCATTCGGAAAATCCAAGCGCTCAGCGAAGAAGTTTTCACTTACAAACTGCTGCGCTGTATAACCACCAACCAGATTAACCTGGTGCACGTTGTTGAAGACTTTATCGTACGACAGGAAGTATTCACCCAAGAGTGAGTAAGACTCGCTAAAGCTGCGCTCCAAGCCGTTGCGGTCGCGGGCGCGTATCTGCTGATCAATGATCGGGAAAAACTGCGTGCGGTCAAACATAGCGGCATCGGCTGCAAAATTACCACGTAGCTTCAAGCCATCTGTGAGCTCTATTTCCGCAAATAAATTACCGAGGAAGCGGTTATTCGTGGCGATATCATCTTCAATATCAGAGGTAAAAATCGGATTGTTGATATCACCAAACTCGCCGCTTACCTGTGATGAACCGTATTGCCCAAGCTCATGGCCCGGCAGCGGGCTGTCGACGATGACAGGCAGGCCCGGGTGGAAACGGATGGCGCTCCATACCAGCCCGGTTTGAGCGGAATTGGTATTCAGGAAATTGCCTTCCTGACGTGTCAGCTGCAGGTTTTCCCCTATTGTCAGCCAGTCCGTTACCCTGAAGGTGGAGTTGATGCGGGCGTAGTAGCGGTCAAAGAAAGAATTCTCGATAGTGCCTTCTTCGCTGAAGTAGCCGCCGGTAAAAGCAAAGCTTGTGCGCTCACTGCCTCCGCTAAGGGTGAAGTCGTAGTTCTGCGTAAAGCCTGTTTGGAACAGCTCATCCTGCCAGTTGGTACGCTGTACTTGAAAAGCCGGCTCATTCCAGATTTCCGGCACATCTCGGCCGTCGTTTTGGTAAGCTTCGCGTTTGATATTCGCCAGGGTGGGCGCATCGAGCACATCGATGCGGTTGGTGATATTGGAAACGCCAGCGTAGGCATTTAGCGAGACTGATGTACGCTCGTTGAAGCCGCCACGTTTGGTGGTAACAATGATTACCCCATTAGCGGCCCGCTGACCGTAGATAGCAGAGGAGGAAGCGTCCTTAAGCACTTCGATCGACTCAATATCGTTCGGGTTGATATCATTGATGCTGCCGTAAGCTAATGGCACCCCGTCTACGACAACCAGCGGGTTGGCGTTGTTGACTGTGCCGGTACCCCTTATGCGGATAGAGCCACCATCACCTGGTGCGCCGCCATTGCGCACTACCTGAACGCCCGCTGCCCTGCCCTGAAGCGCTTGGGAAGCGCCAATAACCGGCAGGTTTTTAAGATCTTTGCCTTTTACGGAAGAGATGGAGCCGGTGACGTCCTCTTTTTCCTGCGTGCCGTAGCCTACGACGACAACTTCGTCCAAAAGGCTCGAGCCCGTCTCCATCACAATGTCGATCCGGGTTTGCCCGTTGAATTGGACTTGCTTGGTCTGATAACCTACGTAGGAAACCACAAGGACCCCATCTTTGGCATTCGTATTCAGTTGGTAATTACCATCTACGTCCGTTACGGTGCCTCCCTGAGCGCCCTCAACGACAACTGAGGCACCAATGAGCGGCTCGCCTTCAGAATCTGTCACCTTACCGGTGATGGTAAAATTTTGTGCAAAACCAGTGAACGCTAAACCCACTACCAACAGTATGGTAGGGAACAAGCGCCGAAGTGTAAAGCAATTGTTCATAATAAAGTATTTAGGTGAGCATTAAGTCTTTGGTTTGTGCCCAGTAGAAGGGGCCGCAATGGTTTGCCAACTATAAGCCCAATACCCGAAAAGGGCAGGGCGCGAAAAAACTATCCCGCCATTCAGATTAGCCACACTAGCCAGATGCAATATTTTACTGTAAAGAAAACAGAGAGTTGTAAATTGAATAAAAACCGGGGGTTAATTAATTATTAACCTACTAGATACCACGAACAAACCATTAAAAACCAAAAGCTTAGGGCTCTGAATTCCTAATTGGTACCGATAGCATTAAATTTTTCACCTAATGAAAAATTAGATCTTTCATGGCCCCGGTACGAAGTGGAAAGGACAATGCGCAGGCTACTAAAATTTGAGGGTCAGGAAGGCGGGCAACGAGGCTAACCGGCTATTCTTTTCACCGCCAGTTTAGGCGTACGGTCTACCCGAAACAGCCCCCAGTGCTTTTCGGGCTCCATTGGGTCCGGGGATCCTTTCCAGGGCTCATCGAAGGCTTCGAAGACAAAGGTGAGGATTTGCTCGGCGTCCGTCCAGGCCATCAGATCGTCGTAATACGCCTTTTGGAGGCGCTCGTTGACGTGTCCGGGATCAATGCCCTGCCCGTTGGAGCGGGTGGTCCAGCCGGCTTCGGTAATGACCACCGGCGTATCCGGGTACAGCTCAGCGACCCCGTAGTAGTTCGATTTGGTGTATTCGAGCGACTCGTGAATGTGCTTGTACTCCCATACCGGATAGGTGTGGATGGAAATAAAGTCGACCTCCTGCACTAGCGGGCGCAGCTTATGCATCCAGGGCACATAGTTTTCGCAAAAGGTAACGGGTTGCGGCGTATTGGCTTTGACGCGGCGTGCAAAAGCAATCACCCGGCCCACGGGCACATAGTGGTCCGTCCAATCCACACAAGCTTCATTGCCCACCGAGGTAGAGCAGATGATATCGGGGTAAGCGTTCGCCCAGTCGATCAGCTTCTGGATTCGCGCGTCGTTCTGTGCTTTGTTGGCTTCCAGCTGCGCCTCGGAGTACACCCCGCCGCCCCAAGGGCAGCCGTAGTTGTTCATTTCTGCTTCTATATAAGCCCCCTGCATCACTTGAAAGTCCAGTGCTTCCTGCCGAATAACCCGCAGGACCGTCTCCGCGTGCGGGTCACAATCGTACAACCGCAGGTACTTCCAGTGCCCTTGCAGTATCAGCAAATCTTCCCGCACCTGCTCATAAGCTGGGTAATTGCCTCCGGGATATTGGCCTTCCCGGAAGCCAGAGTAGCAAATTGCCCTTCCGTAGGGAAAGGGCAAATGATTGTCTTGATCCATTAAAATTTCAACTTTTCGTTTTTATCCCACAGGCCCCAATAGGCGCCGACATCGCCCTCATCCCCCACCTTCCACGATTCGTCGAAGGAGGAGAAATAGAAGACTTCAATATTTTCTGCCTTGCTCCACTGCTGTATGTTCAGAAAGTAACGAAGCGCATTTGCAACGGAAGGCTCCGCATCGCCCAGCCCAGTGCCTTGGCTTGGCCAGCCCGTTTCTGTAATAATGACCCGCTTGCCCTGCCCAGCGTGCAAAGCCTGGTAGTACATTTGCTTGGCATGCATCAGGCTGTAATCGATATGGCAGCCTTCCCAGTAGGGATAACAATTAGCCAGAATAACATCACAGGCTGCGGTTATCTGAGGGCGTGCACTGAATTCATAGTATGCATCTACATAGCCCACCGGGATTTCATCCGGTAAAGCCTCCCGGACGCGGGCGATGTATTCCAGCAATTCGCCCTCCGTCAGCTCTTTGCGGTACATCACTTCGTTGCCCACAGCGGCTATATCCACGAAGCCGGCTTTGGCCTGACGGATCAGCCATTCGATTTCCTGCTCATTCAAGTCCTTATCATCGCTCAACCAGGCGCCCACAAGTGTTTTGAGGCCAAACTCCCGGGCTACTTCCGGTACGAGTTCATTGCCTTCCACACAGGAAAAACTGCGAATCCACTTAATGTGGGGTGCGAGGATGCCCATGCGACGCCGGATTTGCGCTGCGCTAAGCTGAGACCCCGGCTCCTGCCCTTCATCGTAGGCACTGTAGCACAACCCGTGCAAGCCATCGCCCAGTATATTCCTAAACAGCACCCCCAGCTGACCGGCATGCTTACCAGACAAATCGACGCCTTTAAGGTGCTCCAATCTATCATACCGTATTGACATATCGCTAGTTGGTTTTAACGTTTTCTGATACAAACTTGGGTTGCTCATGCTTATCCCATAACCCCCAGCGGGTGCCTACTTCCCCTTCGTGGTATACCTTCCAGGATTCATCGAAGGAGGAGAAGTAGAATAGGTCAGTATTATTTGCTTTCGCCCATTCCTGAGCATTGATAAAGTATTTCATCGCGTTTTCAGCAGAAGGCTCCGCACTTTCCACAGCTTGCCCGTCGCTAGGCCATCCTGTCTCTGCGACAATCACCTTCCGGCCCCCGGCTACTTCCTGCGCCAGCTCGAACATCTGCTGCAGGAATGACATCGCGTGTTCATTATCTGACCCTTCCCAAAACGGGTAACAGTTGATCGGTATAACATCACAGGCACCGACCAGAGCGGGCCGTTCCAGGAACTGGTAATAGGCATCGACGTAGCCCAAGGGTATACCCGGGGGCAGCATGGTTTTTACCCGTTTGAGGTATTCGATGATTTCTTCTTCCTGAAGCTCATTGCGGAGCAGCACCTCATTGCCAACCGTTGCGATATCCACCAGCCCCTCTTTGGCCAACTCCACCAATGCTTTAATTTCCTTTTCGTTTCGCGCGCTGTCCTCGCTGATCCAGGCGCCCACCATCGTCTTCAGGCCCTTCTCGTGGGCAATGCGGGGGATGAGCTCGTTGCCTTCCGTGCAGGAGAAGGAGCGGATCCATTCCGTGTGCGGCATGATGATTTCCATGCGGCGCCGGATTTGTTCTTTTGACAAGATATCACCTGCAGCCTGGCCCTCTACGTACGGGCTGAAGCACAGGCCGTGCAAGTTATTGCTAAGCTTTTGGGCAAAAAGCGCACTGATTTCTGACTTGGATTGACCACTGAAATCTACGCCGGGTACGCCATTCAAATGCAGGTTTTCCCTAAGGGACAGCAGCTTGCCAGGCAAATAGGCGGAGGAAGCCACATTGCCCTTTTTCCGGCGGTTAATAGCCGCCCGTGTTTCATTGGCCTTTTCTTCGGTAATGTCATAATCGCTCATGATCCAAATTGCAATCACCGTCCCCAATACAGGGAAAAAGCAGAAAAAGGCATGCAATGCATCCACAGCGCCCTGCTGCTCCGTTGTCGGCAGAGAAGCATCAAAACCAACAATAGAAATAGCCAGGCCGCTCAAGCCGCCGGCTAATGCAAACCCTATTTTCACCATCCACCAGTAGATGGCTCCAAAAGTCCCTTCGCGCCGCTTTCCGGTATTGAGTTCATCTACATCCAGAATATCCGCCGTCATGGACATCATAATAGTAAACAGGCTGCCGATGCCGAAAGAGAAAAGCGGCAGTGCGAAGATGTACAGCCATGGCTTGCCGGGAACGAACAGGAAGTAAAGCGCCGTATAGCCCATGATCGAGATGGCTTGCGACAATAAAAATGCTTGCTTCTTACCTATTTTTTTGGACATCCAGGCAACGATGGGGATGACGATGAAGGTCGTCCCCAGGGCGCTAAGAGACCCAAATAAAGTCACCCATACGCCGGCGGCTCCGGCGTCGCCATCAAAAAGCTTATAGACGATGACAAAGAAGGTCAGCGCGGCCACGGTGTTGAAAGAGCCGAAAATCAGAAAAGTGGTAATGCATAGTTTTCTAAACTCCCTTAACTTGAATGCCTCCCGGAAGCCCGCTAGTATCTTGGTAAAGCTTGCCCCTATATTGCTGGCATTCATAGGCTCGTAATCCTTACCCAGCGTAGACTCGCTTTTGATGAAGAGCGCTGGCACCATTGCGCAAATCGCACAGGGGATACCGACCCAAAACGCCAGGCTGCGCGTGGCCACCTCTGCCGATGGAAACCAGTCCGGATCATACATGATAATCCAAAACCAAGGGGCAATCACCCAGGCCCATTGCCCTATCCATTGCGCAACGGCCATGATGTTGGTCCGTTCATGGAAATCATCGGTCATCTCATAGCCCATAGCAACGTAAGGCACACTGAATATGGTGAGCCCCAGGTAGAATACAATGGACCAAAGGAAGAAATACCAAAAGTTGTAGGAAAGCGAGTTGTCAATGTAGAGCTGCCACATGGAGATGAACGCAACGCCCATCATGATTGCGCCCAGCATTACGTACTGCCGGCGCCTTCCCCAGCGCGACTGAGTATTGTCCGAGATGAACCCCATGATAGGGTCCGTAAAAGCATCAAAAATCCTGGGCGCTACAAATATAGCTGCCCACATCAGGCCGGTAAATTTCAAATCTTCAACCAAGACCACCATAAATATCCCCAAAATAGCCGGGAACATCTGATTGGCGAGCATACCCACTCCGAAGGCTATTTTCTGCCCAAAGGGCACCTTATCTCTAGCTGCTGTTGTATTACTCATCGCTCCTCATTTATTGCTTAATCATTATAGTTTGAATCGCTTGCTTGCTGATGGTGACCGAAGCGGCTTTTTCGCCCATCGCCACAGTAAATGCTTTTTCTTGTTCAGTGGGGTTGAAGACAACCACTGCTACTGAGCCGTCCGGGTTTTGGGCAGCGGTTACCATCAAGTCTTCATCCGGATTGTCAAAGCCGATGCGTTTGGCACCGGGCCGGATGAATTTGCTGAAATGCGCCATGGTGTAGTAAATCGGCGTGAAGTAGACTTCATCTTGATCCGGGTCTACAATCACCGGTGCCACGCACCAGTTCTCAAACCAGTTGGGGCCGCCCTGCCGGTTGAGCACCATGTTCCAGTCGACCCAGCCGTCTACCCAATTGTTCAGGCAGCCGATAATATCGCGGGCGTAGCGGTATACGGGCACGTACTTGGGGTGCAGGTGCTTTTGATCTTCGGGTGCCCAGTCCCAGCCCCAGTCGGTGGCTTCCTTCGACCAGTACCAGGCGTCGTTTTTCCATTTGGGGACCTCTGCGTCCACACAGGCTTCCGTTTGGATGAGGTACTTGTCCGGTGCTTTTTGGTGGGCGTACTGCAATGCTTCCGGAAATACTTCAAAGGTGCTTGCGTACCAGTGTATAGCAGTACCGTCGAAGTATCGAGCCGTTGCCTCGTTTTGGTACATCTCATCCACCCATTCTTTCAGGTGCTCCCGGTTTTGATCATAGCCCAACACTTTGGCTTGGTGCCCATCGGCTTCCAAACGGGGGCCAAGGTGGTTTTGCACAAAAGCGGTCATTTCCGAGGGGCTATAGTGCATGCTTTCCCAGTTGCTATCGTTGCCCAGGGGCTCATTTTCCACGGTGAAGCCCCAGATATCGATTCCTTCTGCCTGATAAGCCTCCAGATATTTGGAGAAGAACAGGGCCCAGGTATCATAGTACTTAGGCAGGAGCTTGCCGCCCATCCAGTCGTTGTTATCTTTCATCCAGGGCGGGGCGGTCCAGGGGGAAGAGATGATCTTAAACCCATCTTCAGAGGCGGCCATCGCATCCTTGATCATCGGGATGATATCGCCCCGGTCCTCTTCGATAGAGAAGTGCTGTAAGGCCGTATCCCCTTCCACCGGCGCATAGGAATAATGCCCCAGGGAAAAGTCGCAGGAATTCATGTGGGTGCGGGTCAGGGAATAGCGGGCTCCTTCTGAACTGAAGTAAGCATCGATGATCTTCTTACGATTGGTTTCGCCAAGTTCGTTCAGCAGGTAAGCCGACGCCTCGGTGAAGGAGCCGCCGAAACCAGTAATGGTTTGGAAGGGTTCTTCCGGGCGCAGCTTCAGCGCCGTGGGGCTTTTGGCTTCCGCGAAATCTGTCAGAGGTGTAAGCTGATGGCCCTCGGCGGAAGTTTCGTAAACTTCTATTGGCAGGGAGCCCTCGGATTGGCAGGCGGCGAGCATCATCAGAGTCAGTAAGTTGAGTAATAGGGTTCGTTTTGTCATAGGTTTTAGCGCTTAAGCCGTTTAGTTGGTTGAATCACTGCGCAGGCCCTCCCTTCATAAGAGGCGGGGCAGCTACGGTTTCCAACAGCGCCGCCTTATCCCCGTCGTTAGTTTTTGTTACGGGCTCTCCCTTGCGGCCGAGGCCTTCAAAAGCGCCTTTGTCCACCAGCTCCCAAAGGGCGTATTTGGCTTTACCGTCGATGGTGAACAGGCCGAAGTGGTTTTCCGAGCCGCCGGGGTTGCCGGCATCTTTCCAGTTCTCGTCGAAGGCCTCAAAGTAGAAGCAGCTGATGCCGGCTTCATCGGTCCAGTTGCGTATCCGCTCATGGTATAAACCGGACTTATATTCATCGGTGGCTTTGGAGCCTTCCGGTCCGTAGAAGCTATTGGAGGCAGTCGCCCAGCCGGTTTCCCCAATGTGGATGGGTTTGTCAATCCCCAGCCCCCGGATGTAGGCTTTAGTTTGCTGGTACTGTTGCTGTGCGTACTGCAGGGCGCGGTCCATCGCTGCGTCAATTTGTTCCGTTTTGGGCAGTTTGGCTTCGGCTTCGGTAACGCCCCAGAATTCCGGGTTGTAGTGCGTATCATGCATGGGGTAGGTATGCAGGGAAACAAAGTCAACGGCTTGCAACAACCTTTCCAGGTCTTCCACATGGTATTCCGGCCCGCCGCCACCCCAGGAAGCGAAATTATCCGAGCTGGTAATCCAAAGGCCCTCCGGCAGTTCACCTTCCGCTTTCAAGCCCTGCAGGTGCTCCACCCACTTCAGAATGACCCCGGGCTGCACGAAGTAGCTCGCCGCCCATTTGACCATGGCCTCGTTGCCTACGGCGATGATTTTGACGATATCCGGGTACTGATTCGCCAGCGCTACGGCGCGCTCAATTTCCGCTGCATTCGCCGCTTCGTCTTCAGCACTGTGGTCGGGCTCGGCGGTAAAAGCCCCTTTGCAATTGATCCAAGCCCCGAGCATGACGTACATTTCAAAATCCGGGTCTTCGGCCTTCAGCTCCCGGATAGCCGCCAGCACATTCGCCGCCTGATCGAGATGGACGTTGTAGGTGCGCAATACTTTGACACCCAGGGCTTCCAGCAGCAGCATGTCCTCTTTCAGCTCGGCTACGGTAGGCTGCGCCTCGCGGGTATTGGTGCGGTAACCTCCGTAGGAAATAGCCCGGTAAGCCGGGTTGCCAAGCATACCGGCGGCACTTACCGTTCTAGGTTGTTCGGTAGCGCTTGCTTCTTGCGTGCCACTCGAGTTGCCACAGCCGTAGTTAATGAAGGCGATCACAAGCGCAGCAATTGCCGCAACCAGCGTCAAAGTATTCAAGTTATGTTTTTTCATGGCTACTTCAGTTCATTTGGTTTCAAGAGGACGGTCAGGCGGGTAACTTGGCCAGTTCGCTCGAATACTTCATTGCTGAGATTTGCATTGAGGACCGTGCTGTCAAAGGCCTCCTGCGAGCCATCTTTAAGCGTGGCGGCCAGCCCATTTTGCCCACTTAGCTGATACACCACCGGCACTTGGCAGATGGTAAAGGCCAGTTCCCCTTCGCTTAGCTCAATGGCCTGGTTCTTGCCCTCTACATCCCGGTAATGGAAGCTATGAGGCTCTTTCAAAAACTCATCTTTGCGCAGCAGGCAAGGGTCAAATTTCAGTAGCCCTTCCTGGAAAAACACGCCCAATTCGCCAAATCGGCTCAGGATATCCTCTTTAACCTGCCCGGTCATGCCCGGCTGCTGTGCACCTTTGCCGGCAGGCGTATGAGAATAGGGGTCGGTGGGAAAGGCCCCGTAGAGTTCCGGGGATTTGTGAACACCAATGCCTTCATTAATTTCGTAGTAGTGTTCGAGTAGGCGGCCGGTGGCCTCCGGGCCAGCTCCTTTCTCAATCGCGCTGAGGCAACATTCCTGCACAGCCAGCTGCAACTTGGAGACCATGTGCCAATAGATAGAGCCTAGCCCCTCATAACCGAAGAAGGTGCCGGAACGCCCCGTAAACGCTTTATGATTGAAAACCTGCTCAAACGTATTGAGCACCTTCTTGCGTTCGGCTTCCACAAGCGGGGCATATCCCGTCTCTGAAAGTGCATCTAAAGCGGCCTTCAGGTCATTCGCGTTTTTGAAATTACCGTTGAAGTGATAATCACCGTTAAGGTCTTGGTACAAGATTTTTGTGTCGCCATCTTCCACCAGTTGCTGAAGCAGCTTTGAGGCATCAACCAGTTTTTGGGGGATATTATTTTTGTCCATAAAGCGCCCCAGGTCCTTATTGGGGTACAAAATAAAACTGTACTGATCGCTTCGGAAAAGCGCGCTGTCTTTCATAGCATCCAGTACCTCCAGCGCCTGTTCGGCTGACAGGGACCCCGCACTGAGCACAGCAACCTGGCCTTCCAGCATCTCGTCCAGGTACTCAATGGAAACGCCTCCGTCTTCTTCCACTGCCATGAGGTTGTAGGCGTGGTAGAGCCCGTCCGGCCGGCGGTTGGCCGCAATAGCATGATCCATGTATTGCAGGCTAACCTTTATCAAGTCTTGCAAATCCCCGAAGCTCAGGTCGTGCTTTTGCCCGGAGAAAGCGTGGCCGTAAATTCTGGTACGATAGCGGCTCGCCGCCTGCCCGAGCCCTTCGAGTACCTTCATTCGGCTCTTATCGCTGAAAGTGCCGGATAAAAGGTTTTGATTGGCTTGTAGCGTCTTTAAAATATCCTCGAAGCAATCCAGCAATTCAGCAGAGACCTTAACGGCGGGAAGATCAGTTTTTGCAAACAGGCCATCGAAGAATTGCAAAAAGCGGCGCAGGTAGTAGAGGGTTACCATAGACACCCCGTTGCCCACCAGGGCATTATTGGCATCGTTCCACTCCGGGCGCTGCGTGTTCATCCAAATACCGCCTTCCGGAATGTAATTGGAGAGTTTTGCCAACAGGGTAGCCAGCATCTTTTCAATGAAGTTAACCTGAATAACCTGCCCGCTTTGGCCGGTGAGCAACGCCCCGTCCGCACCTATTTCGCTGCGCTTTTGGCGGATGGTTTCGTCGGCTTTGAAATCGAATACGATGGTGTCCTTAGAGTCCTCCAATATGGCTTCAAACGGCTTGATCTTGTACGGCACGTTTGCATAGACAAAAAGGTCTTCGGAAAAGTAGCGCTGCAGGCCGCCGGGCGACTGCTTTTCCCAGAACTCCAGCAGCTTGAGCAGGTAGATGATCTGATGGTCGCCCCAGTAGCCGATGTAAGACCAGGCGTCATCCGGCTCAATAGTCTCCCAGTCGAAGCCGTCTTTGGTCACGCGGTAAGGGTTATAGCCATCGAAAGTGGTGGCGTTGAGGAATTTGTGCACCATGCTTTCCACAAAGCGGGGGTAGGAATGCGCCAAAGCTTCCCAGTTTTGAAAAATATCCCGCCAATTGCCTTGATAATCCAGTATTTTCGAGCCATCCACCTCGCTGCGGGTATTGATGGAAAATATGTTCCACGGCCGGCTGGGGTCGCCGTGGCGGCGGCTGAATTTCAGGGGCAGGTACTCCAGGCAAAGACGGCGCAGGTGCGGGTTGCCTGTTGCTTGCGCGGCGCTGCGCAGTTGGCTCAGCGGGAAGCGCTCTGGCAGTTGCGCCAACATGCGCTGCGCTTCTTTGAATACCGTTTTATTAGCTTTTGCCAGGTAGTCACTCAAATCCTGCTTTTCAATCTGATAATGGTGGTCAAAAATGCCACCCCGCATTATATTGAACAGCACATTGGAGAAGTGACGGGCATCGCGCAATTCATCACCGGTTTTTTGCAGGCCATCGGCAGCGGCATCCAAGGCAATCAAGCGCTCCGTGCCCTTTTGAATATCTGCCCGGATGGCTGCTTCCAGTTTGTCGCCATGCTGAATTTGATGCATGATTCGGGCGATGTCGGCGTGGTTTTTGTTTACATCCGCCATGATCATCCAACGCTTGTCTGCATTTGGCTCCAGCCGGATGCCCTGGCTGAGGAAGTAAGCCCCTTTTTCAGCCTTTATGTCCACTTCTTCCTTTACTTCCAGCCCTTTCCGAAAGGCATCCAACTGTAAAGAAGAAAGCAGGTAGGTTGGCGACTCCAAGCCGTGGGACCAGGCGATATTTGCCTTTAAGGCTTCGCTCGGCTCCGCCCGGTCTACAATGATAGCGCTCAGCGCGTAGATGCCCAACCCGCTTGGTTTTTCCAGCTCGCTTTTTTTGTAGGCGTCTACCAGGTTGCTTGAGCGCATTTGCAAGTCACTGTTGACGCCGTAGGGCAGCAGGTTTTGAATGCCGTCCAAGAGGTGCACGTTGACGGCTTCCTTGCCATTGTTGAGCAGGGTAGACTCCCGTACAAAGCCGAAAGCGTCACTCGAGCTCCACTGGTAGCAAAAGGCCAGCCCCAGGTCATGGTTAATTTCCTCAAACAGCACTTTATTGCCGTAGAGGTTCTTATACAAATTACGGGTGACCTCATAAAGCCCTTCCTGCCGGATTGAAAAAGGCTCCCACAGCGCGGTTTTGCCCCCCTTTTGGATGCGGAACAAAGCCTTGCTGCCGGTCACCTCGGCTGATTCTGTGATTTTATCGTCCGTATAATAAGGAAAAAGGGCATATTCCGAATTTTTACGGCCGGCAGTCAGCCCGCCGTTGCTTGAGATGAACATCCAATGATTCGAATCACTGACGATGCTCATGAAGAACGGCCGCATGGCATCGCTGTTCGAAATTTTGAAGTACGCTTCACCTTCTATCTTAACCCGTTGGATGTCAATGGAAGGAGCAGTCTGGTGGTCACCCATAAAGTTGGCGGTTTCTTTTAGCAAAAGTTAATGAATGTCTTTATTCAGGCCCGTTGTAGACCCTGACATAGTCAACGAGCATAGTCTGCGGGAAAACGGTGTTCGCCCCTACAGACCCAACGAAATCTCCGCCCACGGCGACATTCAAAATAATGTAGAACGGCTGGTCAAACACCCATTCTCCATCCACATCTTCCGGTGTTATCTGATTGTACAGCACGTCATCTACATAAAAATTGATATAATCCGGCCCCCACTCGATACCAAATATATGGAAGCCGGTATCAAAGCGGTCTTTAGGCAAAACGTACTCTTTGCTTACGGCGTTTCCGGCAGAATAACCGGGGCCGTGCACACTCCCGATGAGCGTTGAAGGGTCTTGCCCGCGGTATTCCATAATATCAATTTCGCCGCACTCCGGCCACTCTACTTCATCAATATTGCTGCCCAGCATCCAGAATGCCGGCCACAAGCCGCGACCCCAAGGCAGTTGCATGCGTGCTTCAATGCGCCCGTACCGTTGCTCGACTTTGCCTTTGGTGGTGATACGGGCAGAGGTATAAGCAGCGCCTTCAAAATTTTCCTGAAGCGCCGTGATATGCAACAGCCCATCTTCGACCTTAATGTTTTCCAGCCGGTCGGTATAATACTGCAATTCATTGTTTCCCCAGCCAACCGGCAGGCCATTATTGATCCCCGTTCCAATTTCATAATTCCAGGTCGATTCATCGATCGGGCCATCGGTATCAAAGTTGTCTTCAAAGGCAAGGTCGGTGAACCGGGCCACCGTTTGCGTTTCATTGGCCTCACAACCTGCAAATAAAAGCGCTAAAGCCAATGAAAAAATGAGGTTGATGCCAGGCCTGTATATTTTGGAAAATGGTGTCTGCATTTCTTTTTGTTTTAATGGTTCGCATTTGAGTGCCTACTGCTGGTAGAAATAGACGTTGTCAACGTACAGCGTCCCCTCGCCCACCGGCAATCCGGAAAAAATATACTGTGCCATATGCTCGGTGCTGCTTAGCCCGGTAAAATCGGCAAGCGGAAGGTCGTAGGAAACCCATTGCCCCTGAGCGGGGTTTTCGAAGATCAACTCGTGATTCGAATCGTCACCGCCATCGAAGCCTCCATCGGCACCGAAATCAACCAGCCTTATGCGGAAGGTAGTCATGTTGGGTGTCCATATATCTACATGTATATGGGTCATAGCAGAAAGGTCGAGTATATTGCCACCGGTGGTTTCTACCCCGACAAAATCAAGCTCGGTGTATTTTTTCACATCATTCCCCTCAATTTGAATGTCCTCCAGAGCAGCTGCCGACCAGTCCGTCCGCCAGGTGTCAACAGCGACATTGGTGTAGGCATTACTGAATAATGAGATGACGTTAGCAGGGTCCTCCGTGGGGGTGGGTGCGGCAGTAGCCGGTTCGTCTCCGCCGCTGCCTCCGCCTGTCCTGTAGAAGTAAATATTGTCCAGATAGATATCCCCGTTGCCGTCAAACTTCATCTGAATGATATCCGCCAGGTCTACCGCAGAAAAGTCACCCAGTGGAATGTCTACGCTTGCCCAGCCGGATGTCGGCACAGACAACACGCTTGCCGTTTCAACCGGCCCGGTGCTGATCAGGAAGGCATTCAGGGCGGAGGAGTTGTCCGTCCAGTAATCAATGTGCAGAAATTCCATTTCGCTCACATCGGTGCTGCTTTCCAATTCCAGACCCTGGAAATTCAGCCCTTCGTAGAGCAGGGTATTATTGCCACTAATGCTTACTTCTGAAACCTGAGTGCCTTGCCCCCAGTCTGGGTTCAGGTTACCATTGATATTCGTGTAGGCGTCACTGAAAATGGAAATCACATCCGCTGCTGCTTGCGTTGGGGCGGGAGCAGCCATCTCCGGGCCAGTGGGGCCAACTACTCCGCCATCATCGTAGAAGTAAATATTATCGACATAGATGCTGGAGATGGTCGCATCCGAAACAAAGACGATCTGCGCTAAATTCGATTGGCCAGACATGCCTAAACTTGAGAAGGGAACATCAATGCTATACCACTCCCCTTCTGTCAGGTTAGAATTGTCAAGTGTAATCTCACCGGAAGAATCATCGCCAGTTCCAATTTCACCATCCGGTCCAATATCAACCACCCTGATTGTTAAAAAATCTCCTTGCTGGATTTCTTCTCTAGGCTGAATGTCAACATGGAAGTGCGTCATGGAAGACGCATCTATCGTCGGAGCATCAATTAGGAATTGGATCCCTACAAAATTCAAATCTGTGTAGGCAATAATATTATCTCCCGCAATATTGATATCATCCTGGCCCTGAGTAGTCTGGCCTTCCGCCCAGTAGCCGTTATAATAATCCACCGGCTCATTGGTGTAGGCATCCGAGAAGATAGAAATCACATCAGCGGGGTCCTGCATAGGGGTAGGAGCGCCATTAAATTCACCAGTAACGGTAACGGTGACGGAGCCTGCTGCTTCCACCCCGCCTAAGGTAGCAGTGATAACGGCTTCTCCCGCACTTACTGCGGTAATTGCGCCCGATTCATCAACGGATGCGACGCTGGGGTCAGAAGAGGTAAATTCAAAATACGCAGGAGCGACAGTAACGGTTTGATCCTCGCCATTCCCTAAATTAACCGTTTGCCGCAAGCCAGAAACCGGTGTGGATACACCAACTAGCGTTTGAATAGCCGCTTCTGCACCCTCAAAGATAGACGGCCTGGGCTGTGCGACCTTGCCTGTATTTTCAAACTTTAATTCATCGACCCAAAAGGTGTACCCCTCGCCGTCTTCAGGGCCTTCCGCATACCAAAACAAGCCGGCCTCCTGAGTCAGTTTGGAAGGGTCAGGAATGGCAATGCTGTATTGTCTCCAATTGGTGGTGAGCTCCAGGTTATTGAGGGTGACTTGGTATTTATTGTCTCTAAAGTCCTGCCCGAAACCCATCTCGTTGATGGTTCCTTTCTTACTGGCTTTCGCCCAAAAAGTGAGCGCATCGAAACCGGAAAGGTCACGGCCGCCGTAATCTGGAAAAATGGCCCCGGCATAAGCGCCATCCGGGTCCCCTACATTCGGTATATCAAACCGCATGGCGGATTCTCCGGCGTATGCGGTCTGCTCATCTACAGAAAACGCTTCAAGGTAAGAATCTCCGAATGGCAAGTATTCCAACCCGGCACTGAATCCATCAATGTAGACGTTCCCGTTTGCCGGGAAAGTGGCAGGTTTTGCATCTTCAGAAAGGTCTCTTGTGCAATTGCTGAGGAGCAGTACCAATCCCAGCAAAAGCAGGGTATTAATTTTCATGACTGTATTCTTTTTCATGGCTTTATTTTTTCATACGGGCTGCTAACTGCCGATGTTGATGTGAAGATAAGTTCTGAATTCCCATTCGGTGCCGTTGTCAAAGCCCACCGGGCTTATTTCCGGCTCTGTAGCAAACTCAGAAGCGGTTACCGTTGGGAGGTAACGAGGAGAAAACTCGTTTAAAGAACGCCAGGTCCAGCGCACGCCCAGCTGGGTGCTTGGCAGGATATACCAATCAGGCTTGCTCAGCGTAGTGGACAGGTCAAGCATTAATTGAACCGGGTAAGTAAGGTTGAAATCCCGATGATAATCAAAGGGGCCCCAGTCATTGATCTTGAAGTGAGAAATCAGCTTGTACTTCTTGTATATGCCCCTCAGATCCATGGCGTAGCGTTCAATTAACCGGTCACTGTCGCCATTCGCCTGAGCTGTTCCGAACAAGATATTGGCAATAAGCCCCAGGTCCGGGTTTATTTTAGAGACCATTCGGATGTTGGATTCCCACAGATTTTGTGCCGGCGCAGCCCCGGGAAACGCGAAAGAAGTACGATTGCCCAAAAAGCCGATAGCTGCATCCATAGAGGTAGGCAGGTGACGGTAAACGAATCCAGCGCTCATCGCAAATTTGGCATCTTCGGCACGGTCGTTATCCCATTCATACATCCAGGTGCCGGGTGTTGGGTCAAAGGTGATCAGGAATTCACCCGCAATCGTTTCTCTGTTGCCGTTTCTGACGACGAATGGGTCATCCAGGATATTTCTAAGCCGGCCAGGCGATGGGACATTGCCCGGGATAGGGTCAACCAGGGGTTTTTGCCACAAAAAGTTCGGCGCAAACTGGAATTTGCCGATGGTGTACGTAAACCCAGTCAGGAAGTTATTCATGTTTCCGCTACCGCTGTCCTTCAGCCTCCACCCCGTAAACGTACGGGTTGCATCGAACCCGCCATTAGCAACAAGCCCCATTGTAGAGCCCTGCGCATACCAGTTAAATGCCCCTTTGGAGAATTTGACTTTGGCTTTGCCGCCCCAGTTGTCTGAGGGGTTAATCTGATCCTCAAACACTTCGTATTTCCCCGGTTCGCCCTGTACCACCTGGAAGCTTCGCCCATTTAAGGGAGAGCCTCCCCAAATGCCGCCTACCTCGATCTCCAAGGGCCCCAATTCCCGTGCTACATGGATGGTAGCTCTCCGGGTTTTGGGGAGGGGGACGGCGATAGAGGTCACGAACTCAGGGGCATCATCGATATCTTCGTGGAAGACACCGGTTACTTTAAATTTACTGATTTCCCGGCCGTATTTTACCAGGACCGCCGGGTTGGCGCCCCACCACAATTGTGGGCCAAAGGCAATATTTAGGCCGTCAAAAGCCCTTTTGCCATCTATTTCCATACCCAGAATTTCACCGTTGTAAATATCCAGGTTGGGGCCGTAGTTGGCTTCCGGGTACAAGCCGAAAAAGTCGCCTTCATAAGCCCAGTGATAGTGGCCGGTCCGGTAGAAGCCTCTTACGTCAAAGTCATCCCCGGTCCAGTCAATTTCCGCATCGTAGAGCCTTAAATTGCCATCGCTCCTGATCCCGTTACCATTGCGGTCGCGGACGATATTTTCGTAAAAAATTTCATTGATGGGGTTGTCCGCCACATTTCCGACCAGGTTGAAACTGGCCCTGGCGGATAAGTCAGAACTGGGGTTGGCTTCCACACCAAAGAAGAAAGACTGCATATGGTCAAAGCCAAGCTCATCCGGAAAGGAAGCCAGCGTCGGGTCAGAGATTGCCGCCGGGTCAGGCGAATCGGGCGTAGTGATCAGTGTCCCGCCGGTATTGAAAGTCTCGAGTTCAGCTCTAAAGCTGCTCAGGCTGAGCTTCTTATCGCTTCCTAATGCGGCTTTATCCCCCCGTGCTCTGAGCACCGCATCCATGAGCTGAATATTGTCAAAATAGGCATTGACCGAGGCTACAGTTGTGCCAGGCGCATAAGGGTTGAGCTGATGGGCTTCTTTAAGGGCGTAGTAAGCCGCTCTCGGATAGAGCGTATACAACCCCCTTTCGTTGGTCGGCCCCTTGGCACAAATACCAAACCACTCTTCGTTCATGTTATTCTGGCCTTCCCGGTAGTCGATATAATATCCGCCGTTTGACCAGGAAGCGTTGTTGTCGTGTACATCCGCATTTTCCCGGTCATCAAACCCAAATTTCCACCAGCCATCACTAAACTGGAAGGTAAAACCGCCGATAGAATTGCCCACACCTCCAACGCCGGCAGCATTCGCATAAATCTCTTTCCAGTTTTCTACCATAAAGTAGGCCTGCATCTTTTGGTCTTCGGCCATTTCCACAGCATTGAAAGCATCTGCACCAAACTCGGTAAACAGGATAGGCATATCTAGCTTGTCCTGTACTACCTGGAACATATCACCGAAGGACTCGCCCCGGTAAGTGTTCGTTCCGTAGATGTCCACATCTTTGCATTCCTCTGCAATGATATCGATGAAGAGCACATCGCCGTTACAAATTGCTACCGGATGAGAAGGGTCAATGGCTTTCATGGCCTTGGCAGCCTCGTTCATCAGTTGGTACATTGGGCGGCCACGGGACTCACCAATGAAATCAATCCTGGCCTGATCGTCGGGAAAGTCCTCGGTCTCCGCGCCCTGCCAGAAGAGACCGTAATTGTTTTCATTGCCCAGCAGGTATAGCAGAAGCCCCGGGGTGTTCTTGTATTCTTCCACCAGTTGAGTGACTTCGTCCATCAGAAATTCCTGGGTTCTCGGGTTGTCATACAGCGTGACAGGCGTCCACACCCCATCTAAAGTGAGCCCGTACCGGCCAAAGGAATGGTTGAGCATGGTATAGATGCCGTAATTCTCGTAAATGTACTGAATCCATCTGGCGGGCACACCGGTATACTGCCGGATCACATTGACGTTCATATTCCTCAGCAGCGACATCTCGGCGTCGAGCCCGGCTTTGATAATGTCGTCCGATTTTTTCCAAAAATCAGCATTTACGGTATTCGTCCCGATAGGGATATAATCCCAATTCATACCATTGACCATAAAGTCTGACCCATTAACGACCAGCTTCATGCCTTGATCGGTTTGTACAACGGATACCTGATCAGATTGCCCGAAAGCAGAGAGTGCCATCAGGGGCAGCAATAAATAGGTTAGTATTCTTTTGAGCATACAACAAGGTTTTAGATCGTTAGAGCAAACCGGGGCTTTTTACAGAATAAAAATTGGCAAATCTGCGGGAGCCCCATCATAAAAACCGATGCTATGTTACCCCAAAAAAGTATTATTTTAACACCGAAGCCTAAAAAACTTTACTCATCATTTCTTTCACTTTTACTATTTTTATGCCGCGAAACCTGCACACACACCAAATTAAATTGCTGATATGCAAATCCTTATGCCTATCCTAAACTTACACAATTATTCTACAGCTACTCATCGGTTATTTCTCTGCTGTTTTTTGCTGTGTACAGGTATTGTTTTGGCGGCGCAGCCCCTTCAAAGCATCTACCCTATCCAGAATTTTGCTCCCGCCGATTACAAAGCAGGTATACAGAATATTGACTTTGCCCAAAACCGGGACATGGGCCTTTTTGTAGCCAACAACCTTTGTGTACTCTCCTTCAACGGGAAGGAATGGGGGCGCTACAATTTCAAAAACGGCAAAAAGAACCGCTCGCTGGCCTTTGACGCAGTTAAAAACCGGCTATATGTGGGCGCACAGGGGGAGTTTGGGTACTTTGAAAGCGACTGGAACTACGTTTCTCTATCTAAGGCTATTCCGGAGGCTCATTCGGATTTTGATGAGGTGTGGGACGTTTATATCATGGGCAGCAAGGTCTATTTCTGCACTTTTCAGGGCATTTACTTTTACGACGGGTCCAGCATTCAGGTGCTCGGCCACCCGGACGGGCTGAAGCGTAGTTTTGTGGCCAACGGTAAGCTTTTCGCACAGACGCAGCAAGCTACACTGCTCGAAGCCGACGGCACCACCTTGTCGCCGGCCAAAGGTTTTGAGACGCTCAACGGCATTATTTCCGGTATGATCCCTTACAATCAGGGATATCTCCTGTTTTACAATTCCGGACAGATTGAGTACCGTACTCCAATTGCTACTGTGCAACGCTACCCTGCCCTGCAGCAAGCGCTGAGGGGCACTTATGTCAATCATGTGCTATCGCTTTCCGATCGCCGGCTGGCTATTACCACGCAGGCCGCCGGGCTTTTCCTCTTCGAACCGCAGAAGGAAACGATCAAACAAATTACGGTAGAAGCCGGCCTGGCTACCAATGCTTGTTTGCGCAGCTTTCAGGACTACGAAGGAAACTTGTGGGTAGGCATGCAAAACGGGATCGCACTGGTTCACATCAACGCTCCAATGCGGCTGGTCGGCAAAGCCATTGGCCTGCAAGGCAGCGGCTACGAAGGCTATGAAACCGATGAAGGCACCTACTTTACCACCTCCAGCGGTATTTACTTTTTAGAACGAGGCAGCAACAAAAGCACCTTTTTAGCGGGCACTTACGGCCCGGCTTACGGAATGGAACGCATTGCCGGCCGGTTATACGCCGGCCACCACCGTGGCTTGTTTTTACTGGAAAACGGCCAGGCCCGGCAGGTAGCAGCTACTGATGGCATCTGGGGGGTAAAGCCGCTGCGGTCTAACCCCAACTACGCCATTGGTGGCAGTTACTTTGGGCTTTACCTCTTTCGTATCAATCCTCGAAAGCTACTGGAGCCAGTACAGCCAATTCAGGGCTTTAACCTGTCCAGCCGATTCTTCGAAGAAGACCGGGAAGGGCAGATTTGGGTTAGCCAATATTACAAAGGCCTTTATCAGTTATCGCTTTCCTCCGACCTGCGATCAGTACAGGCAGAGCCGGTAGACGTCGACTCCCTTCAGCTTAGCCAGGAACAGATTGCGCTTGCCCGGGTGGAAGGCGAGCTCTACCTGCCTACCTCCATTGGCCTTTTCCACCTCAACCCGGAGACCGGTGCTATTGCCAAGGCCAGGCAGTTCACTGAGGACACCAGCCGGACCCCGGTCTACCTATTGGAACAAGACCAAAAAAACAATGTCCACCTTCTCTCCGATAGCAGGGTCGGCTTTTATCAGAAAATCAGCGAAGACAACTACCAGTACCAGCCCTCCTCACTGTACCAACTGCGGTACCACCTTAACAATGACCTTCTGCAAGCCTCTATCCACATTGATGAGGGGATCTTATTTTCCGCTAACGAGGGTTTCGTACACTATATGCCCTCGGCTGAGGACCGCCCGGTTATCCAACAGCCAATTGTGACCAAACAAATTTACAGTGTCTCCAAAGACCAGGAATTGTACAGCCTCAGCCCCTTTGCCACCTCGCCCAGTGCCACACCCAAGATTGAGATTGGCCCCGGCAATAAAATTATAAAATTCAGTATTGAAGCCTTTCAGTTTTCCAACCTGAATAATACAAGATTCCGGTATATGCTTGAGGGCTTCGACGAGCGCTACAGCCCCTGGGCCAACACCACCAGCAAGGAATATACGAATCTCAAGCCTGGCAACTACACCTTCTGGGCACAAGCCCGCAGCTACCACGGTAAAATCATTACCAGCCAACCCGTTGAGGTCACCGTTATGCCTCCGTTTTACCTCAGCCGGGCCGCCATGATAGTCTACTTGCTGCTCGGCCTTGCAGCCCTCCTCATCCTTTTCAATCTGCAACGAAGACGCTACCTGCGTAAAGAACAAGAGCTGGAGCAACAACAACAGCATAAACTCCGTAGAGAGCAGCAAAAACGGACACAGATAGAGGCTGAAAAGCAGCAAGCCCTCAACCAACTGCAAAAAGAAAAAGTGCAAAGCGAACTCCAGCACGTGAATAACCTCCTTGCGGCATCTACCATGAACCTGGTTGTCAAAAATGAGTTTATCGACTCCATCAAGAAGGAGCTGCAAACCGTTCAGGCGAATGGCAGGTGGTCGGAGGCCAAACGCGCTTTGGAGGAAATCGTCAAAGAAATCGATATCAACCTCAAGCTGCAGGAAGACTGGGAGCAGTTTGAGTACCACTTCGACAAAGTGCACGGTGACTTCCTGAGCCGGCTGCAGCAGGATTTCCCCGATCTCTCGCCCAACGAGCAAAAGCTGTGCACCCTGCTCCGGCTCAACCTCAACACCAAGGAGATTGCCAACCTGCTCAGCATTTCCCAGCGCGGCGTGGAGGTAGCCCGCTACCGCCTGCGCAAAAAGCTGGAGCTGGAGAAGGGGCAGAATTTATCGAAGTTTATTCTGGAGTATTAGCCGTGGCGAACGCATACGCCCCAAAGCAACCGCTAATCTCGAACCAGAGCTGCAATTCACAAATTTCGAGCCGGCAGGCTTTAATCCTGAATACAGATAGGCCTGAGTGAGCAGAAGACGGCCCGAGCAGGCACCCCCAACTTCTTCCCACCTCCCAGATGATTTAGAACACCACCACCCTTTTCACCAATCGGCTTCTGTTTTTTGCCTGGGCAACGAGGTAAAACACGCCCGTTCGATGCAGCAGGCAAGACACCTCTGCCCTATTGGAATTCAGCGGAAGGGTTGCTATCAACTGGCCCTGACTGCTCATCACCTGAAGGGTGCCGCCTAAAAACGAGTCATCGGCTTCGTATTCAAACCGGCCATTTGAAGGGTTGGGGAATACCTTGAATAATGGTTTGGGCTGCAGTTCCGCCATTCCAACCACCAAATCCGGGCTAATATCGGTGCGCACGGCATCATCGCTCAGGTTTTGGTCGCCCGCTGCTTCCAGTACAGCAACTACCGTATTGAATGCGCCCGGGGTAAACCCGGAAACCTGCGTGAAGGCATGGGTGTAAGTATCACCCGGGGCAATACTCGCATCAATAGTTTCCTCAAAGACAAAACTGCCGCTGATATAATAACCCAGTGTTGGGTTGTCCACGGTTTCTGTGCCCGTATTTTCCACCGTAAAGGCCAGCCCCTCAAATACCGGATTGTCAGGGTCGCCATTGGTGGAAATGAGGATTTCTGCTGCACGGCAGTTGTTGAAAACACTGAGGGGGACATCACTGTGCTCCACCAGATAAGAATAGATTTTGTAATGGGGCTCCGTGTGGGAACTCCCGTTGTAGCCGGTATTCAGAAAGTTGGTATATTCTTCGAAGACGTAGTCGAGCATAAGGGGCGCACCCGGCGTCATCAGGGACGTCAGGTTGACGGTAAATGGCGTAACCTGTTGCCCGGGGCACCAACCGGCTCTGGAAAACAGCCAGGTGCCCAGTTGATTCGAGCAGGCATTCTGGGCGCAGTCGTCTTTCCAGAGGTGGTGCGTGGTAGCCAGTGCGCCATTCACCAGCAGCTGATGCGTTTTATTGGAAAACTCCGCTGCATTATCGGTATTGCCCTGCCCGTGCCCGGAGACCGTCAGGCGGAGGTGAGCCGACTGCGCCAACGCAGAAACCTCCACCTCCGCTTCGGGTAAATCGTAGCTGATATCAGGATCCCCATATACCCAGTTGGAAGTCTCCCACACGCGCTGCAAACGTTGGTAGCCGAGCACCTCTGCTTCGATAAATTCTAACTCGGCGTTCAGCAGCCAGCCCGAATTGCCCCAGACCTGTATGTAGGACCGGAAAGCAATATTGCCAGCCATCACCGACTTAAAATCGGTCACATCTACCGTCCACGGCCCGCAGGGGATGCCGAAGGGGGTGATGTAGCGGGCAATTTCGTAGGAGCCCTGGGGCGTATCGATAAAGAAACTGGCGGGCTGATCCCAGGGGTCGCAACCTGTGCCGGGGCAGTCTACCGAAAGGTGCAGCAGGATTTGCTCGTAGTCTTCCATATTGGCCGGCAGGTTCATCTCCCGGAACTGCGTCTGCCCCGCCGCGCCGAAGTTATGCTGCCGGGCATCAAAGACGGTTACTCTTGTTCCATCCTCCGGCCGCTGGTAATCAACCGTGGCTCCATCATTGCCCGCATTATCATCCTCCGTGAAGCGGGTCCGAACAGTTACGGTGTTCTCCGCATTACCCGTAAAGTCATAGGGCGCATCAAACACGAACGGCTCCCCAGCTCCGGGGGCTAAGTTGCCTTCAAAGGCCTGCTCCTGAACAACTTCTCCATTGACTACTAACTGGACGGTAAATCCGGAAATGGCCTCCATCCCAAAATTCCGGATCTCGCAGCCTACCTTTACGGGCCGTTGGTAGATGCTAAGCACATCGGGGCTGGTTATCTTTGTTACTCCAATGTCCGTGCTGGCCAGGGAAAAGCCGTCCACCCAGGCATCGCTCAACCCGCCACCAAAGGTACCATCACAGCCCAGAAGGTTTGCTGTAGTTGCTCCTGCGCCCTCATTCATAGGCAGGTAGGCAACGAGCCCGGTTTCCGTCCCGGTAAGCGGTGTTGCCATTACTGCGTTCAGTTCTGCTTCCGAACGGGCGATATTCCAAACCCGTACCTCATCGATCACCCCTGCCCATACCCGGCCGGGAAAACCGGATGATTCGCCTATAGTCAGGGGAGAATTGCCCGTTATAGGCGCCCCGGCGTAGGTTTGGCTGCCCTCAGGCGCACCATTGATATACACGGAAATGGAGCCGTCAGCAACCACCGCTGCTACGTGGTACCACTGATTGGTATTCATAATGGCAGTGGACTGGGCGGACTGCCAGCCGGCAGTCGTACCCATCACAAAGTCTAAGGTGCCGTTATTGCCGGCCCGTAGCGCGAAACCAATGCCCGTAGCCCCGTCTTTAGTGACAATAGAGCCCTGCCAGGCTGCCGCTTTCCAAGCCGAAGCATTAATCCAGGCCTCCACGGTAAAGGGATCGCCAATTTGGAATTCCGGGTCATCGCACAGGGTGATCTGGTCCTCTGAACCATCGAATTGCAGCCCGAAGTTCTGAGCAATTGCTAGCGTAGGCAGAAGCGCGAGCAGACAAAAGGTTAGCAGTTGTTTCATTAGGAAGTTAGTTTTAGGAATTCAGCAGGTATGGGTTAGTTTTGACTTTAGCCCGGCTTAATCCGGGCTAAATTGGGGCCCTAATAATATGAATTTGGTTTCGTAATCCTCAATGCGTAGTGATTTGGAAAGCGGCCTTTGCACCTCACCGAGCACATTCACCTCATAGGCCGCGCCCATTCCAGCCTGATTGAGCAGGTTATCAATATCTAAACCTGCCGGGTTGCCCTCCATCTCTCTAAGGTGAAGCAGCACACCCTGTTTTTCGCCTACCGGGCGGGCATTAACCAGCAGCAGGTTAGGCAGGCCAAAATCCAGCAGGGAACGGGAAACGGGGGTTGCTTCCTGGGCGGACTGACGCTTTGGGACGACTCTGCCCAGCAAGGGCACTTTGTTTGCCCACCCAAAACGGGTGGCGTAGGAACGGGCAGTATTGGGCGCCGAGGTGATGGTGTACGTCCACTTCATCTCCCCCTCCTGGCTTGCGTGGAAGTTGGTTGTCCAGTATTTGTTGAGTACCCAGGAATAAATGTGCGGCTGCTCCGGTTGATGCTTGTAGTAGAACCGCCCGGTATTGATGGCGCCCAGCTGTACCAGCGGTACATCAACGGAGCTCCAGAGAATTTGAGCCTCGGGGTTTTGTACAGCCGCAAAGGTTTGGACCGTATTCCAGTCGGAGGCCGTTCCCTCCAATTGATTTTGCCCTGGATATACCATGCCGCCCTGCACATCAAATGCAAGCTGATCCGCCTCACTCATGCCAAAGGGAAATGCCACGTAAACAGCCTCCGGCTCTGTGACGGGCAGCTTGACCATACTGTAGGACAACGCTATCCGTTTGGTATTCTGAAAGAGCTTAATCTCTATGGTTACTCCCCGGTCATCCGCACAGCCCGGCATTTGCCCGTGGATGACCATACGCTGCCACATAGGCGTCGATTCAACGGATTTGATTTGGACATCCGACAGTTGGCGCATCTGCTTTTTGAGCGGCACATACACCGTATCCCGGTTGCTATTGGTCAGCCGCTCCATATCCGTACGGTTGTCGAGGCGCTCGTAGATAAAGGCACCTAAGGCAACATCGGCGGATTCGTCTATCAGCTCCTGTTGCAGTGCTTTGTCATAGAGGCTGACGATACCGCCCTTATCCGGGTCTACTTCAAGCCGGTAGTAGTCATTTTCGAGCAAGCCCGTGGGTTGGGGCGCGGCTTTTGCAGGCGGGCTCTGCGCTTCTTCATGTACTAAGATGCGGAGCGTAGTATACCCCATCGGCGGTACATCAGGCACCCAAAGCTGCCATTTGCTGCCATCGGCTCCGCTCGACACCAACTGTGCGGCTACGGCTCTCCTCTGCGGATCGAGGATTGTGAAATTCCGGCCGGCGGGTAAGACCTCATGATCGATATAGACTTCCACCAGGCCGGACCGCTTCCAATTGAGGGTGTTGAATACGGCAACCGTGGGCACATTGGCTTTAGGGATATGCTGCTGCAGTAACCCCAGCACCTTTTCCTGTAGCAGGCTGGCCTCCTTAAAGGCCGTCCAAGCGTAAGCGGACTTTTGGCCCCACTGCACCACCGAATTCTCACTCAGCGGGTCCGTGATGCTCTCCGCTGCGCCAAAGGTATGCTCGTCGTAGAAAAACAGCTCATCGAAAGCACTGAGAATATCCCGGTCGATATCCTTCGGCAGCGAGGTGCCCATAAGGCGGGCCATGGAAAGCAGCCCCGTATTCGCTACCATATAAGCGTGCGCCGTCCGGGCCGCTTTCGTCTCATTAAGGGGTCTGCGTTTATTCATGCTATCCGCTAGTGGAGTGTTTCAGAAATGACTAACCGAAGAAACCCAGTAAAACCAGGGCGCCCAAGCGTGAAATACGCTGTGCTATTTCGGACTAGTCGCACTAGTGAAATGCTTTTGAAGTGATTAACCCCAGCAGTTTAGTTAAACCAAGGTGCTCAAGCTTGAAAACACTACGTTATTTCGGACTAGTGCTCAGGCTAAAGGTTTCGATGGCGTACTTCCCCATTTTCAGCCCGGGCCCGGTTGGTTGTGGGTTTTCCTCAATGATATTGGTACGCCGGATTTCTTCAATGTTGAAAAAAGAGCTTATACGGGCTTGGGTATCGGTACCCGCTGCCTCGTACATCCGCAAAATGACATGGCCCGAGTCTTCTACCTTCTTAATGGCAGAAATGATAATGTTCCCGGAATCGACGGAAAAGAAACTAAGCTTTTCGGGCAGGCTGGCTGCTGCCGAAAGATCCGGGTTGAACACCACCTGCAGGGGTTCATTCTTTTGTTTGGCTACCTTTTGCCCTTCCCGGCTTCCGGCTTTATTGGAAGTCAGGACGAAGTGGAAATCGTGGTGCCCCGCCTGGGAATATTCATTACCCTCCCCGTGGCAGGACACCCGGCTGGCTAGTAGGACATGCTGCAGCACTGCCCGGCCACCGCTTTGTTCCGTAGGGTCTACCCAATCGGCGGCAGCGACCGAGGAACTGAGGGTCACCGACATCTCTGCATCAGTAGCGGCAATCCAATCAATAATCGCTCTCGGGTGCACGTCTTTGCAAAGCGGGGTATAGCGTTCTCCGGCAGTCTTGATTTCGTCTTTGCCGACCCGCACCCGGCCGAAGGGGACCTCGTAGGCGATTTCCGCCATATCCATCTCAATTGGGAAAGCCGTGCGGAACTCCCGGAACAGCTCGCCGGACCAGTTGCGCAGCTCCGTATCGAAGTACAGGCGCTTCAAATCGTGGTAGAGGGTCACCTCCTGCACTGCGATGGCGTGCCGGATGGGCTGCTGCAAACGGTACTTGGTATACACCGGCCCATTTTCCACAATCTCCCAGTTGGCAAGGTGGGCGCTTACCTGATCGTACCCGGCCGTATCCGGCTGCTGAATGTCTCCAAACTCGCCGGCGCCATTCCCAACCGACTGCAGCGTAAATACATCACCTGCCTTAAAATGCCGGGTGTCGAAGAGCGGCTTGTTCAGTTCTTTATCATACACCTGAGTGATCCCACCCTCGTCAAAGCAGACCCGGTAAAAGGCGTTTTCATATTCAGAAACCCGTGCTTTTTTAGGCTTGGAAGCCGCCGCTGATGGAGCATTGGTAATGTAAAAAGTCGCATAGCCCACCGCTGGGATATCCCGGGCCACAAAGGTGATTTCAGCGCTTTTCAGGCTACCATCCCCGTAGCGCGTTTCACTGCTGATCTGCACGGGTACCGGCTGATTATCGGCATCCCGGATTGCAATATTCCGGAACGCCCCTTTGGCAAAGCGGGCTTGGGCCGTCACCGGGTCGGTGCGATCCCAGGACAAACTGTTGAACAGGATCAGCGGGAGGCTTTCTTCCTTCCGGGTTTTGATTCTTCGCGCGATGAATTCCGTACTTTCCTGTAGGAGCTTCTCCCCCATCACTCTGGATTTCACCAGGTTTTCCTTGAACAGGTTATCGGTAATATCGCCGTCGTGGCCGCCCCAGCCGTGGTCGGGGTAGATTTTGGCCCGCCAGGCTTCGTCGAAGCGTTGATAGGGGTAAGGGCGCTTTTCCGGGCTTAGCAGATTGGCTATAGTATGGAATTTCTCTGCGGCCGGCAGCAACTTTGAAGCTTCCCGGCTAGCAGTCAGCGCTTCCCGGTGACCGGGCCCGTGAATGTAAACCCAGACATTGGGGCGCTCGCCCCTGATCGTATCCACGTTAGTGGCGTTTTTTTCCGCCAGGGGCATGAACTCATCCATTGTCATAAGTTCCATAGCGGGAAGGAAGACCGCCTGAGCCTTGCCGCCCTCCTTTTTCAGCGAATCAAGCCCATTCCAACTGCTGATGAAATCGGAATAATCGATCGCCGGCAGCATATCCTGACTGGAGAGCAGGGGGGCCTGTACAGGGTTGTCACCGTAGTGGTCAGCCCAGTACCGGACTTGCTCTGCTCCGTACTTCATCTTTTGGCCCATGCTTTTGGACAGGTAAAGCAGATCGTTGCCATAGTGCCCGGGGGAATAGGTAAAAACAGAGCTGCCGTCGGGGCTCGCCCAGTGAAACAAGCCTTTGGCGTGGCGGCTAATGACCATATAATCCACCCCAGCTTTTTTCAAAATCTGCGGCGTTTGCAGGGATTTGCCCGGCACATCCACGTTCCAGTACACCCTCGCATCGTACCCCCCGAAGGTTTTCTTTACCCACTTCTTGCCAAGGTAAAGCTGCCGCACCTGGTCTTCCGCATCGTACATGTCTTCGTACGGGCAATTGTAAGTTGCCCCAATCGAGATCAACTGCTTTTCCAACAATGCCGTCAGCGATTCCCTCGATTCCGGATGGCGCTCCAGGTATTCCCGCAGCATCAGCCCGTTTTCAATATCGAAGCCGTAATCGTCCCGGACAAAAGCATCCCGCAGCACCGGGGTCAGCAACAAGGTATCCCGCAGGATGATGCACACCTCCGGCCGGTCGACCCAGGCAATATCCTGGTGGCTGGAATTCATGAGGGATACCTGGCCCTTTTCGTACCTCCGGTCAAAAAAGTCACTGTATACTTCGAAGAACTCCGGCTTGTAGAGCTTCGCCAGAGACGCGCGCCAACCTTCCTTGTAGTAGGTTTTATGATGGAATAGATAAGCGCCTTCGAGATCGGTAGTGGCCAGGGTGCCATCGCCGTTCTCAAAAGCCAGTTCAATCGCTTCATTTCCGTACACGATGGAAAAGGTCCGCTTCGGGGGCGGCAGCCGAAAGGCGGCTTTCGCCAAATCCCCCATGGCCTGAAAGGTACGCGTTGGGCTTTTTTTTCCGTCGCTGACCAGATAAACGGGTTGGCCGCCAAAGTGGGCGGGGGCATCCACATACAGCCTGCCCTCCCGCTCCCTAATTTCGAAGGCGGCTTCCCGGGAAACCGATTTTTCGAGGCGCTCCACCACATCCGCGGCTTTAAAAACCATGATCCAGGAGTTCGAATGCTTTTGGTGCCCGAGGAATCGGAGCCTCGCCCTTTCCCCCTTTTCCAGCAAACGTACGGGCACAGTCAGGCGGAATGCCCCTATCCCATCCCCGTTGGCGTCGCGCCTTACCAGGATGAACTCGGCTTTTGCGCTGCCCGGGTTTTCCGTTACCGTCAGGGTGCCGTCCTCATTGGCGTGAAAAGTCAGTAGCAGCGCCCCGTTCAGGTAGATGTCAAAGGGCTCCCTTTGGTTAAGGTCGATATCGCTCAGCAGGAGAAACGTGGCTTGTTCAGCCGAATAATCAGCTGGTACCTCGCCGGTCAAAAACGCAAAGCCCATTTTGCCAGTTGTCGCCCGGGCGATCATAGCGGCCTTGACATCATCCCGCAGGGAAGGATAAGCAAAAAACTTGGAGCCCGACAGCATTTCGCTATATCCCTCCAAGTCGTTTTTGCAGATGCGGTGCAAACGGTAGTTGACATTCAGCTCCTGTATATGCCCCTGGCCATTCCCACCATGAAAAAAGGTGTTTTCCGGGCCCGGCGGCAACGGCCCAGGCCAGAATACGAAGGCGGAGGCAGACCAGTAAAAGAAAAGGCAGATGCTGCAGATTAGTGCCAATACCCGGTTATTACTCATAAAACTTCCAGTTTATCGTATCGCCAAGTTTGTGGCATATCAAATTTTTAAGCCCCGCAGGATTTCCGGACCAGCAGTTGGGTGGGCAAAACCCGCTGCTTTTCCAGCACGCCGCGCTGCTTTTTCATTTCGTGGGCCAGGATCTCTACGGCTAGCCCCCCCATCTCCTCCACCGGCTGCCGGTTAGCTGTAATTGGGGGCTCCACCAGGTCGAAGGCGCCCAGCTCATCAAAACTGATTACCGCGACTTCCCCGGGGATGTCTACATTCAGCGCTTTGAGCACCCTAAGGCCCGCAGCCGCCAGATAATGGGTGGAAAAGACAATAGCATCGACCGCATCGGGCATACGCAGCATATCGCGAATTGCTTCTTGCATCTCTGCTTCGTAGCGGAGAGCATGCAGCTCCTTAGCCATTTCCGTACGAACTTGCAGCCCCGCCTCCTGAAGTGCCTTTTCATACCCCAACCGCCGCTGTAGCATGGCCTCTAAACCGCTTTCAATGGTAATGAAGCCGATGTGTTTTCTGCCATTCCCCAGCAGATGCCGCGTCATGTTTTCCACGCCCCGGAGATTGTCCACAATTACATAATTGGTGGCAAGGCCCGGGTAGTGCCGGTCGATCAGCACAAAGGGGAACTGCGCTGCGCTCAATTCTAAAATTTCTGGACCATTCTTTTGAGTGGAAGCGATGATCAGGCCGTCCACCTGCCGGTTCAGCATGGAGTAGATCAGCTGCTTTTCAGTCTCCGGGTCTTCATTAGAACTGCTGAATACCACATTATACCCCAATTGCTTCGCCTTGCGCTCCACATAGTGCGCAACCGTAGCGTAATGAATATCCGAAATATTGGGCACAATCAACCCGATCGTCTCGCTTTTCCCCAGGCTTAGCCCCCTCGCCATTTGGTTGGGCTGATAGCGGTGCTTGCGGGCAAAATCCCAAACTCGCTGCTGCGTCTCTTTGCTGATCTTGTTTTCATCCCCCTTATTATTGAGCACCATAGACACCGCCGTCTTGGACAGGTTCAAGGCTTCCGCGATGTCTTTGAGGAATATTTTTTTCATTGCAACTAAACCGGTTTAGCTGGTCACTAAAATTAGTGAATTGTTTCAATTTTCCAAAGTATTCTTCAAAAGAGAAAGGAGGTGGAAATAAAAAGCGGCTTTCCGCGCAGACGAAGAACAAGATTGGAAATCTCACAAAACGGAGAGTATCTAAAAATGTGTGTCGCACGCGGAGGCGCAGAGTGCGCAGTGCTTGGCTATCAACGACTTAGCTGCAGCAGTTTTGCAGTAAACACAGTTGAGTGTACACTCCCCAAAACGGGAATAAGTATAATCTAGTCAAAAATCCTGTTATAAGTAGAGACCGTATCAAAAAAGTAGACCACCTTCATAGTTATGGTATTGCGCTGCCCTTCTTCGAGCACAGACCGCACGTTATTGAAATAGGACAGCTCGATATCCTGTTCGTCCCGCTGTAGGTCGTTTTTGTATACGATATTCAGGAAGCTGCCCGGCGCGAATTGCCAGGCAAAAATCAGGTCGGTATTAAAGGCATTAAAGTTGAAGTCGGCATTTCCTGAAAAGGAATCATCCCGGATGATGTAGCCTTCGGGGTCAAGCCCACCGTAGTAGTCATAGAGCCCGTAGGACCAGTAGTGCCGTATCCTAAGGGTCAGGGACAGGTTGTTTTTGAACAGGTACTTCCCCTGCATAATATTGACCAGCGTCCGGACATCCCTGACACCGTACATCGGCTGTCCATCGAAGTACCCGGCAAAGCCGGCCCCGTTCAGGAATATCGAGTAGTTGGTGGAGGGCGTCAACGTCAGCTTATCATTGAGCCGAATGATGGGAGAAAGGTCTACCTGAAAATAGTTATTCACCACGTAATCGGTAAAATAGCCTTCGCCGTACCCGATACTGCCATCCAATGCAAAGGGCTTTCGGTAGTCCGTGGATATGCCTATGCCATTGTAGTAGAACTCCGGGATGATGAAGGGTTGGCCAGCGACTCTGGACTCAAAAAGGTCAATCCCGTCTCCAATCTGCGAACTCATGTTGATAATGATGGCACTAAAGTTCGGGAAGAGGAAAAAGAAGCGGCCGCTGTATCGTTTCTTCAGGATATCGCCCGTGGAGTAGTCCTGGTCCAGGCTAAAGGTAAAGCGGTTGAAATTCCTATTGAAAATTGAGAACGGATTGTATTTATTGTACTGCAGGCTAAGGGCGTGCGTCCTGATGTTCGTCGCGAAGTTTACCCCCAAATCATTGGGGTTATAGTCGGGCGATTTGCTTTCACTAGACAAGGCGTACTTGAAGTTGCCTTTAATCTTGGCAATATTGATCGCGTAGCTCCATCCATCGCCTGGGTCAGCTTTGAAGATGTTATCCAGTAGATTGGTGTCCCTTTGCGAAATTTTGATGTCCCCGGAAACGGAGTAGGCCGAGTTCTTAGAGACCAGGTTGAACCCGGCGGCGGAAACATTCGCATCTGCGTTAGGCCGGTCTTTTCACTGGCTGCCATAGCTTAACGCGGCGGCATGCCCAGAACGGCCTAACGTTTACGAAGCCTTCCCGGATTCGTAAGCGTGCTAAAGAATCGCTGTATTGGGCGGTAAGCGGGCGAATATTCTTTCCGGCAACTTCAGTCGTCGCAAAAAACACCCCGCCCCGTCGGCAAAAGTTGCCGGAACAGGGCTATCGGCGACTAAAGTCGCCGGGACAGTAAACGGACTGCCTTGCTGAATTTACCTGGTCAACGCTACGCACTAAACGTAAAAGCAGTCGAGATTAGCCTGAGCTTGTCGTTCCAGGCATGGTTTTGCCTCAAGCCGGCTACTCCGCGCTCTTGCCTCGTAATTTCAAGCTACTGCATGCTGCATTGAATGCTCCTTCTCCCGAAGTTGGCCTCCTATCCCGCAGGTCAAGTCTGTCAGCTTGGTCTCCCCCTTAGGAGGGGG
>CAZNSK010000033.1:0-19602 GCA_964575505.1 uncultured Phaeodactylibacter sp.
TGTGGCAGCCCGAGGGGCCGTCCTTTTTAAATTTAACTGCAAACCTGTAAGCCGGATTCTGTATCCCGGTAAAACCGGGGCCTCTATCATTTATCTAGCGCTGCCCTCGCGGACAGCGTCTATCTGCCTACCCCTCCCGAATCACTTCGTGAACTGAGCGAGCAACTCAGCCGGGCACGAGCCCAATCGGGATGTACGTGGCATTTCAACCCACGAGGTTTACCCCTTCTGCCTGTTGCCAGGCGGAAGCGTGCGCTCTTACCGCACGTTTTCACCCTTGCCTGCCGAAGACTCGGCGAAGGCGGGCTTGCCCACCTGCCAAAAGCTACGACATAGGCGGTATAGCTTTCTGTGGCACTTTCTGTCCCCGGCCATTGCCGGAGCCCACCCGTTAGGTGGCGTGGCGCTCTACGTTGTCCGGACTTTCCTCACCTGCTAGGGCATCCCCAGCAGCCGCGATAGAGCGGTTTGCAGTGTCTACAAAGGTACAACTTTTATTAAGGAGTCGCGCAACAATAACTTACCGATTTAGACTCGTTCTTTTGCACGCTAACTGCGCCTGCCTGGCTAACGCCAACGGCAGACAGGTTAAAAAGCCTCACCGTCCGTACGGATGGTTACGTTTTTTGCCTTGTTAGCGCACAAAATAACTTCGCCTATTCTAGGTAACTTATTACTGCGCGACCCCTAAGGCTTAAGCTTCGAAGAGCAGAATCCCCCAATTGAGGTATCCATTCTGCCCACCTTCAATCCAATGCTGCAGCCCTTTTTTCATACGGTCAATGTAAGCCTGGCTGACTACTTTTTGCAAGGCTTTTTCCTGCCGTTTAAGTTCCTCCAGCACCTTGGTGTAGTGCTGGGTCAGTTGCTCCGGCATTTCCACAACTGTTTTCTCTTTGAAGCCAGCCGCTGCTGCGAGCTCCCGGTATCGTTTCACAGACCCCAACTCTTCGAGGTGTATACGGTCGAGGATGGGTTGCAGCACGTCCGGCGGACAGTCATCGGCCTGCATGGGATCAGTGAATATAAGCTTACCACCCGGTTTCAGCACCCGGTGTGCCTCTTGGAATACCCTGGGTTTTTGGCCGCTGTGGAGAAAAGCATCTTCAGACCAAACAATATCAAATGCCCCATCCGGATAAGGCGTGTCTTCGAAGTTGCCCTCTACCACGGAGATCAGGCTTTCCAGCCTTACCTTTTTATTCTTTTCAATATTCCGGGCATTTTCCGTAGCGCTGAGGTTGAGGCAGTCTACCCGGCAGCCAAACCGAGCGGCAAGGTATCGGGCAGCCCCGCCGTACCCTGCCCCCATATCCAGAATACGCGTCTTTTCGGTAATGGGCGGCAGGTGGGAGACCATAGTTTGAATGGTGCGCTTGCTCGCTTGGAAGATTGGCTCTCCCGCCAGCTCGTAAATGCCGATGTGGATGTCTTCCCCACCCCAGATGGTGTGGTAAAACTCATCAGCGTCGGTGCTGTCATAGTACGCTTTGGTCGTTTCGACCAGCTTATGTTCACTCATCAGATTTCAGGTATTTCTTTTCGGCAATATGGATGAAGAAATCAGGCGTACTCGTTTGGTAGGTTTCCTGAAAGTCGCCGTAAGTATCTACTCTTTGGAAGCCCACTTCAGACAGCAACCGCTGCATGTAACTTTCCCGCAGCGGGAACATGTTCAAAAAGTAAGTGGAGTTGTCCGCAAAGTCGTAACGGAACCGCGCCAGCCCCTCGTCCACATAATCGGGTTCGGCTTTCACATTTTGCCCCGCATAATAATAGATATGCTTGCTTTTAAACTCCTTTTGATCCAGGATGGTGTCGTAGTTGCGGTGATCGATGATCAGAATGCCGTCGTGCTTAAGCGCTGAATAGAATTCGGCCAGGGCTTTCCGGCGGTCATTCTCAGCGAAGAGGTGGGTAAAGGAGTTGCCCAGGCAAATAATGGCATCAAAGCGCCCGTGGACATCCCGGTTGAGCCAGCGCCAATCGGCCTGCAGCGTCCGCATCAAGTAGCCTCGTTGCCTCGCATTGTCGAAGGCTTTGGCCAGCATCGTTGGGCTGCCATCAGCACTCCAGACCTTGAAGCCGGCTTGCAGTAATTGAACAGAGTGAAAACCAGTGCCGGTAGCTACATCAAGAATTTTGTGTTTGCCCCGCTTTTTAAGCTCGTGGATAAAAAACTGTTGCTCTCCTTCTGCGCGGGCGTCCCAGTCGATCAGTTCATCCCACTTCTCGACAAAGGGGTGTACATATTCTTCAACATACTTGTCCGTTTTCCGGACTTCTGTAGGATTAGAACCGTAATCCTGGTGCATTTGCATCTTTAAATCACTCATGGTCAGATGGATTTTAGTGAATAAAAATCTTTCTGGCCTGCAACCCAAAAAACCGCTCCCCTGCCCTCTCTTGGACAGGCCGTTTAGACGTTCGGAAGATACACTTTTGGACGGATAAAGATAAATTAATCGATTTAAAGGTCACTATTCTGCAATAAATGACAGAATAGTAAGCCGGCCTTGCCGCTGCTCACCAGCGTTGCGGGCACTATGCCAAACTTAGAACGGCCTCCCCCCTCTCCCTAGGGCTGCCAGTCATGCAGGAGGTCGGCAATAGACCGGTCATTGCTTAGCCTGGGCACCTTATTTTGCCCCCCTAATTTGCCCTGGCTTTTCATGTAATTCCGGAAAGCGTCCTGCCTCAGGGCCCGGATCACCAAGGGCCGCAGGATACCGCCATCAATGAGGTCCTTATAATAGATATTCTGCTCCACCATTTCCCGGTCCAGATCAGCAGCAAACTGCTCCGGGTCTTTAGGGGCTTCCTGAAATTCCACGAACCACTCATGGTAAGGCGTCCCACCCTCCGGAGGGCTCACCTGCGGAGCTACCGTGTATTCGACGACCCGGACACCGTGGGCAGCCGCCGCGGCATTCATAGCTTCTTCCACTTCTTTTCCGATCACGTGCTCCCCAAAAGCCGAAATGTAGTGCTTGACCCGGCCGGAAACGACCAGCCGGTAGGGGTCCTTGGAGACAAACTGCACGGTATCACCAATATTGTAGCCCCATAAGCCGGCATTATTGTTAATCAACAGCACGTAGTTTACGCCAACTTCCACCTCATCCAGCCAAAGGCGCCGGGGATGATCATTGTGAATTTCATCCAGCGGGATAAATTCAAAAAAGATACCGGAATAGGCATTGAGCAAAAGCCCCGGCTCCGTTTGCGAATCCTGGAAAGCAATAAAGCCTTCGGATGCTGGATAGGTCTCCACGCTATCTATGCGCTCACCAACCAGGTTCTCCAGCGCCGCCCGGTAAGGCTCGAAATTGACCCCCCCGTACACAAACATGGAATAGTTGGGAAAGACCTCCTTCACGGTGCGTTTGCCCGTACGTTCCAGCAGGCGCTCGTAGTACATTTGCACCCAGGGGGGAATTCCGCTAATCAGGCGCATATCCGCATGCATCGTCTCATCGATGACCCGCTCAAGCTTCTCTTCCCACTCCTCTATGCAATTGGTGGTATAGCTGGGCAATTGGTTGGTACGCAACCAGCTGGGTACTTCGTGGTTGACAATACCCGACAGCCGGCCTGTAGGTATGCCCCCAACTTCTTCCAGCGCGGGGCTCCCGGACAGGAAGATCATTTTGCCGTCCAGAAATTGCCCTTTGCCAGTGCGGGCATAGTAATTAAAGAGGGCATTACGGGCAGAGCCAAAGTGGTTCGGCATGCTGTCTTTCGTCAATGGGATGTACTTCACGCCAGAGGTCGTGCCGGAGGTTTTAGCAAAATACTTAGGCAAACCGGGCCAAAGCACATCCTGCTCTCCCTTTTTGATGCGTTCTACGTAGGGCTTCATCGCCTCGTAGTCGCGCACCGGCACCTGCTCCCGAAAAGCCTCATAGGCCAGGCCGGCCGACAGCTTGTGGTCGCGGCCAAAAGCAGTGCGCTGCCCCTTGGATAGCAATTCACGGTATACTTTGCGCTGCGCACCAACGGCATCAGCCGCCCAGCGGTCGATATCCCGGGCTATTTTTTTTGCAAATGGCTTGAGTATAAATGATTTAAACCCCATGATGGATGACGTTTTTGCAAATGTACAGAAATACAAAAAGGGTACAGCCTGCGCCATACCCTATCGTAAATAACTATGCGAAATTTCTTTTGAATTACTCCCTGAGGTCTTCCACGTAGTAATCCGGATAATCAGCTTTATTGAAGGTGAAGTGCCCCGCTGGGAAGCGGCTGTTGGGCTCAAGGCTATTGAGGCGCAGCTTATAGCGGGACCCGTCACGCCCAAAGGCCTCTACGCTGACCACATCCTTGGTGGCTTTGTTGACGTTCATCCGCAATTTGGTGTACTCGGCGTTCCGGTCCAGGGGTTTGAACTCGATTTGCTGCACTACCTGGCCCTGCTCCTTGGCTTCACCTGTGATAAAATAAGCAAAGTCGCCTTGCTCGTAAAACGTGAGCAGGGACTCCGGGGAAAGGACCATACCCCCCATTTCGGCTTCATCCGGCATATCATTGACCTGCACCTCCTTATTGTGATCGAAAATCATCCAAAGGGTTTCTCCATCTGAAATCACCGTCTGGCTGGCCATGCTCATGCGAAACTGATCGCCCTTTTTGGCCAGCTTCCCCTTTTGAGATTCGGTAGGCTGCTCCGGGAAAGTGATATCCAGGGTAAAGTCTGCCGCCAGGGCGCTGTACCCCATAAAGCGCTTGCTGATCTGGTCGAGTATAGCTTTCGCTTTGGGGTCAGAATCCTCGGCACTGGTAACTGTATTGTTCTGAGCCGATGCGGCCACCGCAAATGCAAGTATGAATAGTGAGAACAGTGATTTCTTCATGTATGCTTTTCTTGTAGTTTGTCCTGTAACGGTCAAAGTAACCAGATTATTGACCGCCTAACAACAGGGGTGGAGTTAAAGTTTTTTTAAAGCAAAAAACGGGCAGCGGCACGTTAAAGCCGCCCCTGCCTGCCCGCTCTGTTATTCATAGGAGCAATAACCAGAATGCCATTGGCCGCACCCGGCAGTTGGTGGCAGCCAACCCGTACGATCAGGCAGCGCGGGTGGGCCCATTAGCAAATCGCCCCCCGGGGAGCCGCCTCGTCTGCTCCGTAAACTGGGATAGGCACGAAACCTTTTGTTGCAGCTTGCGTTTACCAGTGGTTCTACCAAATTAAGCCGCTAATTTTTTGATTGAATTTAGCCTTTTTATTTAATGCGGAATCAAACATCTATCCAGGAATCAGGCGTCGCCAAAGCGCTCGAAGCCAACCTCAAAGCTAAGGGATTTGACTGGCTGCCCCAGCTGCATCAGTTTCGGCGGAGTACAACTAAAGGGTTCAATTGCCTGATCCTCTCTTCCAGCCCTGCCTCCACCGGCAGCATCCTGGAAGCCCATATTGGCCTCCGGCTCGATGCCGTGGAGAACCTCGCTTTTCCCTTCACGAACGGGCTGCCCGGGTTTCAGCCCGACAGCATGACGGTCGTTACGCCTATGGCCCGCCTTTATCAGCAGCAATTCCAAAGGCTGCCCATCAAGGACGCCAAGGATCAGCAGGCAGCAGCAGGCCTGTTCTTACAGCAATTAGAGGAAGCTGGCTTGCCCTTTTTGGAGAAGTACAACGACCTGCGGACCCTGAATGCGCTCTTCAACGCCACGCCGGACCAGCCCCTCTCCCTCGTCCACAATCAAATCAACCGCTGTTTCCGCGGTGTTGTCCTGGCCCGGCTGGCTCAAAGCCCCAGGTTGCCCAAACTGATCGACCAATACCGGTCTTACTTGAAGCAGCGGCTTTACGCGCCCGATCAAATGCTGAATAAATTTCAGCGCCTTTGCCACTTTCTGGAGCACTACTCCATGAATTGACCCCCAAACAATTACCGCACTTTCCAGTTTATAGGGTGTAATTTTGAAACGCTTAACGCATGATCGTAGAAGACCAGTGTATCGTAACCCTTTCTTATGACTTGAGAGAAGAAAGTGCCCAGGGGCCTTTATTGGAACGCATGGACCCCAACTGGCCTTTCAAATTCTACTTTGGCAGTGGCAAATTGCTCCCTGCTTTTGAGCAGCAGCTGCGCGGCCTGGAAGAAGGGGAGCGTTTTGAGTTCACCCTGGCGCCGGAGGATGCCTATGGCCCGGTTGAACAAGGCAACATCATTGATGTGCCCCGCACTGCCTTTGCAGGATTGGGTGAGAATGTCCTGATCGCTGGCAACTACGTCACGCTTACGGACGACCTGGGAGAAGCGCATAATGGCAAAATTCTCTCTTGGACGGAAGAACAGGTAAAGGTCGATTTCAACCACGAAATGGCTGGAAAGACCCTCCACTTTTCGGGAGTGGTCCTCAATGTACGGGAAGCCACGGTGGATGAGCACATCCGGAAGAATTACATTGAAGAAGATGGCGTTAGACACTAAAACGGGTAAAAAACCATGCCGACGACCCTGCAGCGGACTACGGTACGCAACAAGATAGAGACGCTCCTTCAGGGGCTTTGCAAAGGACTGTACGAGCGGGAGCGAGCAATCAAGCTTGCGCTGCTCAGCGCGGTTGCCGGGGAGAGTATTTTCCTGCTTGGCCCGCCCGGCGTAGGCAAAAGCCTGATCGCCCGGCGGCTCAAGTTTGCATTCCTCGATGGCACCAGCTTTGAGTACCTGATGAGCAAGTTCAGCACGCCCGATGAGATATTCGGCCCGGTCTCCATCAAGAAGCTGAAGGAAGAAGACCGGTACGAGCGGCAGACTGAAAACTACCTGCCCGCTGCCAATATTGTATTCCTGGACGAAATCTGGAAAGCGGGCCCCGCCATTCAAAATGCCCTGCTGACCATCCTCAATGAGAAAATATACCGCAATGGGGGCGTAGATTACAAAGTGGATATCCGCGGTATCATCACAGCCTCTAATGAACTGCCGCCCAAGAACAGCAGCCTCGACCCAATCTGGGACCGATTTTTGCTCCGCCTGGAAATGGGCAACATACAGCAGTTTAAGAATTTCCTTAGCATGATTACGGATACTAAGGATGTTTACGAAGACGACGTGCCCGCATCGGATAAAATTACGGCTCAGGAACTGGAAGCCTGGAGCCAGGAAATCGATGCTATCGAGGTGCCGGCGGAAGTCCTGAATACTATACAAGTCGTCAAGATCAAAATTGAAGAACATAACGCCCGCTCCGCTGGAGGAGACCAGCTGATTGACGTGCACGACCGCCGTTGGAAAAAAATCGTGCGCTTGCTGCGGGCCTCTGCCTTTCTGAACGGCCGCAGCCAGGTAGATTTGATGGATTGCTTCCTGATGACCCACTGCCTGTGGAACCATCCCAGCCAATGGGAGAAGATCAAAGAAGTCGTAACGGAGGCAGTTCGCCGGCATGGGTACACCATGGCAGTCAATCTGCAGATGATCAAACGGGAGACACAGGATTTTGAAGCCGATGTAGACCAAGAGATCCGCGTCCGGCATACGGTTACAGAACAGGAGTTGCTGCCTATCAAAGACGAGTACTTCGAACTCGAAAAGGAGGACGACAAGTTTGATGGCGTTCTGGCCAGCATCAAGCAATTCAACGCCCTGAAGATGGACAGCCCGCAAGTGACCAATTTCTACGATAAGGAGTTCAACCTCGTCAACCGCCTGAAAGCCCAAAAAGGGGCACAGCAGTTTACCATTGACGTGTACTACAATTCAGAGCGGTATACCTACCCCCTGCGCACCCGCAAGGCGGAACGCACGGAAGTCATTTCTAAAAAGCCCCATCCGGTAGTGCAGGAACACTGGGATGAGCGCCATCAGCGGCTAATTGCGTACATCGACCAGCAGGAGGAAAAAATACGCTCCCACGCCCCCGACGAGCTCAACCACCTCGATGACAACCTCTTTGTGCCCGCCGCTCAAAGCGAGGTGGTAAAGCAGAACCTGGAAGAAGTGCGGGAGGCATTGCAGCAGCTGCGGCTAAGGCTGGAAAAAGTGCAGTACGCCTACACTAATATTTAGACACCGGCGCTACCTTCTGCGCTTTGAGCGTGTTCATAAGCCAAAGGCGCTCGGCTAATGGTTTGGTGTTCTCGATCTCCAGTTTCAGCTGTCCCTTTTTTTCTTCTGACTTCACCTTCAAAATCTGATGCAACAGCTTGCAGAAGTTGAGGCAAGTTTCCTGATAAGCCTTCGAGAGGTCTGTATCCCGCTTCAGGTACTTTGTGAAGGAAGCCAAACGGGCGAGCATGCTCTCCTGCTCGTCTTTTTCATAAAAAGTTTTGATCAGCATCATGCGGGCCCCGAGGTTGTAGTGCGGATCTGAAAAGGTGACGTGCTGCAGGTTTTCCAGCACCTCATTGTACATGCCGCGGGTAAAGTACAGCTCGGCCAGGTTGAAATGAAAGGCGTCTTCGTAAAACTTAGGCTGCAATTCCTTTTTGTACTTGTGGATAAAGGACTCCACCCAATCGTACCGCCTTTCCAGCAACCCCATCTTTACTACGTTGGAATAAGTCCAGTGCGACAAGTACCCGTTGGTGTGCAAATACTTATTGCGTATCCCGTCCTCGTATAGGTCAAGCACCTGATTTGCGTAGCCGGGTACCCCTTTTCGGATTTTTCGGGCACAAAAATTAATGGCGTACAAATAGATTTCTGACATTTCTTCCCCTTTAATCTGATGCTTGTAGCTTTCCAGATGGCGCAGCAATTCCTGAAAATGCGCATCATTCTCTTCTTCGCCAGTGGTAATCGCCTTATAAATGTGCAGGTAAATTACAGTCAGCGGATAGGCAGGCGGCTGATCGTGGAGCTGCTCAATAAGCGAACGGGTGATAGGCGACAGCTCAAACTCACCGCTTACTACCAACTGCCAGCTGATAAGCGCGCAGGCATACTGCAGCACCTGGCAGTAGTAATAATCGTTGAGCTGTTGGTACACCTCATACAGGATCGGGTCGCGTTTGCGCACTTTTTGATTGGAAAAATGAAACATCTTTACCTCAGCCAGCCTAAACTGTTGCCGCAGGGTATTAATGGCGATAGACTTCCCGCCCTGAGTGACCTCACTTTCCTGCTTGCGAAGCAAAAAATCATAGTGCTTGTGCAGTTTGCGTTCCGAAAACTCCCACAACTTGTTATTGGCTTCCTCAAACGGATCGCGGGAAAAGCGCTCGATCGCCAGAAACTGCTCGGCCAATTTCAGGAGGTAATTCATCAGCACCCCCATCCGCCGGGCATCGAAGGGGCGCCCGGGGAAGCACGCTTGATAAGCCTCCGCTTTAGTCAGGTTAAAATCAGGCTGATAAGCCTTCAGGCAGTGCCCGAGCTGTATGACCTCTTCGTTTTTGTTGAAGTAGGGCGACTCGATAAAGTCGATAAATTTTTTCCAATCCGATGGATTGAAAGTTTTCAATAATTGGCCTAACTTACTTGAATTCATTTTTCCTTTTTAATTTTAGGCTGCGCTAGCAAACATTTTTCACCCTCCTCGATTGCAAAGCTAAAAAAACAAACCAAACATATAAAAAAAATAAACAATACAAAAGCTAATACCCCCTTATTTTCAGCGTTTTACACATTACTTTTTTAATCAAATCCCAAAACACAGCTATCATACTAGCTGAAAAATAAGAAAAAATGTACTTGCCAACCGACTTCGCTCCCCCTATATTTGTAGATGTAAGAAAAAAGTTAATCCCGTTGAAGTTTCCTAGTGGACATATCAGAACAGTCATCAGTAGCCTTTGCTTGCTTTTAGCATGGGCACCCGTCTACGGTCAGCAAGTCTGGCCGGGGGATGTGACGAACAACGGTATCGTTGATCACCAAGACATGCTGTTCTGGGCATATGCCAGAGGAAAAACCGGAGGGGAACGGGCAGAAATCAGCACTGACTTCAACCCTGTAGAGGTTGATACGAGTACCTGGTTTGACGTATTCCCCGGAAGCGGGCATAGTGTTGCCTACGCAGATTGCAATGGCGACGGCATCGTGGATGACCAAGATAGCGTCGTAATTTCAGATAATTATTTTCTGGCGCTGGAAGGAGACCCGGATGAAGATGTTTTTGCAGTCACAGATGGTCCTATTGCCAGTAACCTTTATTTGGGAGGCAATTTGATCGAAGCCCCGGCAGGTGAAGAAACGACTTTCCCGCTTGTCATTGCTACCGCAGACACACAGGATATTGAGGTTGGTTACCTGAGTTTTCAGATCAACTACGGTCCGGGATTAATTGCGGAAGCACCGAATGGAGATTTGCTCATTCAGCTCCTCTTTGAAAATGTTGATAACGATTGGTTGTTAGAGGGCAATGAGGTTGAAATTTTTGTGCACCATCACGAAAACCTGGGATTCTCAGATGTCGTACTGTACATGGATTCCCTTGGTACATTTGGCGTGGGGCACGGAGAAGTAGCAGAATTCAGCATCGTAGTTGAAGAAATTATCTTTGGCCTACATGATGTCAATATCGACCGCCCTGTTATTCTTAACGGTAATTTCCGAAAAATCGGGTTTGTTGGCAGCCAAGGGGTTACGCTAAACCTGGTAGGAAAGCCAGTTGATGTAGATGAAGTCGCCCTAAAGGAAGATGCTATCAGCGTATTTCCCAATCCGGCTGCCGAGGGTATTATACAGGTCCGGTTGCTCCACGGGCAGGTGCATCAGATTGAGCGCATGGAACTGTTCGACCAAACCGGAAGATCCGTTTCTGTCGCCCAACCTCGGTCTCGGCAAGGCAGGCTGAATGTAAGCCACCTCCCGACCGGCATCTATAGCCTGAAGATTACTACCGATGCAGGTGTAAAAGCCATGCAGGTTCAGATCAGCCGTAATTGATGCAGTACCCTAGCGAGGCTTGTGGCTGAGCCATTGAAATACGACTTTCGAGAGATGTAACGACATCCTGAAAAGTGGTCAAAAAAAGACTATCCGATTCTCATTAAGAGAGGAGCTGGAACGCCAGCTCCTTTTTGAGAACGAAAAGATACAAAGGAACTTAGTTTTACACGCTTCTTGTTTATTTACTCTCCGGCTCCGTCCGGAGAGTATTTTAAAACCTGATCCTTTATTTTTGGAACCTACTCCACCGTCTTATTTACCCTTTTGTGTTCCAAAATATCAAGAATAGACTGTTTAAACCTGGAAACTTAGACATTTGATGAGCTGGTCCCCAAAGGGCCAGCTTTTTTTTATGCCACCTTTATCCTTATGGATATTCCCCTTATCTTCCCTACGTCCCAGGACCCAAACGATTCCAAAAGATGAAAAAAGTTTTGCTGGCAAGCCTCGCCATGTTGCTCTGCTTGTCCATTGCCGGGCAGCAAAGTTGGGAGACAGGCTTACTTGGAGGGGGTACTTTATTCCACGGTGACCTTTCCAGCAGCCGGTTTGGTGATATTGAAGAGATTGGCGTTGCCTACGGTGCCTTTATTCGGTATAAGCCCAGGGCAGCAGGGCTCCGCTTCCGGTTGCAGGGTATGAGCGGCGACTTGGTAGGCGACGACCTTCGGGAGCCATCGGGCGGGCGGGGGTTTGCCTTCCGCACCTTGTTTCACGAAGGTAGTGCGTTGCTGGAATGGTCCTTTTTGCAGAACGGTTCAGCCAGCCCAAGGTGGTCGCCCTATGTAGGCCTCGGCACAAGCCTGCTTTTCTTTGCCCCCCGGCCCAACTTCCGGGGCCAAAACCCCGATGGCCCAATACCAGGTGAACGGGAGGATCTTTCTGCTAAGATAAACAGCCCCCGATGGACGGCTCTAGGCGTGTTGGGGCTCAGCTACCATATCAATGACCGCCTTCAAGTCAATGCAGAGGGTAATCTTAGGGCTACCTTCTCTGATTATATTGATGGCATCAGCAAGGCTGCCAACCCAGACCGGAATGACTGGTTTACCTCGGCAACACTAGCCGTGGTTTACACTTGGGGGGCGCCCGATGACGATAGAGATGGCATTGCGAATAAAGTGGACCGATGCCCTGAAGTCGCGGGCATGCTGCGGTTCAACGGCTGCCCGGATAGCGATGGCGACGGCATCCCTGACCCGGAAGACGCCTGCCCTAATCAGGCAGGGTACCTGGATGGCTGCCCCGACAGCGATACAGACGGGGTCCCTGATTTTGTAGACCAGTGCCCCTATATGCCTGGCCCGCCGCAGCAGGCCGGTTGCCCGACCACCGATGCCGATGCCGATGGCGTGCCCGACGACGAAGATAAATGCCCGGACCGGGCCGGGCCTGCCTCTCGTATGGGATGCCCGCCGGAGGATATAGACCGGGATGGCATAACTGACGACCGGGACCAGTGCCCTGAAGTTGCCGGAAGCCGGGCGCACTACGGATGCCCCCCCCTGAAATCGCCGGAGGCATACGCCTTGGAAAGCCTGTACTTTGAAGAGGGGGTAACCGAACTGAGCAGTTCGCAGCAGATACAGCTTCGCCGCATTGCCAGCCGATTGATGTCTGCTGCTGATCAGCTGCTTTTGATTCAGGGCGTGGGCAGCACTGCTGAAAGCCTGGATATTGCCCAGGCTCGTACGCAGGAGGTGTACCAGTATCTGCTATCCTGGGGGGTCAGCAAGCGGCGCATCAACTTTGGCGTCTACCTGGCCCAACCCCACTCTGTTACCGACCGCAGTGCCCGCCGGGTGAGCTTCCGCCTGTTATCACCTTAAAACTATTTTTCTGTTCATGCTGTTCATCCCCTTCAAAACCTGTTTGTTATGTCACTAAGACCCAGCCAGCGTACCCGGGCTCAAGAATCCAGGGCCGCCATTCAGCGGCTGTACATCGCCATGCGCCACCTGTTCATCCGTGGGAATTACAAGCCTCTGGGCGTTTCCGGAGAAGCCATGATTGAGGCACTGACCCAGCTGCGCCCGGAAATCTACGGCGCCATCAACGATACGGAACGGGTAGAGCTGGACGGCTTGTTGTACATCTTCCAAAGGCTGCCCCGGGGCATTGAAGAATGCCGGTTTATCAAGCTCATCTCCCGGGAAGGGTTTGAAGACAGCAACTTCCAGCCTATTGTGCCCAGCAAGCGCCGCCGCAACAGCTACCGCATCGATCAGGAGCAAATGTATATTGAGATGACCCGGGGGCGGAGCGACATCTACGATATTCTCACCCACCTCACCTTCATGTACATTGAAGCTGAAAAAATCCGCCGCAACAGTGAAGACCATAAACAAAGGAAACGCCGGGAGTGGCTCATGCTAGAAGAGATTGTGCACCTGGAAGACCAAGGCGAAGACTACAACCGGGAAATTGCCTACACTTACCTAAGCACCCTTTTGGGCCGCACCTACGAGGAGACCGTTGCGGCCTGCCGCCGCTTCAGCACCGCTGACAACGTCAACAGCGTTTTTCATATCACCTACTGGCTTGGCAAGCTGGCCACTAATGAAGCCAAGGAGGTCAAAGACCGGGAGATCAGCTTTTCCTCTGCCCTGCGCGAAAAGATCGGGCACCACTACTACGGGGAGCTCTGGGCCAGGAAGATCAAGGAGACCCTGCAGGAGAAGGGGCTGCTCCACCGGCCGCTGCACGTCATCAGCGCTAACCTGCACAGCGTCATGAACACCTTGTTTGCCCCCGCCGCCTTGGGCACGAGTAATGAAATTGAAGACCTGGCCCGGCAATTGAGCGAGCCCCACAACGAAGAAATGCGGAAGCGGGTAGCTAAATATGCGCTTAAAAATGGCATGATACAGGTGGATGATACCAGCGGCACCAGCATTTCAGTACAGATTTTCGATACTACCCAGCTTGACCTCCGCCATCTCCCATCCGAAATCGATTGGGATCAAGCCTACCTGGAAGAAGAACAACCGGTTATTCTGGTAATGGACTATGCCTTCGGCGAACAGGCGTATGAAACCATGGATGAATTGCTTAAACCCCACGAAATTGATGGCCAGAAAGTACCGCTCAGCGTGCATTCGATTTCTATCATGGGCAAGGCAGGTATTCTGGAGGGTGGAAAAGGCGACATCATGATACCGGATGCCCATGTTTTCGAAGGCACTGCCGATAATTACCCCATCGATAATGACCTTCGCCCCGAAGATTTTGGAGGGCAGGGGGTTAAGGTATTTTCCGGCCCTATGATTACCGTACTTGGCACTTCCCTACAAAACCGGGATATCCTCCGGTACTTCTTAAACTCCTCCTGGAAAGCCGCAGGCTTGGAAATGGAAGGCGCCCATTACCAAAAAGCCATTCAGGCGGCCAGCCGCATCCGGAAAAGCATTAACGAAGGCATCACGCTGCGGTATGCCTATTACGCCTCTGATAATCCATTGATCTCCGGACAAACCCTTGCTTCGGGCAGCTTGGGAGTAGATGGCGTTAAGCCGACTTACCTGATCACGACCAAGTTTCTCAGCCGCATACTGACCCCCAAGCCAGAATCCCCTGCCGTTCATGCTTAGGCTTGGGTTCGGTAGCGGCGGCTCCACCAATAGGATACAGCCCCAATCAGTAAATTGACGCCCCCCATCAGGCTTTCCAACGGCTTATCGTAGATCAATACAGCCAGCACCCATACGTTAATCACCAGGAACAAAATTTGCAGCCAGGGATAACCCGGGCTCACGTAGCCGCCAGTACCGTGCCGCCACCGTAAAACGATGACGCCCGCAACAGCCAGGGTAGTGAAGAGCTGCAAGACAAACCCGCTGTAAAGAAACACCTGATCAATAGGGCTGGTCATGACCATGAACAGGCTGATCAGCGCCTGCATCCACACGGCTCGTACCGGCACCCCGCTTTTGTTGTCTTTGGCCAGGAAGTGCCAGATCGAAAAATCATCCGCCATCGCCCTTACCACTCTGGGGCCAACCCAAATATTGGCGCTGATGCTGGAAATCAGGAACAGAGAGATAAACAGAGAGACCAGTTGGCTGCCAGCCTGCCCAAATAACACCTGTGCCACAATTTTTCCGACTTCAATTTCCCCTTCCAGTTGCTCCAGTGATGCCTGGTACATAAAGCCGGCCTGAAGCAGTACGTAGAGCACGCTTACTACAATCGTGCCCGAGAGTAGGGCCTTCGGGAGATTAACCCGGGGCGTGCGGATTTCCCCAACAATATAGGCCGCTGCGTTCCAGCCCGAAAAAGAATAGGTAACGTACACCAAACCGATCATAAAGCCCGGAGTGCTGAGCTGAAGCGGACCTGAGGCTGAAGGCAGAATGGCTTCTGGAGAAGGTGGATTGGTGAAACAAACCAGGATAAAGAAAAAGATCAGCAGTAACTTTACAACCGTAGCAATATTCTGAAACCGGCTGCTTTGCCGGATACTGAAGGAATGTGCGAGCGAAATCAGAAGAATGGCCAAAACCGCAAGGGCTTTTTCGGGCAGGGGCAACAAATCCTCGGCGTACTGCCCCAGCGCCAGGGCAGCGAGTGCCACTGAGGCTGCAAAACCAACGGTGAGGGACACCCACCCCGCCAGATACCCCAGGAAGGGGTGGTAAATCCGGTATAAAAAATGGTACTCACCCCCCGATTTGGGCAATCGGGTACCGAGCTCTGCATAACTGAATGCCCCCACCAACGCAATACCGCCACCCAGCACCCACAGCAGCAGGACAGACCAGGGGTTCGACAATTTATCCAATTGCAGGCCGAGGGTCGTGAATACACCCATCCCAATCATATTCGCTACGACAAGGGCGGCAGCAGTTGCCCAACCAATTTTTCTTCCGTTCGGAGATTGCATAAATTGTCGATTCGGAGAGGCTCCGGCATTTTGAGGGCCTTAAAGGTACCAAATATAGCGCCAGCGGCCCTTGTGGTATTTTGTTGGTAACGAATCCATAACACTCTACCGGCCGCCGCCCTTCAGTGTGCCCGTAGGAAGGCAACTGTGGGTGGGCTGGCTATTTCAACGGCTGTATATAGTATCGCTTGGACTGCACAAAACCTGCCCGTCCAAGGTTAAATTACGAATTCAAAAACCAGAATTATGCCAGCGGAAAAAATTCAGTTCAAAAATGCGGAGGGCCAGGCCCTTTACGCCCGCCTGGAAAAGCCAGTGCATCAGCATCCGCACACTTATGCCCTATTTGCCCACTGCTTCACTTGCGGCAAACAGCTGACGGCCATCCGGCGTATTGCCCAGGGGCTTACGCTGAATGGCTTTGCGGTGCTTTCTTTCGACTTCACCGGGTTGGGGGAAAGCGAGGGCGATTTTGCGGACACCAATTTTTCTTCCAATATTGAAGACCTGGTGAGCGCTGCCAATTTCCTGCAAACAACCTACGAAGCCCCCAAGCTATTGGTGGGCCACTCCCTGGGCGGAGCCGCCGTTATCCGAGCAGCCAGCCTCTTGCCATCGGTCACCGCTATTGCCACGATTGGCGCCCCTTCCTCCCCAAGCCATGTGCGGCACCTCTTCCAAAGCCAAACGGAGGAGATCGAAGCCAGTGGGCTCGCAAAGGTGGAAATAGCCGGGCGCTCCTTTACCGTCAAAAAGCAGTTCCTGGAAGACATTCGCGCTCAGGCCCTTCAACCTACGCTCGAGTCCCTGGAGCAAGCGCTTCTCATTCTCCATTCGCCTCAGGACTTGGTCGTACCGGTAGACAATGCTGCCAAAATCTACCACGCCGCCCGGCACCCAAAGAGCTATATCTCTTTGGATGGGGCCGACCACCTGCTCAGCAATAAAGCAGATGCTCAGTACGCTGGGCAAATGATCGCAGCCTGGGCTATGCGGTACCTTAATGCAGACCCTGCCAAAGCCCTGCAATCAGATAAAGATGTCGCCGTAAGGCTACAGCCGGAAGACCAGTTTACCACCGAAGTAACGGTGAGAAAGCATGGGCTGACCGCAGACGAACCTCCGGAAATAGGCGGCAACGACTTCGGCCCTTCTCCGTATGAATTGCTCACCGCTGGACTGGGAGCCTGCACCGCCATGACCCTGCGCATGTATGCAGACCGAAAGCAGTGGCCGCTTGAAGAGGTGGTCGTCCACCTCGAGCATTCCAAAGACCACGCTGAAGATTGCCAAAACCCGGAACAGCCCAATAGTAAAATTGACCACTTCAACCGCATTTTGGAACTGAAAGGCCCTCTTGATGAAGCCCAGAAACAGAAGCTCCTTGATATAGCCGATAAGTGCCCCGTCCATCGTACGCTGAATAGCCCCGTCAAAATCCTGACGGCCTTAAAACAGGAGCCTTAAATACAGAAAGCCCCAGCTGCAGGGTGCAGCCGGGGCCCTCTAAGCTTACTGGCTTTTCAGCTTAACGGAGAAGTGTAATATTTCCTTTCAGATTGTAAACTTCATCCTCTTGCTCCTCGCAGGAACAGACCACCCGAAGGTGGTAGCCGTATACATCAGGGGGCAAAGCTTCGCCTTCGAAAACGCCATCCCAGCATAGGTTCTGAGGGTCGCTGCTGTAGAAAACTTCCTGGCCCCAACGGTTGTAGATCATGAATTCAATTTCGATGAACTGATCCAGGATTTCGCTTCGCACGCAGACCAAATCGTTATTGGAATCCCCGTTGGGCGTAAATGCATCCGCAACGAATATCATGTTCACATCGCACTCACAATCTAAACAGTTTTCTACATTGACCTCGGTAGATAGCGTATCTACACACGCCTGTCCGGCGACCACAACTTGGTAAGTGGTACTCTCCAGTGGTGATGCCGTAGTAATTGGCTGGTCAGGGTCGGACAGGCTTTCTTCCGGTGTCCAAGCATAAGTGCAATCGTCGCAGCCGGTCACTTCCAGGGTTATTGGTGGATCGCCAGAGCAGATTGTCGTATCGCCACCGACAAGAGCCAGATCAAGCGACTCAACAAAGACCTCAACCGAATCCATAGCCAAAGCCCCGCAGGGGTTTTCTACCATGACGACGTAAGTTGCTGTGCCTTCCAGCAGAGGCTCCACTACTATGGAGCGCCCGGTACCCAGCAGGTTATCGTCACCATCAAACCAACTCACCATCGCTGCGGTAGTATCCGGGGTAATTTCAGCCGTTAGCGTTACTCCAGTGCCGAGGCATATCGTGTCTTCCGAGGCCGTCACCTCTACGACTAGTTCGTCAGGCAGGTAAGTAATCACCGTCGTGTCTGATACTATGCAATCCAAGCCAGGAATCGATGCAGTATACACATTGGCCCCTGGCTCTGGAATGATGGTGAGGGTTGCCCCAGTATCCAAAGGCATGCCATTGCCATCGGCCCATACCACACAATCTGGCAGCACCGCATCTGCCGTTAAGGTAACTGGATCGGCACTACAGACTATTGTGTCTTCGGGCATGATCTGAATCCTACCTGGCTCCACGGTAATTACACGCACGGTGTCCGATACAGATCCGCAACCGTTAGTTGCTGTCAAAATAAACGCCTCTGTGCCGGCGGCTTCGCCCGTAACCACTAATGGGCCGTTTACCGATACGGTATTCCCATTTTCATCTGTCCACACGAAGGGCTGATCGTAGTCTTGTACAAACAGGGTATCGGTATCTCCGATGCAGAGCTTAAGGGTATCTGGCAATTCCGGCAGATCAGGCGGTAGTTCTGTATCCACCCGCACCGTGACCGTATCCGGCGACACGCAGCCTAGCATCGGCGCTGTGGCGATGTACTGGCTTTCGCCGGCCGGCGGCACTACGCACAGCTCGCTGCCCGTGCCCAGCACGTTGCCATCGAGGTCCGTCCACTCGATGCAGCTTTCCGGCAAGCCTACGCCCGTAGCCGACAGGCAGATTTCCGTGTCGACCGGCGCGCATAAGGTGATTACGGTATCCGGCTGCGCGTCGATCTGCTGCTCCGGCACTACGATGACAATGACCTCTTCCTCTACGGAGCCGCAGGCATTGGAGGCCATAAACGTGAAGCACTGCTCACCGGCCATGTCCCCGCTGATCACGATAGTGTCATCCGCAACCGGGATCACTGCGCCGCCGCATTCCGACCAGGTGTAGGGGTAGGCGTAACCGCTCAGGTCGACCACTGCTTCTTCCCCGACGCACAGCTTCAGCGTGTCCGGCAAGCCCGGCGGCAGCGGCGGAAGCGCTTCTTCCACCCGCACCGTGACCGTATCCGGCGACACGCAGCCTAGCATCGGCGCTGTGGCGATGTACTGGCTTTCGCCGGCCGGCGGCACTACGCACAGCTCGCTGCCCGTGCCCAGCACGTTGCCATCGAGGTCCGTCCACTCGATGCAGCTTTCCGGCAAGCCTACGCCCGTAGCCGACAGGCAGATTTCCGTGTCGACCGGCGCGCATAAGGTGATTACGGTATCCGGCTGCGCGTCGATCTGCTGCTCCGGCACTACGATGACAATGACCTCTTCCTCTACGGAGCCGCAGGCATTGGAGGCCATAAACGTGAAGCACTGCTCACCGGCCATGTCCCCGCTGATCACGATAGTGTCATCCGCAACCGGGATCACTGCGCCGCCGCATTCCGACCAGGTGTAGGGGTAGGCGTAACCGCTCAGGTCGACCACTGCTTCTTCCCCGACGCACAGCTTCAGCGTGTCCGGCAAGCCCGGCGGCAGCGGCGGAAGCGCTTCTTCCACCCGCACCGTGACCGTATCCGGCGACACGCAGCCTAGCATCGGCGCTGTGG
>CAZNSK010000033.1:19702-45792 GCA_964575505.1 uncultured Phaeodactylibacter sp.
CGCCGCATTCCGACCAGGTGTAGGGGTAGGCGTAACCGCTCAGGTCGACCACTGCCTCTTCGCCAACGCATAGCTTTAGGGTATCCGGTATAATAGGTGGTGCGGGCGGGGCGTTCTCCTCGGCCTCAACCGTTATGGTAGCCGGTGATATGCAACTCAGGGAAGGGACATCAACCGTATATTGGCTTTCCCCTATTGGAGGGATCAGGCAAAGTTGGGTGCCGCTGCCGGTTAGTACATTACCCGCTTCATCTGTCCACTCAATTAAGCCTGGGGGCACCCCGTTGAGGTTAGCCGTCAGGCACAATTCATCCCCTGCCGGTGCGCAGAGGGAGATCAGCGTGTCGGGCTGCACTTCAATCTGCTGTTCGTCAAAAACAAGGACCTGTACTTCCTGTTGGATGACCCCACAATCATTGGAAGCCAAAAAGGCATAGCAGAAGCTACCCGGTGTGTCGGTGTTTAGTGTTATTTCTTCTTGGTTGATTACCCCCAGATTCGTGCCTAAGCATTCTATCCAAATTACCGGATCGGTTGCTGTGGAGAAGTCCAGGGTAAGCGTTTCTCCAATACAAGCGGTGAGGGTATCCGGGAGATCCGGCAACTGAGGCGGGCTGCTAAGCGTGACCGTGATGGTATCGGGCGACACACAAGGTGCATCTGGCAGGGCCGCAATGTACTGCTGAGTAGGGTTAACCGGTAAAACGGTTACTGAGGCGCCTTGCCCTAAGAGGTTATCATCCGTATCAAACCACTGCAAATCAGCAGCAAAGGGTTGGTCGGAAAACAGGGTAAGGGAGTCCGAAGCGCAAATCGTGGTATCCCCCGGCTGTATCATCACCTGGGTTGGCGAGATGACTTCAACCACTGCGGTATCCTGGGCCGTGCTGCACAGGCCGATTCCTTTAACCACGTATAAGTTGGTGCCGACCGGAGGGGTTATGGTTAAATCCCCCCCAGTGCCTAGCAAATTGCCATTCAAGTCTGTCCAGGCAATACTATCAACAGTAGGTAATGCCGGAACTACCTGTGCAGTCAGGCTGACGGATGCCCCTTCACAGAGTACCGTATCGGTTGTGAAAATCTCAAAATCAGGTTCGTCGATAATATCGAACTCAAAAAACAGCGTATCCTCATTACAGGCATCGGGTGATGCTCCAATGACGAAGAAATTCTGCGGGCCTTCTCCTACAATGGTCGTAAACTGATCGTCTCCATCTTCATCCACCGGCACACCATCCTGATACCAGACGAAAGTCGTATTAGGCTGGTCTGCACTAGCCGTTGCCGTAGCGGATTCCTGACCGCAAAATACCGTAGTGCCTTCAACTTCCAGATTCAGGGCCGGCTTAACATCTATAGTCAGCGTATCCGTGGCGGATTCGCAAATACCCGCTTGTGTCGTATCGGTTATCTCAAGTACGTAAACGATATCCTGGGTAGCGGTGATAAAGGGCTCGGCGACAGTGGGGTCGCTTAAGCCGGTTGCAGGGCTCCAAGTGAAGATCAGCCCACCGCCCCCTGTATTTTCAAAGGAAGGCTGAATGATGTCTCCCTCGCAAGCCACGATTTCGTCCTCAAGGATATTACCCGTTGGCGTCGCGCCTCCCTCAATTACGATTAATTTTTCAAGTGAGCAGCCATTGGCATCCGTAATCTGAACCGTGAAAGTACCGGCGGGTAGTGCATTGGCGCTGAATTCATTGCCTTGCCCGTCGAAGACCTGTAAGGCGTACGGAGGCGTGCCTCCATTGGCTGCGGCCAGTTCTACGCTGCCTGGGGTAATATTGCCAGGTTCACAGGTGCCATTCTCTACGGATAACTGCGCATTCAGGGAAATGGGATCTACTTCCAGTTCAATCTCGCAGATGCAGTTATCGGCGCTGCTTATCCGCCGTACTTCGTAGTTGCTATACTGCACTTCTACAGTAGTGGCTTCATTACCAGGGACAGAGGTGATGACAAAGCCTGAATTCACCTGCCGGATTTGAAAGGTTTCCGCAGCACTTCCACTGCCATCAAAGACCAGGTAGCCGGGGTCGCCCGGGCAGGTGGGCCCAACAGCGGACCACCCTTCTACGGAAGGCGGGCAACTGACGTTCAACTCAATAGAAGCTGTATCGGCACACACAAAATCATAAGTAGCAACAACCGTATAAAGCCCCGAGGACAACCCCTCGAAGGTATAGGTAGGGGCATTCGTGATGACTTCCTGCACCCCATTAAGCAGTAGCGTATAGGGAGGCGTGCCATCCGTCATGGTAACGGTTAAGCTACCATCATCAGCACCACAGGCAGAGGGTACCTCGCCGGAAAGCGAGAGCGGGCTCCCGCCTGCCACTTCGGGGATGGTAACGTCAAGCGAGGTGACACAACCTTCTGCATCCGTAACCAGCACGGTGTAAGTACCCGGTGCCAGGCCGTTGAGGTTGGTGGTGCCCGGCGCGCTAAGTGTTGTGCTGCCGCCCCCCCACTCAAGGGTGTAACCGGGTTGCCCACCCTCGATAGAGAGCTTGGCCCCTCCGGACAGAGAAGCACAGGTGCCCGGGGTGATTTTATCCACTTCCACCTCGGGCCCGCCGTCGGTAGCCACCACCACATCGACTTCAATGACGCAATCCCGGAGCGCCTGGTCTTCCTGCAAGTCACTAATCCCAATTACGACGTTGTAAATACCGGGGGCCAGGTTTTCGGCGACCGGCCCGTCACTGACTCCGCCTTCCCAGCTGTAGGTGAATTCCGTCTCCGGAGGCAGGCCGACAGGGGTGACCTCGGCGCTGCCATTATTCTCGCCACAGTCGGCATTTACAGATACCCAAGTGGCCTGAAAATCCGGGCAAATCACATCACACACGAAAGTCGGCAAAGGCGGCCGTAGGGTATCCGCAGCAGCTATAATGTCTTCGTAGAGATACGGAGCGCTACTGCCTTCTGAGTAGGCCCAACCACAGGCGGAGCCGGTATCGCTCCAGTGGAATACAGACTTACCCTCTACCATCGTACTGCTCATACCCATAAAGAGTAAGAGCAGCATGCAACTACAGGCACGGTATACTAATCCTATTCGTATCATTGTTCGGGATTTTTTCGCGTTACATTATTGGTTTGGGTGCAGTCTTCATCGAGGTCGAACACGGATAAAGGAGCGGGGCTTTGCCGGGGCAGAACCACGTTCAGCTTGACTCGGCGGTCAAGGGCGGCCCCAATGTTGTAAATGCCTCCAACTTTGACCGGATAGTTGCCACTCGCTTGGGACTCTCCCAATGGCTTAGGGGTAATGATGATTTTTTTCCCACTGCCAACTTCTCCCATAAGGTCGCCCAGCCGCTTGCCATCCTTGGTTTGTTTTTCCATAAATTCGCGAATGCATTGAATACGGCGTACCGCAAGGGCATCATTATAATCCGGATTACCTTTCGCACTACAGAGCCCCTGAATCTCGACTTCGATTTGCTGCCCTTCCTTTAAATCCGCTTCTGCGTCAATCAGGTACTGGGCCATTTCTTTGACTTCTGCGAGGCCATTGGCCACCTCATTTCTAAAGAACAAACCTACCGGTACGGTATCATTTTGGGTCTCTAACGCTACCGCCTTATAGGTGGGTTCAAGCTCTAAATACTCCTCTACAGCGTCTTCCAGGGATTGATCGGTGACATCCCAGACACTCCGGGTTTCACGGTCGGGTTTATCATTGTGGAAAAAGACTTGCGCTTCCCGGGTCAGTTTAGCAGGCAAGGGGATTTCCACTTCATCGAAGCAAACTTGCCGGCAGATTTCGGAAGGGAAATAAACCCCTTCCAAGGTATCCGGGTAGAGGGTGATGACCCCTCCTTCAATATCCCCTTCAACAGTATTTTCGGTAGAATCGACCGTAATGCCGACCTCGTAGGACTTATCATATTCAAGCTGGAAGCGAAACCGGTCCCCCTGATTGCCTGCCTGATTGGATACGATATTCCCACCGTAATCCTGTACCTGTACTTTTCCAATGTTGATGAGCGCCCCTTCGTAAAAAAAGCCGGTCTCAATGTCCAATTCGACATAGCCTGGCAAAAGGTCGATAGGCAAGGCTGCAGTTTGGAGCGTATCGAAGCGGGGGTCCCGGAAGTCAATCACCGTATCTACTTCCATTTGGTAAAAATCATTTGAGGCACGGACGTGGTATTGCCGCAGATGCTTCACCTGGAAGGTGTCTACCAGGTTTCCAAGGGTAGAAATATCGATCAAAGTATCGGGGCTGCTGCAGTTAGAAATATCAACAATCGTCAACTTGGAAGGCGTGTAGCCCTCGGGTGCCTTATCGCACTGTAGAAGCTCAATCACCAGGTTTCGGTCAATCTTGCGCTCTCCGGTGTAGATATCCTGGCAGCAGGCATCAATAGCCTCGTCGAAGCGCGTAGAACGCGGCCGATCTGAAGAAAGGTAAACTTTACGCCCTTCCGGCGACAGGAAGAAATACATATCGTTGAAGCCCGTATTATAAGGAGACCCCATATTAACAGGCTCTTCCCAGGCCCCTCCTTTACGCTGGCTGGAGAAGATATCGTAATTGCCAAAACCGGGCGGCGCATCCGAGCTAAAATACAGGGCTTTGCTGATTTGGTGGAAGAAGGGCGTGCTTTCGTTCCAGGCTGAGTTGACGGGGCTGTTCAGGTTTGCAATATTAGCTACAGTACCGGAGCCTGTGTCAAAATCAGCCACCCATAAGTCCAGCCCACCGAGGGTACCGTGGCGGTCGGAAGCGAAATACAGCTTTTGTGCCCCTGTTTCGCAATCAAACGCAAAGGCAGGCTGGGTTGCCGTGAAGTTCGCCGGTGTTTTGGTATCCAAGGGCTGAGGCGGCCCCCATTGCCCGTCAGCGAGCATTTGGCGCTTATACAACTGGCACCTGATGGTATCTTTCTCAGGCTTGCAGCTTGAAAAAACCAGCCACTTGTGGTCCTTGCTCACCGCATGGTGCAGGGTGAAGTAGCTTTCTTCGTTGAACCGCTCATTGACGGGCAGTTCGAAAACCGAAGTATCCATACCCATCGTGTCCATATCGGTAAAGATGGCCTTCATAGTTTTGGAGTAGGTGGTCGACTGCCGCCGCAGCCGTATCGGGTTGGGGTCGAACCGCAGCGAAGAGAAGTAAAGCGTATCGCCATGCGCCACCGGTGCCAAGTCTGAGAATGGAGAATTCAGCCCCGTGTAAGTCAGCCGGTGGAGGGTGTCTTTTTCTATCCACCCATCGTTGCGCATACCGTACTGTACTTTATCCAGGCCGGCCTGAGCCGCCTCCAGGTACCGGCTCTGAAGAACAGGGTCCGTACTCACTTCTGCATGCAGCCCATCCACCACTTTTCGGAAGAGCGAGTCAGCCAGCTGGTAATCCTCCAGGCTTCTGCCCTTTGACAACAGTGTCTGAGCCCGGTAGTACACCGTTCTGGCGTAGATAGAGTCGATGCGGTTGTTGTCTTCTGAAGCGGCCATGAGATTGGCAAACACCGAATCTGCCTTAGCCAAATAGTTGAACCGTTGAGCGGATAAGCCAAATTGATAGGCCAACAAACGTCGCGGGCGGCTGTACTCTTCATCCGGGTATTCCAGGACCACTTCATAGCATTTGAAGGCAGTGTAGTAGTCCCGGCTGCTATAGGCTTCATCACCCTTTTCGAGCACTTTTTCCAAAGACTGGCTAAACCCAAGAAGGGGCAAGAGGAATATTGCCAGCGTGGACCACAATTGGAGTTTCATAATTTCTACTTTGTCTTCATTAGGTAATCAAAAAGCAAGGCCGGGCATATTGGCCACAGCTGCTTCCCATGAAGTAAAAGGGCTGTTTGAATCAAAATAAGCCAGCCACTTACTGCCGCCCTGAGCGCAGGTAGTGGCTGCGTATGCGTACAGTCGGGTACGATAGCAGTTTGCCAAAGGAAAAGATAGCCTGCGGGGGGTATTCCGGGCGCTGGGCTTAAAAAGGTATGCAGATTTTTAAAATTCCAGCGCAGCCCGCTCCGAACGGAGCGTGTTGGCATTTTGCTCATAGTATCCATGACTGTATCGAAAAATTGCTTATAGCAATGGGCAGAAATAATTGTCTATACATATCTGGCTCAGCGAGTAGCGGACCACTAGCTCCCAGCCACCTCGGTTGCGGGTGGCCACATCAAAAGCAGAGATGTTGATGTCATAGGAGAAGCTCGCAAATACATCGCCGTACTGGAAGCCGATGGTGGGGTAAACTGTATCTCCCAGCTGATCATTAAACCGGTAGCCACAGCTTAACTCAAGCGCCTGCACACTTCCCGGGGTTTTGTCAAAAAACACCCGCCCGCCGAAGTTGGTCAGCCACTCCTTATAAACGCCCTGAAACTGGAAGTTTAAATTGGCGAATACATCAACAATGGGATCAATTTGCTTATTGGCCAGCAGGTAAGGGCTGATCCGCATGGGGAGGTCGGCATCCTCGCTCCGGCCGGATTCGCCAAATTGCTGGCTAGCCCGGTTGAGGTGGAATACACCGACGCCTATATCGAGCGAAGACCGGTTCTTCAGCGTATTGACAATCTCGCAGTTGCTGAAATCCTGGATTCGAAAATTGATGCCGGCACTCAGATCAAAAAAGTTATTTTGCAGCGTCTGGAAATCCTCGTTATTAGGCAAGCTGGCATTCCCGGCACTCAAGCCGCTATCGTACTGGCTATCAAACAGTAGGGGGTTGAGGTCGAAGTCCCTTCGCGCCAAACCGGATTGGGCGCCGGCTGACATAAAGACATGCTCCGTCAGGCGGTGCGTGTAGGACAGCCCAAGATTGACATTGGCATTCTGTAGACGGGAGAGCCCGGCCCGGTCGTAATTAAAGGAACCACCCAGTGCCCAGAAGCCATTGCGGTTTTGTGAACGGTTGGGTAGCTTGACATCGGCGCTAGCCGAGAAAGTAAGGTAATCTACCGGCACCGATCTCCACTGCTGGCGGGAGTTGCTAATTGCCCGGAACTTGCCTCTGAAAACACCGGTAAGACCAGGGCTTGTGGTGGCTGGTGCATAGCCAAATTGAGAATAGTGGATATCCTGAGCGTTGGCTGCAGGGAGGACCCAATATACCAATAACGCAACGTAGAGTATTTTTCTCAAAATCAACCAGTTTTCTTAGTTAACACTTCTTAAAATACGCTGGGGGGCGTTCTGAGAATAAGGGAGTAGTTGCTATTATTACGGACCTCAGCCCAATATACGGAAAAACATTCAGCTATTACTCAGAATTACGGGAAAGGGGGTATTTTATCTGTATTGCAGCTTGCTAAAACTTGCTTAACTTCAATTTATACGGAAAGGGTGCGGGTACGTTGCAAAAAACCAGGAATAAATATTTTTTTACGGAAAACCTTAGGGCAACCCGTTGAAATTCTTATCTTTAATGCATAGCTATCAAGATACCTTATCTCTTTTTTTCCCTTTTATGTAACATTTTGGCATATGAGTTCGTTAGAGTCCTTCCAAATGCCATACTCAAATACCGCCCGATGACAAGGGAGGTAGCGCATTTTTCAGCAAGGCATGGATTTTCTTAAATTGCATTTGCATTTATTATAAAAAAATTCATATCTTGCAATCGAATTGAGAATGCAGCCCAACTGCATGATCGATTCAAAGATGAAGAGGTGACGCTCTTCATTTCCCATTATCCTAAATTTTGTTCTTCGTTTGACGCCTTTTAGGATGGGTTCTTTTCAAATTAGTTTCCCAACTATTGAAAGAAACTCCAGCCTAAAGTTTACTGCAAGTACTTCCCATACTACAGTAGTTTACCAACTTCAAAACTTCATTAGGCGTGAAACAAGTAACAATTCTCCTCATCATGGTCGTGGCTATCGGCCAGCTTTACGCAGGAAATATTTTCTATGTAAAGCAAAATAGCCAAGGTAGCGGCTCGTCCTGGACGAACGCTTTCGGCTCTGTACAGCAAGCGCTAGAGGTAGCCCAGCGCGGTGATGCCATCTGGGTAGCCAAAGGCTCGTATACTACCACTTCAGGCGCAGATCGTAGCCTGTATTTCCAAATCAAAGACGGCGTAAAGCTTTACGGCGGTTTTGCCGGACATGAGCGTTCACTCACCCAGCGCAATATCAATGCCAACCGGACAATTCTGAGCGGCGAAATTGGCTCCCCTTCCAATGAAGATAATGCTTACACTGTAATTTACACGGAGAATGTAAGCAGTGCAACCGTCATTGATGGATTTATCATCACCGGCGGTTCGGCTGACGTCGAGGAGGAGCAAAGCAACGCTTCTCTCCTAGCATCTGGTGCCGGCTGGTACAACGTTGCTAAAGGCAAGAACTCCAGCCCTACTATCCGCAATTGCCAGTTTATCGAAAACAAAGCCCGTCAGGGTGCTGGTTTGTTCAACCTGGCACTTGATGGTGAGTGCAACCCAATCATTGAGGACTGCGCTTTCATACAGAATTCGGCTGACCTGAGCGGCGGCGGCATCTACAATGCTACGCTGAGCGCTCAGAGCAAAGCGGCTCCCAAGTTGAACAATGTCCGCTTTGAGTATAACAAAGCAACCTATGGCAGTGGAATCATGAATAAAGCAGAGGGTGGCAAAGTGACGCCTCTGGTACAAAACTGCCAATTCACCTCCAACCGGGCTTACATCCGGGGCGCAGGTGTCTATAACGACTTCGCCGGCAACGGCACTTCAAGAGCTATTATGATCGGATGCGTCCTGCAAAATAACATCTCTTCCGTTGGTGATGCCGTCAGCAGCCGCGCCGGCTCTTATTCCAACAAAGCCTCTTATGGCAATAGCGGGTTGAGATAATCAAAACTGCAGTCCGCTCCAAAAGCGCTTTAATGAAGGGACAGGGGTCCGATGTACAGCATCGGGCCCCTGTTTTTTTGTTTTCAGGGTGCTCCTCCGCGTCACACTCATCCGCCCTAATTCACACATAAAATAAACATATGTGTAGATTTATTAAAATTTTCTTAGTTATGCGCTCCGTTCTGCCCTTCCTTTTTCTTCCCTCCGTTGAGCCAGGCCAACCACTCGGGCCCTTAATCTGTCACGAATCATCCACAAAAGGCTGCCAACTTCCTGCTGAGCTTACGATCTTAGGGGTCGCGCAGTAATAAGTTGCCTAGAATAGGCGAAGTTATTTTGTGCGCTAACAAGGCAAAAAACGTAACCATCCGTACGGACGGTGAGGCTTTTTAACCTGTCTGCCGTTGGCGTTAGCCAGGCAGGCGCAGTTAGCGTGCAAAAGAACGAGTCTAAATCGGTAAGTTATTGTTGCGCGACCCCTTAGTAGGCGTGCTTGACCTGTAAGTGTTAGCAGCGCAAATTTCAAAAAGTAGAAAAACAGAGCGCAACATTTCTGGAGGGCTTCTCGTACATATGGAAAGATATTCGATATAGCACTTTTTCAGAACTGTCGTCGGGGCTTGAGCCTCGGCAAGCCCAAAACCGGTCTACTATGCAACACTTCCAAGCACACCGGGCACCCTATGCCCTTATGTCCCACCTGATACCTCAACAACACAGCGTTATTTTGCGGCTGCCCCCGGGCGGGCATCTTGCTTGCCCGTGGCGGAGCACTAGCGCAGGGCGCTTGCCCGTTGTAATGTTGATTATGAATTTTGTCATGACCCAAAGCAAATAACTACCATGAAAAAGCATATTACTACACTCGCGCTTGTCCTTTTTGGGGTTACGGTCTCTGTTCACGCCCAGACCTGTATAGAGGGGGATTGTGAAAACGGGGAGGGCACGCTCATTCTAGAAAATGGCATTAAGTACGTCGGCCAGTTCAAAGCTGGCCAATACCACGGCGTCGGTATTTGTTATTGGCCCAACGGAGGCGGCCGTTACGAAGGCGAATGGAAAAACAACCTGCCCCACGGCAAAGGCTCCCGGCTGCTGAGCACCGGCAGGCGCCAGGTTGGCTGGTTTGAGAATGGCTTATTCAAGGGGCACTCTATGCCGGAGGACGAACTACAGGTCAAAGACGGCAAAACCCGCATTGACCGCTCTACCGTAGGCTGCATTTCCGGCAACTGCGTCAATGGCAGAGGGGTTTATGTATACAGTAACAAATCCGTATACACCGGCTGGTTCAGAAGTGGCAAGATCAACGGAGAAGGGATTTGCCACTACCCGAACGGCAGCAGCTACGAAGGCGACTGGGAAGACGGCAAGCCTCACGGTTACGGCACCATGACGATGGCCAATGGCCAGGAATGCTACGGGCGCTGGGAAGAGGGGCGGTCCCTTCAAGGTTGCCGCACCCAGGAAAAGTCAGTCACCACAATCCGCTACGGCTGCCAGTCGGGCAACTGCAATAATGGCAATGGCCATATGATCTATATCGACCTGTCCGAATACGAAGGCAGCTTCAGAAATGGCAAGCCCCACGGCGAGGGCGTCATGATTTACAATAACGATGAGCGGTACGTCGGCGCTTTCCAAAATGGCCGGCGCCACGGCGAAGGCGTACTGTACCGCCCTGGCAAGCAGCCCCTGGAGGGCCAATGGCACGATGGCGACTACCTGGGCCGGCAAGCGCCGGCTTCAAAAGGGTGCATCTCAGGAGACTGCCAGCAGGGCACAGGCACCTATATCTTCAGCAACGGCAGCCAATATGTGGGCACCTTTAAAAATGGCTACCCCGATGGCAAGGGCACCATCAAGTACAACAATGGCGAACGCTATGAGGGCCACTTGAAAGACGGCTACCTGGATGGCTACGGCACGCTGTTTACCAATAACGGGCGGCAGCGCTCGGGCATCTGGCGCGAAGGGGAGTTGGTGCGGGAAGAGACGCAGCCCCTTCCCACCGAAACCAACCCCACCATCCCTTCCCAGTCCAGCCCCGGCGGCAAAAACCCGGAGCTGGAGGTTTTTGCCGTCGTCATCGGTGTTTCTTCCTACTCCCATATGCCCCCGCTCAACTACACCGACGACGATGCGTACCGCATGTATGCCTTTCTCAAAAGCCCGGAAGGAGGCGCACTCGACGACGACCACATTAGTATCCTGGTAGATGACGCTGCTACGCTCAACCGAATCAAATATACTATGGAGGAAGTATATAGCCGGGCCGGGCCAGAAGATTTAATCATGCTGTATTACTCCGGGCACGGGTACGAAGATGCTTTCCTGCCCATCGACTTTGATGGCGTTCATAACAAACTGTATCATGAGGAAATTATCGGTATCCTGAAGCGCAGCCCGGCAAAGTACAAGCTCTGCATCGCAGATGCCTGCTACAGCGGCGGTTTAATGACCAGCAAGGGGATTTCTCCGCAGCAGCTGACCCAGGACTTCTACGACCGGCTGTCGGAGGCAGCGCCCGGAACGGCTTTGATTATGTCTTCAAAATCGAACGAAACCTCACTCGAATCAAAGGGGCTGCGCCAGGGCGTATTCAGCCACTACCTGATCCGCGGGCTCAAAGGGGAAGCAGATACCGACCGGGACCGCTACGTCGATATTTCGGAGTTGTACCGCTTTGTCAGCAAAAACGTGCAGAATTACACCAAGTACCGGCAGTCACCATTGATTGAAGGCGACTACGACCAGCATATGCCCGTCTCTATCCGGCGGCACTAATTTGAAGGCTCGTAAAGGCAGGAAGCTATGACCCGGACACAAAAGCCTATCCGGGCTGACCGCATTAGTCAAGCCAAATGACAACAACCTGGCGCCGGGGCTTTGTTTCAAGGTTACCCGGCGTTTCTTTTTTGGCTGGCTCAGGGTTTTGTACCTTAAAGGCATGTCCTTGGAAGCCACCCTCTTTCAGCATACGCCCACGCCCATTGAGCCTGTAGAAGACCCGGTATTTGCGGAGTCTGGCGTTCAATTTTTCCTCAAGCGTGATGACCTGCTTCGCATGGGGCCGGGCTTGGCCTTATGCGGTAATAAGTGGCGGAAGTTGAAATACGACCTGAAAGCTGCTGCGCAGGCCAGTCACCACCGCCTGCTCACTTACGGCGGGGCGTTTTCCAATCATATTGCTGCAGTGGCCGGAGCCGGGGCTGCCTTTGGCTTCGAGACCATTGGTGTTATCCGGGGAGAGCGCCCGGCAGGGCTTAACCCCACACTTCGCTTTGCACAATCCTGTGGCATGCAATTCCACTTTGTCAGCCGGTCTGCTTTCCGGGAAAAGTATAGCCGGGGCTTTCAAACCAAGCTGAAAAAAGCTTTTGGCCCCTACTACAATTTGCCAGAGGGCGGCACTAACCCTCTGGCCCTGCAAGGATGTGAAGAACTGGTAAGCGAAACCCTTAGCCAATGGAAGCACCCACCCCCTCATTACTGGGCAGTCAGTGCAGGCACCGGCGGTACAGCCGCTGGGCTGATCCGGCAAGCGCCCAAGGATAGCCAGGTACTGGTCTTTTCTGCGCTCAAAGGGGATTTTCTTGGCGAATTGATAGAAAAATGGCTTCCCGCACCGGAACGCCTGCCGAAGTGGCGTATCCTTACCGATTACCACTTTGGGGGCTACGCTAAGCACCAGCCAGCCTTGCTGGAGTTCATCAATGCCTTCTACCAGCAACAGGGCATTGCCCTTGACCCCATTTACACCGGGAAGATGGTCTACGGTATTTTTCACCTCGCCCGCACAGGGTTTTTCCCAGCCGGCAGCCGGATAATAGCGGTACACACCGGTGGGCTTCAGGGCATCGAAGGGTTTAACGAACGTTTCGGCGGGTTGCTGCGGGTAGGCCTGTGAAGCAGGGGTGGTTTTTGCTGCCCCCCTGCCTCACCGCGTTCTAACGCGCACGGCCATACCGTTCTCCATCGATATACTCAATAATGTAGGCACCGTCGTAGCCGGCAGCCTTTACCTGGCTCAGTGCAGCCCTGGCAGATTCGAGGGAGAAAAAGTCGGCCAGCATCACCCGGTTCAGGTCACGGGCCATGATCAACTCCGTTTGTAGCGTACCCAGGGAGGCGACATCGCTAAACCGGCCGGGGACAAAATTGCCCACAGCTGCCAGTTGAATTTTATAGTAGGTGCCGGCGTGCCTCGGTGCGGAAGTCTGATACTCATAATTGTCGTTCGGGTTCCGGCTGCGGGTAATGTAGGGCGTAACCGGTGTCATATCTCTGTTGCCTGAAGCATTAGGATAAGAAGGCGCAGGTTCCACAGGTTGATTAGGCACAGTGGGTTGCGCCGGGGGCTCATTACTCGGTGCGCCGGGTTGACCCTGTGGCGGAGAAGGGATATCCGCGCCACCGCTTCCTTCTTTTTGCAAAAAGATAGGCTGCCCGTAGGTGTACGTGTTCGGGTCATTGGCATTCACCGTGTAGCTGCCGGGCTTATAGCCGTAAGCGCTTACCTCTACCCGGAATTGCCGGTTAGGGAGAATTTCGAAAGAATAATTTCCCTGGCTGAAGTTTTGGCTCCGAAGCTCAGACTCCTGCCCGCTCGCCGGGGCTACTTCAAACAGCCGGACAGTAATGGCGCCGATCGGATCGCCGGTGCTGCGGTCATAGACATTGCCCTTGACGATAACCCGCCTTGCCCCTTCCGAAAACTCAAAAATATCTTCATGCGTCGTCGTCGTCTTGCCACCTGCATATACCCGGTTAGAGGTCAGGAAGCCGCCATTGCGGGAAGGGTTGAGGATGTAGAAATAATCGTCTGCGCTGGAATTGACCGGAATGCCCATATTGTCGGGCTGTGACCAGCTTACTTCATCACCGGTGGACTTAAAAATATCGAAGCCCCCCATTGAGACATGCCCGTTTGAGGCAAAGTAAAGCGCCTGGTCTTCCCGGTTGTAGAAGGGCGTAATCTCATCGCCAAGCGTATTGACTACCGGGCCGAGGTTGACCGGAAAGCTGAAGTCGTTGTCATCCAGCCCCAGATCCCGGGCAGCGTACCAAAGGTCCATACCGCCTCTGCCCCCCTCGCGGTTGGAAGCAAAATAAAGCACTTCGCTACCGCGCTGATGCACGACGTGTGGGTGCGTCGCCGTTACGCCCTGCGTATTGATATAGTCCGGAAGGCGTTCTGGCTGCGACCATTGGCTGCCTATCCGCTTGCTGACAAAAATTTCGCAGCGGTTTTTGACGTCGTTCCAGGTATTATCGTCGTTGTTGCAGACGGTAAAGTAAATGCGGTTGCCATCCGGAGACATCGAGCTGTTGCAGAAATGCCCTTTCTGGATAACCGGAAAGTTGCGGGGAGCCTCCCCTTCTGTCCATTTGTTGTTTTCGCGCGCGGAGACGTAGATGCGGGCACGGTCACCTTCGTTGGAAGAGAAGTAAAGCTCGTTGTCCGAAATCGGGAAGGGGGCAAAGTCTTGCTTTTCAGAGTTGATCCCCTCTCCCGGCAAGAGCACATTCAGCTCCCGGTTGGCACGGGCGGGCGCTTCCATACCAAAGCGGCAGCCGGCAATTTCCACGCGGATGATCTCTTCGAGTATGTCTTTTCCATCCCCGGTGTAGCCTTCCAGAAAAGCCTCGAAAGATTTTATGGCGCGGTCGTACTGCCCATCCTGTTTGAGGCAACGTGCGTACTTTAGGCCAACGAGCGGAAAGTCGTCATTTTGATCCTTGATTGGCCGGTATGCTTCAGCAGCATTGCGGTAGTCCCGAATCGTATAGTAAATCTCTCCTGCTTTAAAGGCCAGTTCCTCTTTCTTGCGCTTCTTGCTGTAGGCTTCGCTGTACTTTTCGGCGGCCGTTTTCAGGTCCCCTTCTTCATAGGCTTTTTCCGCATCTTTGCGAAGGCTCCGCCAACTCTGGGCCTGCAGGGCAGGGGCCAGGCTGAAGACGAATAAGGCAAGTAGAAAGTAATTACGGATCATTGTTTTGGAAATTATGAATTAAATGCTTCTAGATACTTGTTGATAACCGGGGCGAAATGTTCGTGTTCTAACCGCCGGACCTTTTCCGAAATGGCCTCGGGGGTGTCTTCCGGCAAAACGGGGCAGCGGGCCTGAAACAGAATGCTGCCTTCATCGTAGGCTTCATCAACCAGGTGTATGGTGATACCGGTTTCCGTTTCGCGGGCAGTTTTCACAGCGCGGTGAACATGCATCCCGTACATCCCCTTTCCTCCGAACTTGGGCAGCAGGGCGGGATGGATATTGACCATGCGTTTGGGGAATGCTGCAACCAGGTAAGCGGGCACCAGCCACAGAAAGCCGGCTAAAACCACAAAGGTGATGCGGTGTGCTTCCAAAACCTCTAGCAGCTCCTCTGAGCCGTAAAACCCAGGCCGGTCAACCACATGAGTAGCAATACCCTTACGGCCCGCCACCTTCAGGACCGGAGCGGTGGGCTTATTTGAAACGACCAGCACCACTTGAATATTCGAACGGCCGGAAAAATATTCCATTATTTTTTTCGCATTGCTTCCTGTGCCAGAAGCGAATATAGCTATTCTCTCTGTGATCATTTGGTGCAGTGGATTTGGCAGTAGGGCTATCGCAGCCCCCGCTTCGACTGAAAAATACACTTTTTGCGACAGGAATTGGAAAAATCAGGCGGCAAGCCTAACCGGAGCCCCCTACCTGCATTTGCCACTACCCCACAATGCCTGCAAGAACCGCAACCGCTGCGGCCAGGCCGAATCACCTGATAGATTAACAGGGGCAGCGACTCTAGTTGCTGCTGAACCTTGAAACCATCAGGCAATTCGTTAGGGGAACTGCAACAGGCCAAATCGGTAAGTGCGGCCCTGCTCTCCGTAAATCATCATTTTGCGGCTACCGGTTTGCTTGCAAATTTTGGGCCGGGTAATAATGCCGGCATTCCGGTTGCTGTAAAGTGGGTACATCTCCAGCTCGCCGTTCTTACGGACCTCCGCCAAGGTAATGATAGAGTTCCGGCCATTGAAATTGTAGAGCCGGTTGCTGCTGTCATCTCCAAAATTGCGGCTGTTGTCGTTGAAGATAAAGTAGATACGGTCCCGGACGATTGCCATGGCATAGGAAGAATAGTAGCCCCCGTCGTTCACCGTCTCTTGCCGTTTGGGGATCCGAACTGACCACTCCATAGAGCCGTCCGGCCGAATGTTGACGACGATGATGTCGTTGTAATTGTAGAAAAAGTCGGAACGCAAAATTCCGTCCCAGTAATTGCGGTAGGTGCGCTCAAAAATGTAGAATTGTTCCGCTACGATTACCGCCCCGCCGTCGCTACGCAGGATGAGGTCATTGATGGCGAAGCGGGACAACTCCGCCTGCCGGGCTAAATCGCCGCTTTGCTCAGCCCGCTCAGCCCGCCGCTGCTCTCCTTGCTGCATAAAGGCTGTACGGAATTCGAAATCGAACTCCTGCAAACTGACGTTAAAGGCTTTTTCCGTCTCGGGGTCTACTTTGAAAAAACAGGTACCCTTTACGCTGGAGGTGCCTTTTTCGGAATAGAATCCGGCGCAGGTCAACGATCCGTCATCACCGATACGGAAGTTCATATCTGATATAAACTTGCCATCAATAGCGATGCGGTACTCCTTTTTGCGCTCCCCTTCGCCGGTGTAGGCCAGAATGACGTATTGGTAATTAGCGTTGCCCCGGCGGATAGAACGCTGCCCATCCATATACTGCAGGCAGAGCAAATAGACGTTGCCCGCTTCGTCTACGCGGTAGTCCTCCACGGAGAACTGCTGCTCGCTGTAGGGCAGGGTGATATTGCGCTGCCAGAGCGGGTTCAGCTGATCATCAAAAACGCGCAATGCAAAGCGCTCCGGCTCCCGCTTTTTGTTATCCAGTTGGCTGTAGAGCAGCACCTTAGAGCTATCTTCAGATATAAGCAGGTTGAAAGCGCCGGCGCGGGCTTTATTGGCAGCCGGGATATCCGCTATCTTGACCAGTTTGCGAGCGGGTTGAAGCCGGCTGTTAAGTGGCTGGTAGAACAGGTAGTTTTTTCGCTGAGCCTCGTTATTGAAGCTCGTGAAAAAGTAGAATACCCCTCCGATCTTCACAACATCTTCAAAAGCCCGGCGCTTGCCTTTATACTTCAGGCTGAGCTCCACCGACCGCCGGAGGCGCTGGTCGTTATCATATTGTTCCACAAATACCTTTGGGTAGGAGAAAGCCCCCGCTTCCTTTTGCCGCAGCACGTAGTAAGCATCGGATGCGACATCAATGACCTTAGTAATTCTGGACCCTGCCGGCTCCGATAAATCGGGGCCCCAGGAAATCTGCGCAGGTACCTGGTCTTGCTGAGCCTGCACAGCAGTAGCAGCAGCACCAAATAAAGCGATCAAAAACACCAATGTATACTTCATCAAAAAAAGCTTAGGCTAAAATCTGACCGGAGCGTTACTTGAGCACCCGGAATTTAGAGGTATTGGATGCATCAATTTTTGTCATCACCTGAAATACCTTGTTCTTCTCCTGCGGCGTACCCCGTTTGAATAGCTCCATTACTTCATCCGCCTTGGTATCCGAAAAGGTTTGTATGATCATTGAGTTCGGATACGCCTGGTCCACATCCCGGAATTGCTCCATAGCGGCTGCGATGATCGCCCGGGTGGTGCCTACGTCATTGGTAGCCACATCCAACCCCTGCCGGTGGTATTCGTACCAAGCTTGCCGGAAGGGGCGCACGCGCGGCGACAGTATGTTTTCGATAAAGAAAAAGCGGCTGGGCGACCCATCGATGGCCCGCCATCCGGGGCTGGCTGCCGCTGCGCCATCGGGTATGGTATTGACTATCTCCTGGGCAGCCTGAAAGTGCGGCTCCCCTCCGTAAGCGGCGAAGCTGTCGTAATCCAGGCCAAGTATGATGTACGCATAGAAGGCAAGCGCAGAAGACAGGTTATCGTTGAACCGGTTCTTACTGAACTGCAAAGGCTGGTAGGGCTCGTAGGAAAACACAACCCCTTTGTCGATGTAATTAAGCAGTGGCGTCGCGTAGTCGCTGTTGAACACCGGCCGGGAGGCCTGCACCGCAATATCCGCTTTAAAAGTGACCTGAGAAAGTTCTTCCTGAATGGTTATCAGGATATTGGCTTCGATGCGCTCTTCCGGTTCGAAGATATCGTCAGTCCATTTTTGATTGTTCATGAACTCCTCGATGGCCGCGGAGAGGGTTTCGAATATCTTAGGGTCTGCCTGCTGTAGCTTCTGGGTGTTGATGCGTACACTCACCTGAAGCTCCTGTGCGGGCACCGCATGCGCCACAAAAATTAACAATCCTGCGAAAATCAGCTGTTTCATATCGTATTGGGTCAGCATTTTAAATGGAGTCGAGCAACCGCTGCAAGGCATCAGTAATATCGGCGGCAACAGCTGCTTTGGGTTTTAACTCAAATTCCTGCTTCTTATTGCCCTTTTCAATGAAGGTAACCTTGTTCGTATCGTGGTGGAAGCCTGCTCCTTCATCTTCCAGGGAATTCAGCACAATGAGGTCCAGGTTTTTCCGGGCGAGCTTGGCTTCAGCGTTGGCCAGCCCGTTTTCCGATTCCAGTGCAAAACCGATCAAAACCTGATGGGGTTGTTTGTGCTGCCCGAGCGTAGCGGCAATATCCGGGTTTTTAACCAGTTGGAGGCCCATAGTATCTCCTTCTTTCTTGATTTTTTGCCGGGCAGCTTCAACGGGGCGGTAGTCTGCCACAGCAGCCGCCAAAACCGCAGCATCGCAATGTTCAAACGCCTGGGTGGCAGCCTGATGCATCTGCCGAGCGCTCTGCACATTGGTCACCCGGACCTGCGGCGAAACAGGCGTGTGGGCGGAGGGGCCAAGTACCAGGTGCACCTCAGCGCCCCGCTTAGCCAGCTCATCAGCGATGGCGACCCCCATTTTGCCGCTGGAACAGTTGCCGATAAAGCGGACTGGGTCAATCGCCTCGTAGGTAGGGCCGGCAGTTATCAGCACCCGTTTGCCGGACAGGCTCTGAGCGGTTTGGAAATGCCGCTCCAACTGCCGGGCAATAGCTTCCGGCTCCGCCATTCTGCCTTCCCCGGTCAGCCCGCTTGCCAGTTCGCCTTTCCCCACAGGGATAAGGAGGTTGCCAAAGGCTTGTAAACGCTCAACATTAGCCTGGGTAGCAGGGTGCCTCCACATATCGAGGTCCATAGCGGGGGCAAAAAATACCGGGCAACGGGCAGACAGGTAGGTAGCCGTAATGATATTATCGCACAGGCCATTGGCTAATTTAGCCAGGGTGGTGGCGGTAAGCGGGGCTATGACCATTGCATCGGCCCAAAGCCCCATCTCTACGTGGTTGTTCCAGCTATCACCAGCTGCAACATCAGTGTGGACAGGGTGTCGGGAAAGGGTGGAAAGCGTAAGCGGGGTGATGAAAGCAGTTGCCGCTTCTGTCATTAAGACCTGTACTTCAGCGCCAGCCTTGATGAACAGCCGGGCCAGCAACGCTGACTTGTAAGCGGCTATGCTTCCTGTAATGCCGAGCAGGATTTTCTTGTGCTGAAGCGGAGACATAGACAAGTTGTAAATTGAGCCGAGTCTGGCCGGCGCTTAGCAAACTTGGGGCACAGGAAGCAGGGGGCTTCCCATTTGCCTGTGCCTTTCTACCAGGCGGCCAGTCTGTCTAAAGGTCGTCTTCTTGCTTTTTGTTGTACCGGCTGTATAGCTCGCCGCTGATATACTCTTCTGAAGCAATAATGACGGGGTTGGGCAGGCGCTCGTAAAACTTGGAAATTTCTATCTGCTCCTTATTTTCGCTTACTTCTTCGATCGCATCGGAGGAAACGGCAAACTCTTCCAGCTTCTGATGCAACTCGTGCTTCAGCTCCACAGCCAGCTGCTTGGACCGCTTAGTAATAATGGCGAGGGCTTCGTAGACGTTGCCCGTATTGCGGGACAGCCCGTGTACATCCCGGGCTCTTACATTAGGATCTAGCCCCTGCACTTTCGTTTTGATATCCGACATTCTCTAGTTCTTTTAATTGATCGGTTGATTGTTCATACATGTTCTGAACCTCATCCCGGTAACGGCTCTCGCTGTACCGGGCCAGAAACTCAGAAGCGCGCTTTACCGTTTCGGTATAACGCTCTTTTTGCTTCTCTACAAAGCTGTTTTTAGCCAGCAGATAAGCTGACCGTATAGTCATATATTCGATTTCAACCCGGTTGTTGGTATCCGGGAAGTCTTTTAGCACATTTTCATAAGACTGTATTGCGGCCTGATAATCCTGCAGATCGAAATACAACTCTGCCCCTTTGAAGGCTTTCAGCTCCAGCTTCGCCCGCATGGCATCAATCAGGTTATTGCATTGCTCCACCCGCTCGCTGTTGGGGTAGGTATTAACAAACAACTGAAACCCCTCGATGGCTTCATAGGTATATTGCTGGTCCAGACGAAACGTCGGAGAAAGCTGATAGTTGGCATAAGCTGACATGAAATCGGCTTCTTCACGAAGGTCGCTCGTCCCGTAGGTATTAGAAAAGTTCTTAAAATAATACGCTGCCAGGATGTACTGCTCCAGGTGGTAATAGGTATAGGCGTACTTGAAATAGATTTCCTCGGCCTCCCGCTTACCCCGATAACTGCTGATGATCAGCTCAAAGAGTGCTTGCGCTTTGTCGTACTCCTCAGCCTCGTAGTAGGCCAGAGCCTTGTCGTAAATCCGGTCGACATCCCCGCTTGTGCGTATCTTCTCGAACTCGCTTTTGCAGGCAGCCAGGCTGAGGCTCATCAAAGCTAGAAAAAGTAGTCTTTTCATAAGTTTGCAAAATTACGGCTTTTTAGACAATTGTTCAACTCAAAGAGGCGGCAAAAGCCGCTTCCGGTTGGCTGGCGGGGAGATTCAATCCAAAATTAAACCCTATTTTAGCTGCTATGAAACGGATTGAGGATTTCCGGAAGTTTTACAACCATACGATTCACCCGGAGCTAATGCGGATGGAAAGGCAGCGTATCCGGCTGCTGCGCCTGTTTTTGTTTTCTTCCATTATTTTGGCGGGGATTGTGGTTTTGGAAATCTACCTGGGCGAACTCGCCCTGACACTAGCCCTGACCTTTCCTATCCTGCTCTACCTCTTCTACATCGCCTATCGCATACAACGCTTCCGCAATACGTTTAAGCCTAACATCATCAACCTCATTTTAGATTTCATCGATGATGGCATGAACTACGATGTCAACTACCCTTTGAAATACCACCCCAAGAAATACATAGATAAAAAGCGTTTTCTTGCCAGCCAGATTTTTGTCACGCCGGCCGAAAGTTATCACGGGGAAGATTACATTACGGGCAAGGTAGGCAACCTGACGTTCGAGCTCTGCGAGCTTTTCGTATCTGCCACTTCACCGGTGCGGCCCGGGCTGCAGGAGGTTTTCAAAGGCATTTTCATGCATGCTGTTTTCCCGGAAGCGGCAAAGGGCCGCATTGTAGTCTGGCCGAGGCGCCACCGGACGAGCAACTTCCGGGCTATTCGGGAGTTTGCCTGGATAAAAGGAAAGGAGGTAAGCGACGAAATTACCAACGAGGCTTTCCGGGAGGCGTTTCTCACCTACGCTACACCAGATACCCACGTGATAGGGATCCTCTCTGAGCCCATGCAGGAGGCTATTGTCAATTACCGGGAGGCCACGGGCAAAGAGATATACATGTCTTTCATCAACCGTGATATTTACGTCGCTGTGACCGAGCAAAAGGACTTGCTGGAGCCTTACGTGTTCCGGTCCAACCTGAGTTTTGAGCTCATCCGGGAGTTTTTCCGGGACATCCACCTGGTTTTGCAAATTGCCGAAGAGTTTGACCGAACCCATTGACCGTTAATAGCAGCCTGGCTCATCTGGGCCGCCCCAGTGAAGAAACGGTCAATGCATGTTTGGAGGTGTTTTACTAGTGAAAATCAGGGATTTATGGTTCTGGCTAACGGTTTTGAAGGGAGTTTAGCGGGTTAAATGACCGTGAAAACCGGACGCCATAGCCTGCCCCTCAGTATTGCGGGGGTTCATAAAGCGCTGATTTGCAACGTAAAGGTTGCTCCAAACATGCACTCAGTCTTCCTGCAGAATGAGCAAAGGCACCGGCGCGTTAAAGACTTCCCGGCTCGTTACACTGACGTGAAACACCTCTTCCAGAAAACCCCGGCGGCGGCGCAGCATGCACAGCATCTGCGCTCCGGTATCCGCCACAAAGCGGTTGATGCTGTCGACGATACGATCCTCCTCAAGCTCATAGTGGAAAGAGTGCTCAACGCCTTCCAGAAAAATATCGACGGAAGGGTCAATCCCATCCTTTGCAAAAGGCTCGGCCTGATGGAACACACAGACCGGCACAGCAAGTGACTTGGCCAAATCAACCAAGGGCCGGGTGATACTAGGCTGGGTGACCCCCGCTTCGTCCACCGCGAAAACGATTTTATCCACCTCCCTGAAGACATAACCGGAGGGCACTGCCAACACCGGCAGCGCTGCCTTTTGCATAACGGCATTGGTCGTGCTGCCCAAAAAGATTTCCCGGAGGCCGGAAGCCCCCTGCGTGCCCATCAGGATCAAGTCGTACTGGTTATGCTGAGCAAAATCCGTGATGAGGCGGACGGTGTCCCCCTGTAAAATCTGGCTGTTCAGGGTAACGTCATTTTCCAGGGCGGGCGCTGCTTTTTGTATGAGCCCTAGCATCTGATCGGCTGCATCCTTTTGCATGAATGAAGTGACCGAGACGAACATCCCGGCATTGCTATGCACCTCATAAGTATGCAGCAAAGTCAGTTGGACAGACCCGATCCGGTTGGCCAGTGCAACTGCGTAGCTCAAAGCCTGTTCTGCGTTGTCAGAAAAGTCGGTAGGAAGAAGTATTTTTCTCATATCTCGTATGGCGGTTGACGGCCAGGGAAGCCGCTGCGAAACCAGCAGCAGGCTTAACGCATTCCGGGTAGCCCTGCCCTGTAAGCAGTAGTATAAACGCACTACAGCGCAGCAGCCATGACAATTCTCAAAGATTCGGGGTGACATTTGTCATCCTGGCTTGCCCAACTTGCCGCTAAATTGCAGGCTGATTAATTCTATTCGCATTAGAAGTGAAGACGTTATGCCTTTGCCAAAACCTTTTGCAGTGGGCAAGCCATCCGCACACGGCTGAAAGGTAGGCTTTACGACCAATTTGACCTTTAAGTTTTGAGCAAGTTATTCAAATCTCCAAAATCTGCTGAAGCTGCTTTGCAACTGGAAGCCATCATACAAACGGCTACAGATGGCATTATTACCATTAATGAGCAGGGCACGATGGAAATGGTCAACAACGCCGCAGCTCAACTCTTTGGCTATTCTTCAGGCGAGATGCTGGGGCAAAGCATCAATATGCTGATGCCCGCTTACCATGCCCGGCAGCATGACCATTACATACAAAATTACATGCAGACGGGCCAGGCCAAAATCATCGGTATTGGCCGGGAAGTTAAAGCCAAACGGAAAGATGGCTCCCTGTTTCCTATCCGCCTCAGCATCAGTGAAGTCAAATTGGAAGGCAGGCGGGTGTTTACGGGCATTGTGCACGACCTGAGCCAGCAAAAGGCAGCTGAGCAGGCCCTGAACCTGGAAAAGCAACGGGCCCAGCGCTACCTCAATATTGCCAATACCATTATCGTCGTGCTCGACCACGAAGGGCAGATTAAGCTGTTGAACGAAAAAGGCCGGGAGCTGCTCGGGGTCAATGAATCCGAAGCCATTGGCAAAGACTGGATTGACCACTTTATACCTGATGCTTACCGCAGCGAAGTAAAAGTGGTGTTCCGGGCGCTGCTCGACGGGCGCAGCATTGAGTACTACGAAAACTACGTACAATCCTTGTCTGGCGAGCAACACCTGATTGCCTGGCACAATACCTTGCTCAAAGACGATACCGGCGAAGTGATCGGGACGATGAGCTCAGGGGTGGACATTACCGCTCAGCGAGAGGCGGAAGACCGCATCCTCAAACTCAACCAAGAACTGGAGAACCGAGTGGCGGTACGCACCGAAGAGCTCGCCGAAGTCGTCAATCAGCTATTGGGCATCAACAAACAGCTTAAGCACGAAATCGGGGAGCGGGAGGCGGTCGAAGCTGCCCTGAAGCAAAAGGAAAAACAGCTTACCACGGCTCTGGAAAAAGAAAAAGAGCTCAATGAGCTGAAGTCGCGCTTTGTGTCCATGGCTTCTCATGAATTCCGGACCCCGCTAAGCACCATTCTTTCTTCGGCCGACCTCATCGAGGCTTACCAACAGGCGGAGCAGCAATCCAAACGCCTCAGGCATACCGGCCGTATCAAAACGGCGGTGGCCAACCTGACCAGCATCCTTAATGACTTCCTTTCTCTCAGCCGCCTGGAAGAGGGCAAACTCAGCCTGAACACCTCTGATTTTGAAATACCGGCCGTTTGGACCGAAGTGGCAGAAGGCGTGCAGGGCATGCTCAAAAAAGGGCAGGAACTCCGGATCAAAGGGCTGGAGCAAGTGCCAGCTTTGCACACTGACCGCCGTATCTTGCAAAATATTTTCTACAACCTACTGTCCAATGCCATCAAATACAGCGGTACCGGCAGCCCTATTGACTGCCGGCTTAAGGCCAGAGGCGACAAGCTCCTTATCGAAATACAGGATTACGGTATTGGTATCCCAGAGCCCGAGCAGCAACACTTATTTACCCGCTTCTTCCGCGCCCACAACGTAGAGAACATTCAAGGTACCGGGCTGGGGCTGAACATTGTGAAAGGGTACGTGGAGCTGCTCAACGGTGAGATCAACTTTGAGAGCAAGCTGGACAAGGGTTCTACGTTCCGGGTTGAAATCCCAATGCAACTGCATACCGTGGCTTATTCCTAAGCGCAAGGCTTTTTAGAAAAGGCCGACTTAGCTTATATTTGAACCCAGATCATTCAGAAAAAACCTATCGGATGAAAAAAATCCTAGTCATCGAAGACAATGAGGAAGTACGCGAAAACCTGGAAGAAATCCTGGAGCTTTCGGGCTATCAGGTCCAATCTGCAGAAGATGGCAAAGTAGGTGTCGAAAAAGCCCTGACCGACCCGCCGCACCTCATCCTCTGCGATGTCATGATGCCGCACCTTGATGGCTTCGGCGTACTCAATATCTTGAGCAAAAAGAGCGCAACCGCCAATGTGCCTTTTATTTTTCTGACTGCTAAAACGGAAAAGTCAGACTTCCGAAGGGGCATGAACCTGGGTGCTGACGACTATGTCACTAAGCCTTTTTACAAAGATGAGCTGCTCGACGTCATTGAAACCCGGCTCAAAAAGAGCGAACGGCTCAAAAAGCAATTTGACAAGACCGAGCGCGGCCTTTCTGCCTTTATCAATGAGGCCAAAGGCTACGAAGAACTGCGCAAATTGTCGGACGAGCGGAAGACGAAGCACTACAAGCGCCGCGACCTCATTTTTGAAGAAGGGGACTACCCACGCTACCTCTACTTTGTGAAGTCGGGCAAAGCCAAAGTGTTCAAGACCAACGACGACGGAAAAGAGTACATCATCGAAATTGCCAAGTCGGGCGATTTTTTCGGCTATCTGGACCTGATCAAGGAAGAAAAGTATACCGAATCGGCAGCTGCTATGGAAGAAACGGAAATCAGCCTGATCCCAAAGGAAGATTTTTCCAAGCTGCTAAATGCTAACCGGGATGTGGCCTCCCAATTGATCAAAATGCTGGCCAGTAACGTGACCGAAAAAGAAGAGCAGCTGCTAAACCTGGCCTACAACTCAGTGCGGCGACGGGTGGCAGATGCCATACTACTGCTGCACAAGAAGCAAGGCGAAGGCAATATCACAATTCTGAGAGATGACTTGGCAAGAATCGTGGGGACTGCTAAGGAAAGTGTCATCCGAATGCTCACCGAATTTAAAGAAGACGGCTACATTGAAGTCATCGACGGGGCCATCAAGATTGTAGACCCGGAAGGGCTGCGCAATATGCACGCCTAAGCGCTTATTCGCACTTGTGCGGCTAGACCGAAATAATTAACAATCTTTTCACGCTTGAGCGCTTACTGCCCCGATAGCTATCGAGGCTAAGTGTATGTTTGGAGCAAACGAGAGTTGATAACCAAAGAGTTGTGGTTATGACTAAATGGAAAAATGCGCGTTTGGCGGGTCAAATAAGTATTATTCCATGACGTCCCGGTTTTACCGCATAGGCGTCAACCGTTTTTTAATTTGGCGATCAAATCGCCATGATTCT
>CAZNSK010000034.1:0-45790 GCA_964575505.1 uncultured Phaeodactylibacter sp.
CGTTTTTTCCATAAGATCACGATTTGTTTGAAAAAAATTAGGTTAAAAAAAGGTCATCAAATTTATAAGCCGGGGGCGTGTTGCCCCTGGATTAGTCTTTTAGGTCGTCTTGTGCAGGCTTATCGTCCGGAAAATTCCGTAAGCCTTGTTAATGAGCTGCTTAGTTTGGCTGCTCTTGCAGCAATTAAATGCAACCGCATACAGACCGTAAATATAGGCATTTTTTCTGCACCTTTTAAATTTTAAGAACGATTTTGATAGAATCGTGCGAAATTTTCATGCATAATGTAGTATAACTTCTTGACTTTTAAGCCAGAAAGCAATGAAGATTTTACAAATAGTCCGAAGTAAGCCCTATTGCTGCTACTTCCTAAGTGCACTCTACTTGGCTTGAAGTTTCGCCCGAGCCTCCCGAATTTTTTATCTTTACTAAAAATGAGGGTAATATAAATATGGCAAACCGCGAAGAAAAAAAGGACCCGTTCGATGGCGATTACATAGGAAATATTTGGGGATGGCGTATTTCGATGATTGGCGCAGCCGTCATCGTGCTGCTATCCGCATTCGCTGCCTACCGGCATTATACACTTGATGTCCCCTTTGGCATGGAGGGACAAGCTCCGGCCAAAGAGCAAACGGCATCCGATACCACCCGCCTCGATGAAAATACAGAACCAGAATGAATGCGATCCCCTTCTTCAAATATCAGGGCACGGGGAACGACTTCGTTATGATCGACCAACGTTCAACCGTTCATCTTTCGGGAACGGATGTGCCCGCTATCGCTCAGTTATGCAACCGGCGGTTTGGTATTGGCGCAGACGGCCTCATTTTGTTGAATCAGCGGGATGGCTACGACTTTGAAATGGATTACTTCAATTCAGACGGCTATCCCGGCTCCATGTGTGGCAACGGGGGGCGCTGTGCAGTCCGGTTTGCTCAACACCTGGGCATTCACCGTAAAGCATACCTTTTTTACGCACCGGACGGGCCCCACCAAGCCCGGATTGACCCTGAAAGCGGTTGGGTAGAACTGCAAATGCAGGAGGTGGAAGACACGGAGCGGGGAGCGGACTACTATTTTATAGATACAGGTTCCCCGCATTACATAAGGTATGTGAGCGGCCTTTCCAAACTCGATGTGGAAGCGGAGGGGCGCGCTGTCCGGTATAACCGGAGGTTCCGGGCAGCCGGAACAAACGTCAACTTTGTTGAACAGAATGGCGGGCGGATTGATGTACGGACTTATGAGAGGGGGGTGGAAAGCGAAACGCTCTCCTGTGGCACCGGCGTTACAGCCGCTGCAATTGCGCATGCTTTGGAAACGGGTTTGCCGGAAGGCCCGCACACCTTTACTATCGAAACCCGGGGCGGCCTGCTGCAAGTCCGGCTGACTTACGAGAAAGGCCAGTTTAAGGATATTTGGCTTTGCGGGCCTGCACAACTTGTCTACGAGGGGAAAATTGAGCTATAAAAAAGGAGCCAGGGCGACTTAGCTACCCCGGCTCCCGCTTTTGCGACCAGAAACAAATCTGTGTCTTCCTTATTCTCCTTGGCCAAGCGAATACGACCGCTGACCGTTTATCTCGTAGAGGTTTTCTATTTTAATGAAGTTCAAGCCTTCCGCTGTTAACCGCTGCAATAAGCCAGTTACCTGCTCATAGATTACCGGCGCGAGCTGTGGCTTGCCGTCTGTACCCTGCCCCCCTTGTGCTGAAGCCACAAAGCGGCAGCGCCAGTGGTCCGTGCAAAACGTTTCGGGAAAGCCATTAGGGTAAACCTTCACCCCCCGGTTCGTGATCATCTTGAGGCGGAAGTCATCTTTGGCAATACGCTCTAACTCCCGGCCCAGAACGTCGGGGTCCCTGCCGTCAACCGCCCAATCGATGAATACATCCACACCGACTAACTTCTTTTTGGCAGGGACGAAAGGCTTAACCTTCACCTCAATCGGTTTTTTATCGCCTCCTCCTTCTACGGCTTTAAGGTGCTGCGGCACTTCGCCGAGGCGCTCAATCACTGCATCCGCGAAGCCCTGTGTACCGACTTTTTGGATGGTATAAGCTTCACTGTACAAGTCTCCCGTGTGTATGCCGTCTTCCAGGGTGCGCAACAACGCATTCTGAATGCGGACGGCGATATCATTTTTACCCATGTGGGTGAGCATCATACAAGCAGCGTGAATCAAGCCAGATGGGTTAGCAATACCTTTGCCGGCAATATCTGGGGCTGAGCCGTGAATAGCCTCGAACATCGAGATGGGGTCCCCGATATTTGCAGAACCGCCCAAGCCCACAGAACCAGCTACCTGAGCCGTAATGTCAGACACGATATCTCCATACAAGTTAAGCGTTACGATAATATCGAACTGCTCAGGCCGGTCAGCCAACAGTGCAGAGCCAATATCGATAATGTGATGCTCCTGCTCGATATCCGGATATTCCTTTGCAACTTCATCAAACACCTGGTGGAACAAGCCGTCCGTGTGTTTCATGATGTTGTCTTTACTCATGCAGGTTACCTTCTTGCGGTCGTTCGCCCGGGCGTATTCGAAGGCGTAGCGGATGACGCGCTCGCAACCAGGCCGTGAAACCAGCTTCAGGCACTGAACGACTTCAGCGGTCTGCTGATGCTCAATGCCCGCATAGAGATCCTCTTCGTTTTCCCGGACTACCACCAGGTCCATATCCGGAAAATTACTGTCTACATAAGGTGTAAAGGCCCGGCAGGGGCGTACATTAGCATACAGGCCGAGCGTCTTACGGATGGTTACATTAAGGCTTTTGTAACCTCCTCCTTGTGGCGTGGTAATCGGCCCCTTCAGGAATACACCATTACGGCGCAAAATGTCCCAGGCTTCGGGAGCAATTCCAGATTGATGCCCGTTGAGGTACATCTCTTTGCCAATTTTTACCTCTTCGTATTCCAGTCCGGCTCCGGCTGCTTCCAGAATCGATAAAGTCGCCTTCATGATTTCTGGCCCGATCCCATCGCCGTATGCGACGGCTATTTTATTGGAAAGGTGCTTGGAGTGATCCGAGCTGCTTTGTGACTGAGGGCTAGAGGCATTGCCCATTACGCTGTAATCAGCATTTGGTGAATCTTTCATAGAATTTGGACAATTGTTGTTTTTTGAAAGTTTTACTATCAACAACGAGGTCCGAATCCTGTTCGATTTTAATCAAAAAAATATACGCTGCGAAACCCAGCGCAACCGAAGGGTTTTGTTTTTGTTTTTTCAGAAAAAAATGAAAGTAAAGCTATCTTCGGGCTTATCCCGTTCTTTTTGAACAACAGCATGCACAAACCGTATCCATCATGATATTTTGTTTGCCCCTATTGAAACTGAATCATTATGAATATCCGCAACCTCAGGGTACTAAATGTAGTTGGCTTCCTGCTCCTCATCACCCTCAATGTACTCGCCAATGCCTTGCCTATTAATGGCATGACCACCGGAGAGCTTTCAGCGCTTTACCCAAACCGGTTTGTGCCAGCGGGGTTTACCTTCAGCATTTGGGGGCTGATTTACCTTGCCTTGCTGGGATTTGTTGTCTATCAGTTTTTCCGCGCTGCGCAGCCGGTTTTGCAGGCTATAGGCTCCTGGTTCCTTATTTCGTGCCTGGCCAATGCAAGCTGGATTTTAGCTTGGCATTACCAACTACCGGTAGTGGCTCTGGGCATTATGCTGCTGTTGCTCTTCAGCCTCCTGGCTATATACCAGCGGTTGCTGCCCTTTAGCTGGGCAAAACACTGGCTGGCAATTTTACCGTTCCAATTGTATCTAGGCTGGATAACAGTAGCCACTATTGCTAATGCTACTGCGGTGCTCGTGCACTTGGGTTGGATGGGCGGCCCCTTATCAGAAACGGCCTGGGCTGCCATCATGGCCATTACAGCAGCGGGTGCAGGCCTGTTCTTTGGGTTCAAACTAAAAGACATCCCCTATATGTTAGTCATCCTGTGGGCGCTGTACGGGATATTCCAAAGGCAAGCAGCCGGTGGCTTACTGCAAACGACGCTTTACATTTCGATGGGCATCGTCTCAGCATCTGTGCTGGCCGTGGGCTTGAGGCTGGCCCAGCCAAGTAGCAGAAGGGGGTAAGCTTCGCCAAAGCCCTATTGCCTACCAGGGAGCAGCAGAAGCCCGCAGTCACTTTTGGCTACTGTCAGATGGTGGGGCAGGAAATTCCGACCGGATACAACTGAAAGCAAAATCGTAAAGCATTTCCAGCACCCGCTCCAGGTAGTTAGCACCAAATTTTATATCCGTCAGCCGTGGAAGATGTTCCGAAAAGTAAATATTGTTATTGGCAGATTCGAGCAGCATGCTGCTCAGTGCCCTTGGGTAAGCGTAATCGGACCTGATTTCAGTAATGATTTCGGCAATTTTCCCGCAAAGCATTTTGTAGGCTAAGAAGAAGCCGTATTTGTTTTCTTCGTCCACATTCTTTTTATGGTAGGCCTTGGGCCCTTCTGTCACTACGATGCGGTGCAGCACCTCCGTGTCAATGAAGTCCACGCTCGTACTACGCTTCGAGGTGTCTACCACGGCCCGCAGGGCTGACTTCAGTTTCTCGTCAGGCTCCGATATGTTCATCGTAAAAAACGTAACGCGGAAGCGCATCCATTCCCAGTACCAGTTGACCAGATAGGTGAACAGATAGTGCTTATTCTCAAAATACCGGTAAACAGAAGCCTCCGTCGAGTGGATACGCTCCGCCAGTTTTCGGAACGTAAAATGCTCAAACCCTACCTCATCAAAAAGCAGCACGGCGTGCTCTATGATCCGGCGCCCCAAAGCTGTCTCCTGAGGATTTTTGATGAACAGCTTATCATTAATATCTAGATTGACGTTAACTTGCAGCATTAATTATTTATAACGATTGAGATATGCCCCCAACCGCAGATGGAGGACCAATTTATGCAATATATGAAAAATCTTTGCAGCATAAAATAGTTTTACTTCTAAAGTCGATAGGGCTGAACCGCCGGGGGCACCTGTGCTTTTGGGCAGCATCATCACTGCCGACAGCCTTGCCGGCCTGCTCCGAAACCGCTTTCCCTGCCTTGCACTAACCCCTGCGGCCTAGTGCGTAGCCCTTCTGTGACAACACAGATTGCTGCATTCTGCCCCGCCAACGCGATGCCCGGCAAATCCTCGAACACCTTTCTAATGGCACATCATTGGATCATCTCTGGCTTTTTACTTGGGAGGAGCCAAGCTATAGTATTTCCCGCTTTTTCAGAAGATTCGAAAAAATTCTTGCTTCTTACGCGAACCGAATTAAAACTAGCTTGTCTAATAGCAAAACTACCAATTAAGGTATTGAAACAACCAATGCCGATTCGTATGCAATTAAAAACGATAGGCCATGATCAAAGCTTCTGACGCCATTACCTTGCTCATCAGCCTCGGGGCATTACTAGCCGGCACGGTGTTTCAGTTTTCCGGGCTTTACAGCTCAGGCGTTTTGTTGTTAACGATCAGCGTAGCTGTGTCTGCGTATTTCATAAAAAATTATCAAGAAAAGCACTTAGGAATTAAAGTTGTGCTTTCAGTATGCAGTAGTATGGTGCTGCCCGCTTAGTCGGGCAGTTTTTTTTTGCTCAAATCTCTCTTCCCTGCCGCTCGTCGTCAAAACGCTTCTCCTCATAGAAAGCATTTGCCCCTTCCCGGCTCAGGCATTAACATTAGGTCAGCTGAAATCACCCGAAACAAACGTTTATGAATTCCCGACTGCAAAGCCTGGCTTTGGCTTTAATGCTATTGCCGCTATGGGCACATGGATATACCCCACCCTACGGAGATATTTTGGGCAGCATATCTGTTAAGCCGCCTGCATTCCCCGATGCAGCGCTTTTATCCAGCCAGACGATAAGGGTCCCCTTCAAATTAGCCGGCCACCTCATCCTGGTCAAAGCTACTGTAAGGGGCCGGACCGGCAACTTCATTCTCGATACAGGTTCAAGCAAGCTGATCCTCAATGCCCGGCACTTCAGGGGTGGGCAAGTACAAGAGGGCTTAATGGGCGTAGGCATGACAGGGAGCCTGGAAGAAATACGTACGGCTTCGGTGCGGGACTTTGCATGGGATAGCCTGGCTTACAACCGCCTGGAAGCCGACCTGATCGACCTCAATCACATTGAGACTAAAAAGAATATCGACCTGCTTGGCCTCATTGGCTATAATGCCCTGCGGGATTACGAAATCCTAATCGATTTTCAGCTGAAGCAACTGACGCTCACTGCACTTGATGCAAAAGGCAATCGCCTGGACACCCTCGCCTTCTACGAGCAGCCGGTAGATAGCCTGGAGGTCCGCCTGCAGCAACACTTCCTGGTCATCCAAGGCGAGGTAGAAGGCCATGCCCTTCGGTTCGGGCTAGACTCCGGCGCAGAATTGAATTTGCTGGACAAGAGCGTGGACCGCCGGGTACTTGACCATTTCAAAATCAGCCGGCGTACCCGTTTAAACGGCATGGAGGGCAGTAAGCCCGTTGAAGTGCTTGCCGGAAAACTGTACCGGTTCCGGTCTGGTAAGCAACGGTGCTCTGGCATGCGCACCTTACTGACCAACATGAGGCGCTTCAACCGCACGTATCTGACCCGGCTAGACGGGTTGATCGGGTATGAATTTTTGTGCGTCCGGCGCACCCTGATCAACTATAAGGAATGAGGAATAAATAAATCGCGCTTTTGACCGAGGAGATTTTGTTCCAAGACGAGGCAGAAAACGTAGGCGTCCGTACGGACGGCGAGGCTTTCTAACGAAGTATTGGGGCAAAAGCGCCCGTCAAAAATGATGAGTTATTTATTTCTCATTCCTAAGAAGCAAAAATTGTATTTTTTTGAATGGTACCGCCCCTAAAAAAGAGACCATGAAACGAATGATTGTATTCCTGACAACTAGCATGCTGACGCTTGCGGGGAGCTTGATGGCTCAGGAGGGCCCCTATCATGCCTATTTTTTCGAGGGTGATGAAGTCGTCTTTGAATTTGATATTGAATATTTTGAAGAAGCTACGCAGCCAGGATCGCTATGGCGGACCGATTTTGAAGACATTGAGATTCGCTCTATAGCTGTAGCTGGTGATTTCAACAACTGGTCTGCCGAAGGCTGGCACATGGAAAAGGTGGGGGAGGGGCGTTTTCAGTTGCGTAAGAAGATTGAAGATTTCGACGACGAATTCCGCTGGGAATTCAAGTTTGTCGTCAATGGTAAATACTGGGCTGAGCCTTCTGGCCAGGTAGCCGGGAAATCCACTTTGGCGGAACGCAATTTTTTCTGGAAAGAAACCTACAACCTGGAAATGTATACAGCCCGCCCCCACCCTGAAGCAGACGACTGTTTCTTTCTGGGCGGCCATGAAGATGCGGAAAGCGTCGTGCTCAGCGGCAACTTCAACGCTTGGGACGAATCCGCTTTCCGGATGGAAAAAGTGGACGGCGGCTGGGAGACCTGCCTGGACCTTGATGCAGGCCGGTATGAGTACAAGTTTATCGTTGACGGCCAATGGCTGCACGACCCCCTCAACCCCAAGACGGTCAAGAACCAATACCACACGCTCAACTCCGTTTACGAGGTCAAACGGGAGGTGCGCTTCGAGCTGGCCGGGTATGAAGATGCGGAAAACGTCCGCCTGGCCGGCTCTTTCACAAATTGGGAAAAGGGCGCTTTGCGCATGCACCGGGAGGGCAAGGCCTGGGTCGTTAGCCTGCCACTCACGGGCGGGAAGCATTGGTACAAATTCATTGTAGATGGCCAGTGGATGACCGACCCCGGCAACCCGATCAAAGAATACGACCGGGGCGGCCACCTGAATTCTGTGCGCATGGTGGAGTGATCCCTTCCGGGCCTCTGCAGCCGGGCCTGGGGGCATAGCTCCTATCTTTAAACCAAGCTGGCCGCACCAGATTAACGTTCCATTAAAACACAATTGCCCTTTGGAAGCGTTACTTTTGTAGCTTGGTAATTTTACCGGAGTGCAAATCAACTGGATAATTATGAAAACTTGGCTCGCCTCACTGGCTGTCTTTATCTTTGCCCTATCTGCCAACCCGCTGCAGGCCCAGAATAAAACCTGGAAGACCCTGTCCAAGATTACCTTTAAAAAAGAGTATAACGAAACCATGGGGTTCAAAGTGGATGTCCCGGTTTTCAGCGAAGCGGTACGCGACCTGGAGGGCCAGGAAGTAGAAATCCGCGGCTATATCATTCCAGTCGAAGGCTATAAAGGGCATAAAGAATTTATCTTTTCGGCTTACCCCTATAATATGTGTTTCTTTTGCGGGGGCGCAGGCCCGGAAACCGTCATGGAGGTTTTCGCCAGAGAGCCGATTGAGTATACCGCTGAGCCCATCACCATCAAAGGCACGCTGGAGCTCAATGCGGATGATATCAACCGCCTGATTTACGCCCTCAATGATGTTGTGAAAGTACAGGAAGACCGCTAACGCCTCGCCCATTCCATGCAAACAACCGCTTCGATTCGTACACTCCTACTGCTTTTGCTGGTGGGGATTCTCGGGTACTGTGCCAATCCGGTAAGGCCGGAAGGCGGCCCCAGAGATGAAACACCACCTCAGCTCGTTCCGGAGAAATCTTCCCGTAACTACCAGACTCAGTACCGCAAGGCCCCCATCGAGCTCACCTTTAACGAATGGGTAGAGGTACGGGACGCTTTCAACCAAGTCGTCGTTTCCCCCCCGTTGGAGCACCGCTACGAAATCTCGATCAAAGGCAAATCCGTCATCTTCGAATTTGATGAACGCGAGGAGCTCCGCGAAAACGCTACCTATACCATCAACTTTGGAGAGGCCATTCAGGACATTACCGAGCGCAACCCCGCCAAGGATATCCGGTACGTATTTTCCACTGGTGATTATATTGACTCCCTTAGTGTGAGCGGCATAGTCGTAGATGCCCGGACCAACGAAGCCATCGAAGGCGCGCTATTTTTGCTCTACGACAATACCGCCGACTCTGTGGTGCGCACCTTGCGGCCCTTCTACTTTGGGCGTACGGGCACCGATGGTAAATTCCTCATCCAAAACGTGAAGGCAGACACCTTTAAGGGGTTTGCCCTGCTCGACAATAACCTAAATTACCTCTTTGACCAGGCACAGGAAGCCATTGGCTTCCCGGATAGCTTATTGGTCGTCTCTGACACTTCACAGCCCGCTGTTTCCATCCGGATGTTTACCGAAGAGCTCCCCCTCCGCCTAGCCACCGCTGACGCCAGCCAGTATGGGCAGGTCAAGCTTTCCTTCAACCAGCCTGCGCCTGAAAATTTAATGATCAGCCACGAAAACATCAGCCAGCGGAAAGTCCTGTACGAACGGCGGCCGGACACCACTAAAGTATGGTACGAAATGACCAATAATCAGCCCTGGCAAGTTTATCTACAGCAGGATACGCTCTACTACGATACCGTTGACGTGCGGCCCCAGGACCGGGGAGCGTTTCTGGAAACCGCTTCCTTCCAGGCAGAAGGCCAGAGTGGAGGCAGCAAACTGCACCCTAAGAAACCCTTCCGGCTTTCCTTTAACCACCCCATTCTTGCCTACGACACCGCACTCATTAGCCTCTATGAAGACACAACCCGGTTAAGGGTGCCACCCAATTTTGCGTTGGACACCAACGGTCAGCGCACCTTGTTGGTAGACTATAAATGGAAGGTGGGTAAACCTTACGAAATGGAATTGATGCCCGGGGCGGTTTCCGATATCTTCGGCCTCAGGTCTGATACCATCTTGCTTTCCCTTTCCATAGAATCCCCGAAAAAGTATGGCAACCTTATCTTAACGGTAGACAGTTTGTCCGCAGATTCTGCCTATATCATTGAAATACTGAATGGGGAGCAGGTTTTCAAAACCTATACCGTAGAAGGGCAAGCCAGTTTCCAACGGACCCTCAACCTTATCGAGCCGGCCACCTATACCGTGCAAATTACAGAAGACTGGAACCGCAACGGGGAATGGGATACCGGAGCCTACGACACCTACCGGCAGCCGGAACCTATGTACCAACGTGAGTTGGAGCAGCTACGAGCCAATTGGGATCTGGAAGCAGTTGCCGACCTGTCTTCCCTGCAACAGCAGGCGCGCCAAAAGCAGCGCCCGCCCGGCGCTTTGCCATCAGTTGCTGATGTTGTGAGCGACACAACTGCCATAGATTCTCTGGGCCGTTCCCAGGGACTGCCACCCTCCGTGCGGGACCGGATCGACAAGAATTAGCGGATTGAGCCCCGGTAGCCTCTCATTACCAGCAAGGGTTCAGGGGCAATAAAACCAGCCGGCAATTCGGACTAGTGCGACTAGTCCGAAATAGCACAGCGTATTTCACGCTTGGGCGCCCTGGTTTTACTGGGTTTCTTCGGTTAGTCATTTCTGAAACACTCCACTAGTGCGACTAGTCCGAAATAGCACAGCGTATTTCACGCTTGGGCGCCTTGGTTTTCCCGGGTTTCTACGGTTAATCATTTATGAAACATTCCACTAGTGCACAGCGCGCTCCTAGCTTGAGCCGGAAATAAACGCAGGCCTATTCAACCTCCAGCCAGCCCTGTCGCAATTCCGTTTAGAAGGAGCGGTCATCCACCTGTTCCAACCAATCTTTAATAACATCCACAACCGAAGCGACGCAGCCCGATTCGAAAGGAGACCGGAGGTTAGCTAGCTGTACCAGCTCCAGGAAAGACTGGCTGCCCCCGGCTTGACAGAGGCGCAGGTAATCGCTCCAGGCTGTTTCGTGCCCTTCCCGGTTTTTTTTCCAAAACTGGAAAGCGCAGATTTGCGCCAGGGTGTAGTCGATGTAGTAGAAGGGGACGTTGAAGATGTGGCTTTGCTTGATCCAGTACCGGCCTTCATCGAGAAAATCATAGCCTTCATAATCACGCTGGGGCAAATATTTTTGTTCGATGCGCCGCCAGGCTGTATTCCTCTCTTGGGGCGTGCATTCCGGATTTTCGTAAACAAAATGCTGAAACTCATCTACCGCTACACCATACGGCAAAAAGTGCAAGGCACCTGCCAGATGGCCAAACTTGTATTTGTCGGTCTCCCCGGAAAAGAAGCGCTCCATCCAGGGCCAGGTGAAAAACTCCATGCTCATGGAATGGATTTCGCAAGCTTCTGTAGTTGGCCAAACGTACTCGCTAAGCCCTTTATCCCGGCTGCAGTACACCTGAAAAGCATGCCCCGCTTCGTGGGTAAGCACATCAATATCGCCGCTCGTGCCATTGAAATTGGAAAAAATAAACGGCGCTTTGTAGCCATCTATAAATGTACAATACCCGCCAGTGGCCTTGCCAGACCGGGTCTCCAGGTCCATTAGCTTGGCTTTTTTCATAAATTGGAAGAACCGATGGGTTTCCGGCGACAGCTCCCGGTACATTTGCTCGGCTTGCTCCACAATCCAATCCGGCGCCCCCTGTGGTTTAGGGTTGCCGGAGGCGAAGCGGAGGTCTTCATCGTAGAACTTCAGCTGCGCAAGGCCCAGCCGTTTGCGCTGCCGCTCGTACAACTGCTGTGCAATGGGTACGATGTGGGTTTTGACTTGCGCCCGGAAATTAGCCACCATCTCGGGCGTGTAGTCAGACCGCAACATCCGGTCGTAGGCCAGCCCAATGAAGTTTTTGTACCCCAATTTGCGGGCAATTTGATGCCGGACTTTTACCAGGTCATCAAAAAGGCTTTCGAGGGCCTCTTTATTGGCCTCGTAATAGCCCCATTTGGCCAATTGAGCTTCCCGGCGGGTCGTGCGGTCCCGGTCGATTTCGTGCTTAACGATGGAGGATAGGTTTTCCTCCCGGCCCCGGAAGTCAATCTTGGCGGCAGCCTTAATTTTGGTATACTTACTGCTGAGTTTATTCTCTTCCTGCAGCAGCTCCACTACGGAGTCATCGAATGTCTTCAGGCTTAGCTCAGCGATGGCGAAGAGTTGCGGCCCCCACCGTTGCTCCAGCTCCTTCCGGTAAGTGGCCTTCAGCAATTGAGCGTAAAACTTATTGACCAAGCCTTGGTAAGCTGGCATCTGCTGATCGTAATATTCATTTTCCTGTTCATAAAAGGAATCCCGGGTATCCATGGTATGCCGGATCAGGCACAGGTTATACATCGTGGAGAAGGTGTTGCGCATCTCGTTGATGTGGCGCATGGCTTCATGCTGTTCCTCCGCGTTGTGGGCATGTTCAAAGGCATCGAGGGCGGTGTGGAAGTCCCGTTCGAATTGCTCAAAAGCAGGCCTTTTGTATTCGAATTGATCAAAAGAAGTATTGACCGCTAGCGTTTGCATAAGAGATGTCTTTCAGTTGTAAAACAAAAAAAGCGTAAGGCTGGGCGGGCAAAGATAAGACAATTTACTGCTTATCATCCCGTTACTTGGCTGGAAAGTATGTACCTTTGAGGCTGTTTATCCATGGCGGAAATTTTTGCCATGGCCCTGCAAATCAACCCTATCCCTGATAATAAACCGGGAAAACCTGTAGGTGAAATGGAAGAGCGGCGAGGTATATTATACAGAAGCTACTGCGTAGAACAAGCTGGAAGCACAAAAGTTCAGGCTGCAAGCAGTCGGCACAAAAGCAATAACGTGGAAGAGAAAGACTTAAAGGCACAGATCGACAGCGATAAATTGCCGGCTCATATTGCCGTTATTATGGATGGCAATGGCAGATGGGCCAAGCAGCATGGCAAACCGCGGGTATTTGGGCACAAGAATGGCGTCACCGCCGTCCGGGAAGTCACTGAAGCCGCTGCAGAACTGGGCGTGAAGTACCTCACGCTCTACGCTTTTTCTACCGAAAACTGGAAGCGCCCGAAACTGGAAGTGAGCGCGTTGATGCGCCTGTTGGTCGAAACCCTGGCCAAGGAAATTGAAACCCTGAATAAAAACGATATACAGCTGCAGGCAGTAGGCGACCTGTCCAAGCTGCCGGCCAGCACCCGAAAAGCATTGCAAAACGGAATCGAGCAAACCCAAAGCAACCAACGGATGACGCTGACCCTGGCCCTTAACTACAGCGGCCGCTGGGAGATTGCCCAAGCCGCCAAAGCACTCTGCCAAAAGGTGCAACAGGGAGAGCTCTCCGCTGAGGAGGTCAATGAACAACTGTTCGAAAGCGCCCTGAGCACTAAAGGTATGCCCGATCCGGAGCTGCTGATCCGGAGCAGCGGAGAAACCCGAATCAGCAATTTCCTGCTCTGGCAAATTGCCTACGCGGAGCTCTATTTCACCCCCACTTTCTGGCCTGAGTTCCGGAAAAAACACCTCTACCAGGCTATTATTGACTTTCAGCAGCGGGAGCGGCGGTTTGGCAAAACCAGCGAGCAGCTGGTCTGACCTGCCTACGACAGACAAGCATGAGCCGGCCGCTCTTTGCCCACATGGGGAAGCACCTCCCTTCTTGAAAATACAGGGCTGCAGGTAAGCGCCTCCGCCGTCATAGTAAGGCAGCCCTTTGCTTGCTGCCCGTTATCAGCCAGGGGCCGGAAAGCGGTATAAGACCGGCAAGGCGACAATAACACCCGATTTCCGGCCTACCATACAACCTCTGCCCCACCCCCTACGTCCTCTAATCGTAGTTTTTTCTAATCCGCCGCCGGAATATGCGGTTTTGCTAATCACAACGCTTATTTTTGCGGGCGAATCAGCTGAGGGCCTATCCAAAACAAATCTTCAGCAGGTTCCCGGCACCAGCTGCAACTCCACGCCCGGAACGCGGCAAAGCACAGCAACTTGCAATAGAAGTACATGAAACTATTGATATACCTGCAAAGCGATTTTATGCAGATGAATACAAAAGCCATTTTTCCTAAGTACCTGATGAGCCTGGTTTTCCTTGCCATGAGCGTTACGCTGTTTTCACAAACCAGCCAAGACTCCATCCCGGTACTCGAATACGGCGACCCTCTGGAATATGAAATCGGCGGCATTAAAGTCGTTGGCGCTGACTACAGTGACGACAACGCAATCATCAGCATCGCGGGTTTCCGCGTGGGCGATAAAATTCGGATCCCGGGGCCGGCCATCCAAAAAGCCATCAAGGCGCTTTGGAAATTGCGCCTCTTTACGGATGTCAAAGTCGTTAAGGAAAAAACGATTGGAGATATTGTCTTCCTGGAAATCCATGTACAGGAGCGCCCCCGCCTAACGCGGCACTCCTACCGCGGCGTCAAAAAATCCGTGCACGATGACCTCAATGACGAAGTCAACAAATACCTTCTCAAGGGCGGGATCGTAACAGAAAACGTGAAGGTCAATGCCAAAGAGGCTATTGAAGACTACTTTATGGGCAAAGGCTTTCTGGATGCAGCGGTGCAGGTACGGGAAATCCCGGATTCTATCCGCCCCAACTCAGTTCGCCTCGTCTTCAACATCGACCGGAAAGATAAAGTCAAAATCCGCAATATTAATTTTGTCGGCAACAAGGAGGTTAAAGGCAACAAACTCCGCAAGCAGATGGAGGACACCAAGGAGCGCCGGCGCCTGTTCGCGTCTTCCAAATTCATCAAAGACGAATACGAGGAGGACAAAGAAGCGGTCATTGCTTTTTACAACACCCTTGGCTTCCGGGACGCCCGCATCATCAGCGACAGCCTCTACCGCGATGAAGATGGTTTGCTCAACATTCAGATCAACGTCGATGAAGGCAACCGCTATTACTTCCGCAATATTTCCTGGAAAGGCAATTCAATCTACGACGAGCAGACCCTCCGCAGTGTACTCAGCATCTCAAAGGGGGATGTGTACAATCAGGAACTGCTGCAGACCCGCCTGAGCTTCAGCCAGGATGGGCGCGATGTCAGTACGCTTTACATGGATAATGGCTACCTGTTCTTTCAGGTAGACCCCATTGAGATCGCTGTGGAAGACGACTCTATTGACTTGGAAATCCGTATTTTCGAAGGCCCGCAGGCTACGATCGACAAGGTGGTCATCAAGGGCAACGACCGGACGCACGAACACGTCATCCGCCGGCAGCTGCGCACTTTGCCAGGCAAGAAATTCAGCCGTTCTGATATCATCCGCTCGCAGCGTGAACTCATGAACCTCAACTACTTTAACCCGGAAGCCCTGGGCATTAATACCCCCGTTAACCCACAGCGTGGTACCGTCGATATCGAATATACTGTAGAAGAAAAACCCTCTGACCAATTGGAACTCTCCGCCGGATGGGGAGGCATTCAGGGGGTTATCGGTACGCTCGGGGTATCATTCAACAACTTCTCCCTGCGGAATTTATTCAACAAAGAAGCCTGGCGCCCACTGCCACAAGGGGATGGGCAGCGCTTGTCGCTCCGGGCACAGACCAACGGCAACTTCTTCCAGTCGTACAACGCCTCCTTCACGGAACCCTGGCTGGGGGGCAAAAAGCCCAACTCCCTGACCGTTGCCGGCTTTTACAACCGTTTTTCCTTTGGCACCCGGGGGCGTGACTTGTCGCAGGGCCTGACCATCCGTCAGCTGACGGCAAGCCTGGGCACCCGTCTGAAATGGCCGGATGACAACTTCGTCGCCAGCACCTCTGTCAATATCCAAACCCTGACGCTTAATAATTGGGGGCGGAACTTTACGACGGACCAGGGCGAACGGGTAGACAATGGCAATTTCAACAACTTCAGCATCACGCAGTCTATCGTCCGCTCTACGGTAAGCGACCCCATCTTTCCAAAGGATGGTTCCCGCATCTCACTATCGGTACAGTTGACGCCGCCTTATTCTCTGTTCAACCCCGACCGGGACTATGCCAATGAGCCGGTGCAAGACCGGTTCCGTTTTGTGGAGTACCACAAATGGCGGTTCGATGCAGACTGGTACACCCCTATCGTGGGCAACCTCGTCTTCAAGGCGCAGGCGAAGATCGGCTTGCTGGGGTCATACAACTCAGGGATTGGCGCCCCGCCGTTCGAGCGCTTCCAGCTCGGGGGCGATGGTATCAACAACCAGCAGTTTGGCTTCGCCGGTGTAGATATCATCTCGCTGCGGGGCTACGAGATAGAAGAGTTGCCAGCAAACGAAGGGGGTGCCGTGGCTACTCCGGTATTCAACAAGCTTACCGTGGAACTCCGCTATCCACTCTCGCTCAACCCCAGCTCAACGATCTATGTGCTGGCCTTTGCGCAGGGGGGCAACGCCTGGCAGTCAACGAGGAGATTTAACCCCTTCGACTTGCGCCGCTCAGCCGGCATGGGCCTGCGGGTCTTCCTGCCGATGTTTGGTACGCTTGGCTTTGACTACGGCATTGGGTTCGACAAGCCGGGGGCAGAACGCACCATTCAGGGGCTGGGCAACTTCAACATCATCCTGGGCTTCGAACCAGAGTAATCGCTTTGGTTGGTTAGCCTAAATTAAGTCAAACAGGGGGAGCTTGTAAAAAGTGACAAGCTCCCCCTGTTTGATTTTAAGCCTCAGAAAAAACCGTGCCCGTTGCTGCCCTAAAACGCAGCACCCTCCGCGAACCGGACTGGACAAATTGCCGGCCCTGCCACAGTGCTGGCGCAAAGTGCCGCCATGCATCTTGGCATCCACCCACTAATAAAAATAGGTTTTCCAATAGGCCCAAAGCTCATGCCGGTTCATAAAAGCATAGAGGAGCAGGCCGAGCGCCAAAAAGAGCAGCACCAACCGCGTATTACGCATGGTTTGCTCAAACTTTTCGCGCCGGCTTCTAAAATTGCGTTTGCGGCTTTTGTATCCCATGTTTTTTCCGGCAAAGGTGCACTTTTTACGGGGGAATTCATACGCCTTTGTGGCGTTCCCAATAGTTTTGCTCTTCCACTTCTTCCAAAATGGTGAGGTAGTTTTCGTACCTGAGGATGCTGAGTTCCTCCGCTTCCACTGCCGCCTTCACGGCGCAGCCTGGTTCGTTGCGGTGCAGGCAGTTGCCGCCAAATTTGCAGTGCTCAGAGTACTCAAAAAATTCCCGAAAATTGTGGGCGACGTCCATCGGCTCCAGGTGTATGAAGGATAGGGATTTGATGCCGGGCGTGTCAATCAGCGCCCCACCCCCGCCGAGGGTGTACATCTCGGCAAAGGTAGTTGTATGCTGCCCCTTGCCGGAGTAACCACTCAATTCCTGGGTGCGCAATTCCAAGTCAGGCTCCACAGCATTGACCAGGGTGGATTTGCCCACCCCCGACTGGCCGCAGATTAGGCTGACTTTGTCTCTTAACAAGGTTTTCAGCTCCGGTATGCCTTGACCATCTATGGCGGAGACCAAGAGGGCGTGGTAACCAATATCCTCGTATACTTCCCGCAGGTACTCGAATACGCCGACGTGGCCCGAATCGTAAAGGTCAGCTTTGTTGAACACAATAATGGCCGGAATTTCGTAGGGCTCGGTCATCAGCAGAAAGCGGTCAATAAATCCCTGTTTGAGGTCCGGCTGCGTGATGGTCATAATGACAATAGCCTGGTCGATATTGCTTGCCAGCAGGTGCAAGTCGTGCCGGCGCCTTGGCGACTGCCGCACCACATAATTGCGCCGGGGCAGGATATTGCGGATGACACCGTTGTCTTCCAAATCACTCCGCTCTACCTCTACCTGATCGCCGACAGCTACCGGGTTGGTAATTTTCTTGCCCTCCAACCGGAATTTGCCGACGATACGGCAATCAAGCACCTCCCCACTTTTTAGTTTTACCTGGTACCAACTTCCCGTAGACTTGATAACGGTTCCTGTTTCCAAACTTCAGATTTTAGTGATTTCAACACTCCAACCCATTACCAGCCCATATGGTTCCCTGCCAGGCTCAAACAGCCCCGGCGTGGACGGCCTCTGCCATAGACCGGAGCAAGCGGCGGTCCTTCTCAATGGCATTGCCCACCACGATGACATCCGCCCCGGCGCTCGCGGTTTGAAAGGCGCGCTCGGGCGTCCGTATCCCGCCGCCTACGATCAGAGGGACAGAAGTGGCCTGTGCTACCCGGCGGATCATAGCTTCGCTTATGGGGTAGCGGGCGCCGCTGCCGGCATCCAGATAAAGCAGCTTCAGCCCCAGCATCTCCCCGGCCAGGGCGGTTGCCATGGCGATATCCGGTTTGTCTGCTGGTAGAGGCGTCGTATTACTCATATAGGAAACGGTAGTGGGCGCGCCCCCGTCTACCAGCATGTAACCAGTACCGATCACCTCCAGGCTGGAGTGATACAAATAGGGGGCGCTGATCACTTGCTGCCCGATCAGAAGCTCTGGGTTGCGGCCGGAAATCAGGGAAAGGAAAAGCAAGGCATCTGCCTTGTCGTCAATTTGGAGCGGGCTGCCAGGAAACAAAACCAGTGGAAGGCGGCAGGAGGCCCGCAATTGCTCCAGGCATGCGGAAAGGGTATGATGAACCAAGAGGCTACCGCCCACAAAAAGGAAATCGACATTGGTCTGCTCGCCAAGTTCCGCCAAAGCAGGCAGGCCGTCAATACTCACTTCATCCGGGTCAACAAGGAGGGCAAAACACTTTCGGCCCTCCGACTTGGCCGTGCATATTCGTTGGTATATGGTATTCGGGTTGGACATGTTTTCATTGCGGCTTAGGATGCTAAGATAAAATAATTTTGTCAGCGTACCGCCAGCCAGCCCCGCTTGCCTTAGGTCCTTTTCTCCACTAAAACAGCCATAGACTTTTCCAGCTTGGCCACTTCCAGCCAGAATTTACGGAAGGCTGGATATGCGGCAGCTGGCAGTTTGGCAGCTTTACGCTGCAATACGCGGACGACTTTTATTTGAGCCGCCTCCGTTTCCACTTGTAGCTGGTAGTAGCCGGAAGGGTGCTCCAACGTGGTGGTTGCATCCACAATGCTCTCGATTACATAGCCCTCCGGCAAGTGGTGCACGATGGTATCCCGGTGGGTAAAGCCATCCTTGGTCTCTATTGGCCAGTGCCGCTCTTCATTCTCCGGGGGCACCTCATCGTAGACCGGAACCGGCAGCAAAGGCAAAAACAACCGTTTGCCCGCTTTCGAGGCCAACCGCTTGGTGCCTCCCGCTATTGTCAGCGCACAGTGCGGGTCCTCTGGGGCCGGCACTATACCTACTGCTGATACTGATAAGCCTGGTACCGATGACAACAAGGCCTCTGCTTTTTTGATAACCTTATCCTCAGGATAGTGCAGCTTATAATACCGCCATGGGGCTGCTTCCCGGGCTACGGCCTGGTAGCTGTAATCCAGTTCGGCCTCCCCCGAGCGCCCCAATTTGACATCCGCCCGCCCGGCTCTGATATTGTCAAGGTAGCCAAGAGGAGGCGTACGGTAAAGGGCCCCATCCTTTTCTTTGATCAGCAGTACATCCCGGTCGTGGTTACCGTAGCCGATGTACAGGGGCGGAGCAGTTACGCTTGTGCATTCCAGCCAGTTGTCTTGCTGTGGCAGGTAGAGCAGTACGTGATTGAACTGGCTTTTGACCAAGGCGGTGTCAATGCGGTGGGCCGGTGTGCCCCCTTGGATCAGGGCAGGGTAGGCCTCAATGCCCACTGCCCGGAGCAATGCCCACATGTAGTTGGTCAGGGCCTTGCAGTCTCCGTATTTATTTTGGGCCACGTAGGCCACGTCAAAGGGCTGCCAGCCGCCAATCCCCAACTGTACGCTCACGTACCGCATATTGCGTTGCAGGTAGCGATAAAGCCGCGCTATTTTTTCCTCATCCGTGGCGGCACCGGCTACTTCCTGCTGAACAGCGGCTTCCACCTCAACGGGCAGTTCGCCCCGCCCCTCCCAGAGGGAATAGATAAACTGGCTCAGGGCCTCCCAACTCGGCAATTCGCCTTCAAACCCATCTATATTGACCCGCCCGGGCGCACACGACAGATGCGGCAGCAAAGCTTTGGGCTGAGGCGCATAAGCCTCGGAGGGCAGAGCGGGCCTATTCCGTACCTCCCACTGGTAAAGCTTGCTGGCCCCATCCACCGCGGTTTCAACTTCAGCCGGCAATTGGTACGCTTTGTAGTGAACCGGGAATCCGGTGGGCTTGCGGATGCTAAAACGGGCGCGCTCCACGCTCTCGCCAAACCACTGGGCATACCAGTTTTCCCCAACCGCAAAATCAATACCTTCCAGCTCCCGCTCATAGCTATACACGATGGTAAAGGGATAGGTGCTGTGGCGGACTTCGACATGCTTCACCCGGCTGTCGTCATACAGGCTGCCGCCCGATACCGCTGAATAATCCTTGACCTCGTCTTTATCGATCTCCCGAATGGCATGGCCAGCCGCATCGTACAATTCGACATCAATCTTCCGCACCCGGCTGCCTTCGTTGTAGTAAATGATCAATTCATTGACCCGGCTCTTTGGGCTGAACAAGGTCACTGCTTTAAACACCTTCAGGAAGGCTCGTTTGCCGGACCGGAACTCCAGCTCCGTCTCGGAATTGCGGATAACGGCCTTAGCCCCCGCCCGCAGGCTGTCGGCAATGCTGGAAACGGCATACTGCTGGGCAAAAACAGGCCATGCCAGAGCGGTCGACAACAGCAGAATCAAAATTCTCATGGTTTGGTGGATTGTAAAAACCTGGCCGTTCTGGGCTCAGCGCCTGCTATGGAACTCGGCCCCAAAGAGCCAGGTCAATGAACGAATACTCTGGCGCTAGGCCTTCTTCCGGAAGACCAATTGCTCGCTTTGCTTTTCGATGACCAGGTCCAGTAACTTCTTTAAGGCCGGGTACTCACTGGGCTCGAAATGCGTCTTATCCAGCTTTAAGCTGTAGACCAGGTTGATCCGGCCGGACGTTTGAGTGAGCGTGAATTCAAAGCTACCTGCCTGCCCCGGCAGGGCAAGGGATACACTTTCGGGCAGCTCTTCCAGCACGTATCCCGCTGGCACATTGATTATAAAAACATCCCGCACGTCGATCGGGTGCGCCAAATCTACCGGGTAAGCCCGTTCTGCGCTTTTGAAAGGGTTCTCCTCGAAGTGGGGCAGTATACAAGGCGCAAAGTAAAGGAAGTCATTGAAGGCCTGAGCCGCTTCAGGCACTTCCGCGCTGTAGCTCGTTTTGACGGCGTCTACCGGATTTTCTGGCAATGTGATGCTCACGCCCTCGGTGCTGCTTTCCGGATAACGATCCAGGAGCCTTGCGGCTACAGCTGTTTTGCCCTTTGAGCCCTTGGTCTGGGTGCGGATATCCACAGCGTGGTACCCCTCTCGCTTGGCCTGCATAGTGTAGGAAAGGCCGCCGTTGGGCGACAAATCCATTTGAAACATGCGGGCCGTACTGGCACCCGGAGGGGCGATATTAATCCATTGCGGCTTTTCGGCATCCACCAGCCAGCCCACGCGGTTCAGGGAAGCCTTACGAGGCACCCCGGCCGGCCGCTCGTCATTGCTCAGGTCCAATACCAGGAGTTGCTCATTGAGGCGGGCGATAACGACAGTGTGGTTGAACTGCCGCAAGATGGGGTACAGCTGTATCATCTTACCATGGCTGCGGGTGCTGAGCATCACGGGGTAGCTTTCGACCCCCAGGGCCTTCAAGACGGTCAGCTTTTCGTCCCCGTACAAATAAATGCTGACCTCCCCTTTATCAAAGGCCGCCTTGTCTAAAATCTTGATGCGGCGGTGGTGCTCGTATATATAGCGCAGCCCCTGAGCGAAGTCGAAACGGATGGTGGCATAGTCCGCCAGGACCACAGCCGCCGCCGTACTGTCCTTGGAATAGACTTCCATTTGCAGGTCTTCAAAGTCGACTTTGCCCCACTTTAAAGGGGGCTTTTGGGCATGCAGGGTAGACAGGAGGAAAAAGTAGCAACAAAGCAACGCGGTGTATCGGAAAAACATGACAAGAGTATTAAGTAAATGAGGAAATTCAAATTTTGCGCAGCACGACCTGGCTGGAGAGCTGTTCGGCCACAGATTCAAAAAGGGCTTTGAGCTGGGAGTACTGCTCCGGCTCAAACCGAAGCTGATTGATTTCCACAGCCGTTTCTATCTTGAGCTGACGGTTGGCTACCGTTGCCTTGTATTCGAATACCACACCTTTTTCACCCAGCGACTGCCGGCGTTCCGGTGGAAGGTGTTCTACGGCCCAGCCTTCCGGCAGGCGAATGGTAACAGAGGATATTTCCCGAATCGGGCAGGCAAAATCTACCGGGTAGTTTCGCTTCTGTAACCGGAAGGCGCTCTCCAGGTATCTGGAAAAAATAACCGGTTGAAAATACAGGAAACCGTTGACCACCATGCCCGAAGATGCGTTAAGCACTTCGAGCTGCTCGGCGTAGTGGATATCAGCTTTATCCAAATCCTTCCGCTTTATCCTTGCTACTGTACAGCCTTCCGGCAAGCGGCGGCTCCAGTACTTCCCGGCTTGGTCTTGTTTAGCAAGCGCGCGGGCGGCGGGCGCACTAACACCCCGGTGGGTAACGAGCAGCGTCCCCTTCAGCTGGCCGGATGCTTCCAATTCGAGGTTGCAGAATATTTTGCGCTCGTCGGTACCAGGTTGAATGTCAATCCATACCGGACGATCGGGGTTCGCCACCCAGCCTTTGTTATTGAGCGACTGCCGGCGCAGGGCACCAAAGGGCTGGAATGCACCCGGCGTATCCAGCAGCAAGGCTTGCTCCTCCAATTCGACCAATACCAGCAAATGGTTGAACTGATCGATGATGGGGTAAGTCATGGTCATTTTGCCGTGGCTGCGGGTGGAGGTCAGTACCGGATGGGCTTCCAGCCCCTCGGCCTGCAGCAGGGCCGTCAGGGCAATGGCAATATCCCCACTGCTGCCGCTGCCCTTAGCCAGCAAGTCGTCAGGCGACTGGTCCGGAAAAGAACGGAATTTACGATTCCAGGCGATCCGGCGGCTTAAAAAACCGTAGATCGCTTCAGCCTTAGCCCGGGGTGCTTTAATACCTTTCAGGTGGGGCTGTAAGGCATTGTACAAATCCCTGAAATACCGGCTTTTGCGGTAAAACCGGCCAAAGTCTTCGCCCTTCAGGGTTTGGGCAGTTTCTTCCCAGCTCGTCAGTACTTTTTGGACTACGGTGCCGTTGCTGATTTCGCTCAACTGGAACCGGATACGCGCCCGGTAGTCGTCGATAGTCGTCAGGTAAGACTCCTTCTCGATGGCGGGGGCATTATTCATGACTAGGTGCCCTTCTCTGGCTACCAGCTCCGTATCTCCGGATTCATAGAGCTTCCCGCCGCCCGACAGGTGGTGCATTTTCATTTCTGTACCGGGCTCCAGCAGCGTGGCGTAGCTGTAGTAAGAATGGTTCTCGATGACCACCTCGCTATGGCGTACAGGGATGCTGCCTTGAAAGTACCAGGCTGGCAGACGGAACATACGGCGGGAGAGCAAGGTGTACTCGAATTCTACGATAGCCCCCACCTCCACAGCGGGCAGGGACGCTTTGTAGACTGAATAGCGCTCACTTGTTTTTTCCAGGAAAAATTCGGAGCGGTCAAAGTGGTAAAATTTACCAGAAGGCAGGGTAATCCTGGCGCGGAGTTCGAGGATACGGTCTGCTTTGTCTTTTTGGCTGAAGTAGGGGATTTCGACGTCTGCCCAACCGAAGCCCGCTTCGCTGAGTATTTTCAGCCGCTTATACACCTTCAATTCCAACTCACTGCCATACTGGTTGGAACGGAATATCTTATAATCGCCACGTTCGTAAAGCATGACTGCCTCGGCGGTCGAATCTGCCGGATACACCTGCATGGATAGTTCATCGGGCGGCAACTCGCCAAAACGGGCTGCTGCCGGCTGGGCGGATACAGAAAGGGCAAAGAGGGGCGCAAAAAGCACTGAAAAAATATAAATTCTCATATCTGACAGCATAGAGCTCAGGCCTCCTGCGGCGCACTGAGGCTTTATCGGCAGCGCAGTGAAGTGTTCACAGAGCGCATGTTTGAGTGGCATTGGTCACTGAGGCCAGCCTGAGCTTCTTGAAACAATGTAATCGTAAATTAGTGCTTTTGCCGTAATTTTTCCAATCTGGCACCGTTATTTCAATCGTTCAATACGCAAAAACATGCCCAAAATGCGCAGCCCTTTGATTACTGCCTTTACCATCGCAGCATTAGCCGTTCTCTTTTGGACCGGGTGCAGCCGCAATGCCTGCGGGGCAGACAAATCTGATTTTCTGGATGCCTATTACCAACTGTTGGCGGAAGCCAAAGCGGCTGACCTCCCCGCTTCCGACCCCCGCTGGGCAGATTACGACGAGGCCTACCGAAGCTACGTAGAAGAGTGCTATGACCAACACGCGCCAACGATGAGCCGACGGGAAAAACGCCGATTTTGGGCACAATCGCTCAAGTATTATTACCAACGTTATGGCGATGGCCTGGCCAAAGAATGGGGCCGTAAAGAAAAACGTACCTTCCAAAAGATTAAGGGGGAGGTAGGCCAACTTTGGGAAGCTCCCGAAAAGGTGCTCGACAATACACTTAAGGGGATCGAAAAAGATTGGAAACAGCTTAAGAAAAAGTGGGAATAGCAGCACTTCCGGCGCAGCTATCAACGGCATAAAGCCCGCGCTTTGTGCGCCTGAGTACTAAAACAGAAGCTGTCCGGGTAGAAAGCAGTAAGCAAACATCTACTAGGGCGGCTAGTCCGGATTACTGCCTGGTTATATGGCCCTTGAAGCCCTCGCTGGTACTAATGGCTATTGGGGCTCAATCCACTAGTGGAGTGTTTCAGAAATGACTAACCGAAGAAACCCAGTAAAACCAGGGCGCCCAAGCGTGAAATACGCTGTGCTATTTCGGACTAGTCGCACTAGTGCAGCTAATTGGCCGCACTAATTCCAACGCCCTTCGTCTTCGTCATCAAAGAAGGCATCGGAATCCCAGAACCGGTCAAAGAAAGAGTCGCTCTCCTCTTCTTCTTCCCAGAAGTCATCTTCCAGCTCCTCGTCCCCCTCCAGATAAGAGCGGTTCAGGGTAGATTCATTGGTTTCTTCAAAGAGAAAGCCTGGCAAGCCCGCTTCTTCAGAGTCCTCCTCCCAGGCCCCTTCTTCCGAAAGGCCTAAAGTATCCCCAGTGTCGTCCTGTAGGTGGTCCAGCCAGCGCTCATAAATTTTACACTGGCAATAAGTGGCGCCAAAGGGGCAACCCTTTGGTTCATATTCACAAAAGTCAAGCTGCCAGATATTATGGGCCAGCACCGGCACCTCTTTATGCAGCTCTTCAATCAGGACGCGGTAGCGGATCCGCAGCGGTAACCCAACCGGGAAATTGAGAATGAAAGCATAAGCATCCAGGCAATCCGTAAGCGCTTCCAGCACCTGCTGAATATGCCAGTCACTCAGCCGGCCTTCCGGAGGGAACCACTCTGTTTGTACGCCGATCAGGTCAGCCAGCACTTTACGAGGCGCAGTTTTAGCTTCCTCTTCGGCCGTGATGAAAGGGATTTCTTCTTCATCCTCATAGATGAGGACAGGTACTGGGACGTTGGCAGTCGCTGCGGCAATATCTGCCAGCAGGTAATTGATATAGTTATCCATTAGACGTTACTTCCGTGAATGGAAACGAAGTCCATTACGGGCAAGGTAAATATAAATTTCAACGAAATCCAGTCTAAGGGGAATAGTTTTCCACAAGTAGTTATTCCCGAAGCATCTGCTGCACGGCTTTCATACGCTCATTGGGCACCATCAGGGCGAGGTCATAGTGCCGGATGCGCCAGCCCTCCGGGGTCTTGGAAAGCACGCCGGAGCCCCGGCAAGTGCCCATGTGGGGCGTATCCAGCATTTCCTCAAACCAAGCAGTGCGGCCGTCCGCTGAGAAGTAAACCTGCCGGTCGTAGGGCCGGAACAGCCAGGCTACATCCCGCCTGAAGGCCTTTACTGACCACTCCCGCAACTCATCCCGCAGCCACCGTTCGCTGGCATCGGTGCCCAGGTAGATGGCGTCCGGCGTCATTTTGCCAAAGAAGGCCTCCGCATCAGCCGTAGCTGCGGCCCGGTGCCAGGCGTTAAGCAAGGTGTCGATATTCTGCCGTTCCTGCGGCGCCTCGGCCAGGCAGCCCTCCGTATGCCGGGTGTCGGTAATGTGGGCAATTTTCCAGCCCGACGGTGTCTTGAAGAGTTCAAAAGCATTGGTGCCGCAGTGCGATAAATTGCCGTTGTGGAAGAAAGTGTAGGACGTCCATGCAGTGGCCAGCAGCCCGTCAACCCGGATGTCATAGCTCCAGATCCGCTCATCCATAACGCCTGCTTCCACCTGGCCGACGTAGCCGACGAAACGGTCCAGGTCTCCCTTGCGCAGAACAGGAGTGCCATCTTTGCCGGCTGTGGCGGTAAACATACCGGCACCCGGCACGAAAGTCTCACGCACCGCAGTGCTGTCTCCCGCCCGCATGCCATCAAACAGTTGCTGAATCGGCGCTTTTACGGCAGCCCATTCCTGATCAGCCTGAGCCGTTAACCAGATAGGGAAGAAGATCAGCAAGCTGCACCATTGCCACTTTTGCATAGGTAAAATTGTTTATTGTAACCGAAAGATAAGGCATTCAAACTAAGGTATTGGGATGCTGCGTTAAAGCTAATGCCTGGAAACCCCGCGAGGCGGGCAGAATATTGCTAATTTGCCCCTCTATTATAATGATCAGTACCCCTTATGGATATTTACAACCGTAAATCCCGCTGGAAAATCTACCTCGGCATCGCCGGCGCCATTATTGTAGCCATTTCTATGGCTTACACCAGCTACTTGTCCAACAAGCTCGCAGAAGAGGAACGCAATAAGGTTGCCCTCTACGTTATGGCGCAGGAGCGGGTCAATAACCTTTCGGAAATTGAAGCTGTCATCAATGACAGCTGCCCGCAGCCCGACCTTACCCTCCACCTTACGGTATTGCAAGCCAATAATACCATTCCGGTTATCGCCGTCAATGAGCGGGGGCGGGTAGACTTCAGCGTGAACACCCAAGATACTTCTCAGGTGTACCTGCTGCGGGAAATAGCCAATATGGAAGAAGAGGGCTTTGAGCCCATTCAAAGCACGGCCCACAAAATCTACTACAAAGAGTCTACGCTGCTGCGGCAGCTGCGTTATTTCCCCTTTGTGCAGTTCATACTCATTGCCGCCTTCGTGGCCTTTGGCTACATGGGCTTCAGCTCCGCTCGGCGGGCAGAGCAAAACCGGGTATGGGTTGGCATGGCCAAGGAAACGGCCCATCAGCTGGGCACTCCCATCTCAGCTATCGTCGCCTGGATCGAACACCTGAAGATGATCCGCGAGGAGGATGCAGAGGTGCAGGAGGTGCTGGGAGAGCTGCGCAACGACGTCAGCCGCCTGGAGCTCATCGCTGACCGTTTCTCCAAGATCGGCTCTGCGCCCAAACTTGAGCCGATTAACGTCTACCAGGAGCTAGATCAATGCCGGGCTTATATGCAGCGCCGGGCTTCCCGCAAGATCAGCTTCGATTTCCCCACGCCCGAGCAGCCTGCCCAAATGATTCACATCAATCCGCACCTGTTCGACTGGGTCGTGGAGAACCTGCTCCGCAATGCTTTGGATGCTATGGAGGGCAAAGGGTCAGTTGAAGCGGAAGTCTACCAAGATAAAGATTACGTCTACATCGATATCAGCGATACCGGCAAGGGTATTCCCGATGGCAAGTTCAAAACCGTATTCCAGCCGGGCTACACCACCAAAAAGCGGGGTTGGGGCCTGGGGCTCTCCCTGGCCAAACGCATTATTGAGGAATACCACAACGGGAAAATCTTCGTCAAACGGTCAGAAGGAGGCAAGGGTACGACTTTCACCATCCAAATGCCGAAACAAACGGCCTAATCCAGCAGCCCGATAGTAATCTCCCAAAGGTGCTCGAAGGGGACGATCTCTGCTTCCAGGTTCTGTTTTGACATCGAAAGGGGCATGTCTTCGAGCCGCTTTTGCAAATGGGCGGACCGCCGGAGGACGGCTTTTTTATTGAACCCGCAGGCGGGCAACAGGATGAGCATCTTCAAAAAACAATTGCTCCGGAAGGTAGCGTCTTTCCGCAAATACCGGTAGGTGTAGGTTTTCAGCGGCTCCATGCGGTCGACGATCTCGCTTTGCTTGCTTTGCTGCAGCAAAAAGAGGACCTGCAGCACCAGTATCGTTACATTTGCCCCGCGTTTGTCTTTGGAATACCTGGGCACTTCATTCATGAAGCGATGCAACCGAAAGCCCTTTCTGTAATCTGGTTTTACGGCAGTCTCCCCGATTTCGTAAAGCAGGTACAAGTAAGCGTCGTAGATTTTCCAAGATTCCAGGCTTTGCAGCGTTTGCCCGCTAAAGCCAGGGGTCTTGTAGGCTTTCTCTAGCACGCAGGATGCCTTTTCATACTTGCGGGCGTGGAAATAAAGGATAATCTGGTATTCCATCACCTTGAAGTAATTGGTGCGCCCCTTAACGACAAGCCCGGCGCAGTACGCAGCGGTGGCTTCCGCCTGATCGAATTCGCCCAGCATAATCAGGCTGGGGATTTTTTTGAAGGAAAAGGAAAAAAGAGCGGTAGGCGAAGCATGGCTGCTCACCTCCCTGAAGAACTGCAGCGCCCGGTCGCAGTCTCTGAGCAACCGCTCGTGGTCCACTGATATCTGGTGCTGCATCGTGATGATGGAAAAGCCGTACAGCCCGAGCCGGTAAGACTTTAACGCTTTAAGCTGCTGCTCCGCCCGGTGTGCATAGCGGGCAGCGCGCTTCGAAAAATCAGACTTGTTGCCCCGGGGCGAAGAAAAGTACATGGCCAGCTCAGTGTATTTCCCCTCCAGCTCCAGCTCCACCTGGAAAATGCGCTGCTGCCGTTGTATCAGCTGATCGTAGTCTCTGAAAAGGTTTTCCTCCCCTTCCATTGCACCGTAGTGGAAGCGCAGCACGTTGGCCATCATCAGGATGATATCGGTGAACTCGTATTTTTCTGCCTTTCTCAATGTATACCTAGCCAGCGGCACGGCAGCTTTGCGGCTGTACCCCCCTACCAGGATTTTCACCGCAACGGCATAGCGGTAGCAACTGTAATAAGCCCGTTGGATGTCCGAAAAATTTGGCCGCCCGGTGTCGATCAGGAAAAGCGTGTTGATCAAGCGATCCCGCAACCGCCGCTTGAGGCGGTTGAAATAGTGGTTGCGGTAGCGCGACCGGCCGAAGAAAGCATAGGCCCCCTCCTGGTCGTTTTGGTAACGGTCTTCCTGCAAATCCTGGTATAGCTTTTGGACTTTGGAGGAAGGGCTAGCGTCGTTGGTAACAAGCTCAACTTGCTTGATTTTATTACGAGAAATTACTTTGGCCAGACTTATCAATTCAGGGAGCTCCATTTTTGTACATATTTTGGCTCCTTTAAGTTATTGTTTTTTAAGATGTTATTCTTAAAAAAACGACAAAACCTCACAAATCTGCCATGTCGCATTTTGTGAAAACTGTTGCCACCTTCCTCTTAAATCCCGCATAGTTTTGAATAACAAATTAAAAAATTCAAAACTATGGCTGCAATTATTGCTTTTATCGTCGCACTTGGAATCATTACGAACGCTAGCGAGGCTACGCCTGAGCTCGTCCAACAGTACGAGCAGGAGTACCAAGAGAGCATCATCATCGAGGACCTTGACGAAATGTAATTTGACACCCTCACTTTTTTGATTACCAAGCATTTAAACTCAAAAATGACAAAATTTAACAGAATTCTGCTATGTCTTTTTTGAGACAAACTGTTCCTTAATCCCCCCCTGAGTGCTTATATATTTGACGTGTTGTTCAAATAAGTAAGCTGTAGAGCTCAGGGAGTGCTATAGTTGTTGTTTGGTGCAGGAGAATTCTTTAGCTTTTCAGTAAGCTTCCCGTTATTCCCCTTTACAAAAGCCTAACCTCATCAATCATTAGCACTCCCTTCCTCTAAATGGCAAAGCCCCTTTGCAAATTATGGCAGTTCGCAAAGGGGCTTTGTATTTTACACGTAGTACGCTTTTTTCATCAATACCTGTCTTCCACGTCATCACTTTCGTTGATGCCTGCCGGCGGGTCCATTTCCACGTCATCGGGCCGTGCCACCCGGAATTCCACCCGGCGGTTCATATAGCTGTTGCCGCTAGGTACCAATAACTCCGACTCGCCTTTCCATTGCAGCACAAAACGCCCCCGGCCGATGCCATGTTTATTGACCATATGCTCAATCACTGACTTGGCTCGCAGGTAAGACAGCTTGTCGTTGTAAGATTCGGGGGCTGAAGCATCAGCAAAACCGGTCACGACGAGGCGCATCTGAGGGTTGCCTTTCATCATCCGGGCGATGGAGGACAAGGTGCCGAAATCAGAATACTTAATGCGGTCGCTATCCGTTCCAAAGTGGATCATTGGCAGGAACCACTCTGCTACTGCACTTCCGCCACTGACGTTGCCCTGGTTCTCACCCTGGCGCAGGGAGAAGTTCTGCAGTTCCTCCGCAACGATTTCCCGGACACGCTCATCGGTCATGCCACTGCCGCCCTGCGGCGTAATGGGGTTGACCACAACACCTTCGTCGTTGACGCGCTCACCTGGCCGAGGCGGGAAATAGGGCTCCCGGTCCCGGTAATCCGCTACGCCATCCCGGTCACTATCCAGTGTCCGGCCTTTGGTATCTACTGGTACATCAGGTGGGGTGTCCGGCTCCTGGTCGATGGCATCAATAACGCCGTCTCCATCAGAATCCTCGAGGGCCATCTTCTGGTTTTCCTTGATATCCCGCAAGTCATCCATTACTTTTTCAAGGGGGTTCACCCAGTAAAGGGGCTCAGAAGCTTTGGAAAAGTCTCCGATGTTGAAGTTCAACCGGATACTGGTAAAATAGAGCATATCTCTGGAGAGCGTACGGTTGCTACCGCCCTGCACGGTGAAGCCGTCCACTTCGTCCCCTACAGACCCCAGCGGGAAGGTCACCTGCTGCTCAATGCCAATGTTCACCCGCCGGCTGACGCGGAAAGACACCCCTGCGCCAGCAGCCATATGGGGCGTGAATAAATAGGAGCCATCATCCAGCATATCAGAGCCGGGGCGCACATTGGTTTGCGGATTAAAGTAGCTGGCCCCTACCCCAACCATTGCGTATAGGTTGGTCTTACGGGCAGACTTATTCCACCGCAGGCTGTTGGCCGAAATGATGCCAAAGCCGGTACCTGATATATAGGTGGTTTCGAATTTCCGGAGCGACTCATCTTCCACCGAGCCCGATTCCCCACGGGCAGAGCCGTAGAAGCCATCGAAGCGGAGGGAGAATACATAATCCAGAGATTTGCGCACATGCAGGCCCACGCCGTAGCCAGGTTGCTGCGTCACGTCGCCACCAACAAATACGTAGCCTCCGGTAATGCCGAATTCTAGCATATCCCGAGGTGTGCCATAATCAGATCCTTCGCTCTCCTCTTCTTGTGCATGAAGGGCGGCCGTTCCCAGAAACAGGGTAAGAGCCAGTAGAAGGGTACTTCTCTTCGTCATAGTCATAGGGATTAATTAAAAAAATTAGTTGTGAGAACAGAGGAGGTTTGACAGACCATACCTATCAAACCTCCTGATTTGCCGCCAAAAGGGGGGCATTTAAACATCTCTTTCTGTTTTTGTAATTACTTAAATCGGTTAGACGAAAGTTTCTTTTCGGAAAAGCGTGCCTCCTCGTTAGAAAAATGCATACTTGTTCAGTCCAAAAAGTATAATTGGTCAAAACTACTGCTATTTTATACGCAGTCCAAACCAATGAGTTACAATCCTTTCGGGAAAATCGATATAAAATTAACAATAATCTAAGATAATTGCTGGTCCGGGCCGGACTTACGCTTCCAAGGGGGCCTTATCGCCCATCAATTGTTCCAGTGCCCCACTGAGTGCAGCCGTTGCAATACCTGCCGGCTGAGGGTTGTTCTTCCATACTTGCTTCAGCGCCTTTGCTATGGTGGCGGACACGTCTTTAAAAATAGCCTCATCTGTCATTTCTGCCTCGCCCTGCATAAAGTAGGCGAAGACTCTGGCCATGCCGCAATTTGCAATGAAATCCGGGATCAGGCTCAGCTGACGGTCCGCCCACTCAGCAGTTGGGCCAAAAAATACCCCATCGTCGACAAAGGGGACATTCGCTCCGCAGGCAATCACTTCCGCACCACCGGCCACCAACTGCTCTACCTGCCCCCGGCTGACGAGCTTGGAGGCAGCGCCAGGGATAAAAATATCTGCGCCCAGCGACCAAATCTGTTCGTTTACCGTTTCAAACGGCAGCAGGTCATCGCTCACAAGCTGATTCCCCTGCTTGCGTACAAAGAGCGCTTTAACCTCTTCCACCCCCATACCTTCGGGCCGGATCACACCGCCCTCGCGGTCGATAACCCCAAGGATGCGCGCACCGGACAAAGAAAGGTAACTTGCTGCCGCAGATGCGACATTACCCCAGCCCTGAATGATTGCAGTCTTGCCCTCTAGGCTGCCCTTTCGGAAAATATCGTAGTAGTGGCGCACTGACTCTGCCACGCCAAACCCGGTTATCAGGTCCGCTACCGCGTATTTATGGCCATCGGGTACAAAGCGGGGGTCTTCCACAATTTTGGCACAGCCGTACCGTAGCTGGCCAATGATTTTTACCTTATCCCCTCTTGAAGAATTGAGGTGGCCATTGACAATCCCCTCTTGCGGGTGCCACAGCCCCAGCCGTTCAGTGATAGGAATGACGTCCTTTAGTTCATCCACGTTCAGGTCGCCCCCCGTACCGTAATAGCTTTTTAGAATCGGCAGGGCGGCCGTGTACCAACGTTGCAACACTTCGGCGCGCCGGGGGTCAGCCGGGTCGAAGTTGATGCCAGATTTGGCACCGCCAATATTTGGGCCACAGACCGAAAATTTGACCTCCATAACTTTGGCAAGCGAAACGACTTCCTCTTTGGTGAGCCCCTTCCGCATCCGGGTCCCGCCGCCGGCAGCCCCGCCCCGGAGCGAATTGATGACGATCCAGCCCTGCGCATCCGTCTGCGCGTCATTCCACTCAAAAATAATCTCCGGCTTCTGAGCCTTGTACTGTTCCAATAAGCTTTTCATCGCACTTTGGTTTTATTGGTAGTTGTGACCGGCTGCACCAACTGCAGGCATAGGGCTTGCGGCAAACCGGCGAGGCAGCAGCAAGCCACCCGCCCCTCCCTGCAGGTACCACGACCAAAGCAGGGGGCAGGCATCAATTGCCTTATCGTCAATACAGTTGGCACAAAAGTACAAAATGGTTCGTACACTAACTATTTAATCGGCCAACGCTTGCGGATTTCGAGGTATGCCAGGGCCAGGCCGCATAAGCCTGCAGAGAGGAGGAATACGGAGGCGAAGTTCTCAGGGTTGTTGTCGTAGATTTCTGCGGCGTAGAGCGCGCCCATGCCGATACCGATTTCCAAAGCAATAAATGCAGTTGCCATAGCCCGCCCCCGGTAGCGCGGGTCGCTGCGGTCCACTACCCAAGCAAAAGCCGTAGGGCCCAGCACGCCCGTACAAAACCCCAGCGCGCCCGAAGCCACCATAAGCATAGCCGGGCTTGCTGCATAACCCATAAACACAAGGGCTGCCGCTGTGAGGATGAGGGAAACCCGGAGCACCGGTGCCCGCCCAAAGCGGTCGGAAGAACGCCCGGCCAGCAAGTGGGAAAGCAGCCCCATAGCGGTGAAGCTGGTAAAGAAAAGCCCTTTGTTGCGCAGCCCCAGGTGCTCCGCCTGATCGGGCACTACTGTGAGCAGCACGCCAAAACAGGCATAGGAAAGCCCAATAATCACAGCGGGGAACACCGCTGTAGGCTCCGCAAAATCCTTCCAGCCTACCCGCAAGAGCTTTGGCTGGAAGGCCTGCTGCTCAGGCAGGGTCTCCTTGAGCCTCATCAAAATCAGAATGGAAAACAATGCCAGCCCGGAGGAGACGTAGAACATAGCATCAATAGAGTACGCCAGCACCAGCCAACTGCCCAACGGGGGGAACAGGGAAGAGCCAAGATTCATGCTTACCCCCAAAATCCCCATTGCTTCCCCCCGCCGGTAAACGGGCGCGATATCCGCCACGTAGGCGGAAGATGCGGTTGGTTTGAAACCTGTGGAAAACCCATGGAAAAACCGCAGCCATAAAAACCCTGCCACTCCGGATACCAAGGGATACAGCAAACTGCAAACCACACAAACCAGGGACCCGAATACCATGACAGGCACCCGGCCCACCGTGTCTGTCAGCCGGCCGCTGAAGGGGCGGGACAAGCCGGCCATGAGGGTAAACAGCGCGATAATCAGCCCTTTATACGCCTCTCCCCCCAGTGTTTCTAGGTAAGCGGGCAGCTCGGGGATAATCATATTGAAACTGCCGGCAAACAGGGCATGGCTGATGCACAACAGCCAGAATTGAGTAGTATACAGTGGCTCCTTTTCCTGAGGCATGCCCAAATATAGACACCGGCATTTTATATTTGCCCCCAGACTTGAATGGAATGCCTAAAAATATATACTGAACCATGTTTCAAAACTGGCTACAGCCCCTGCCCCCGCTGCCCGGCACTTTCCCCGAAGACACCCTTGGCGCCCAAATACGCCGATACGAGCAAAAAATGCCCCGGCTCACCAAAGGCAGCATTGCGCTGCTGGGGCTCGGCGGCAGCCAGGCTGATGCTATACGCGCCACCCTCTACGGCCTCACAGCCCCATTCGAAGGCTTGTCTGTTGCCGACCTTGGCAATGCCCGTAAACACGAAAGCATCTTTTTGATCCCGCTGATCAAAGAATTGCTGGAGAGCGAGGTCATGCCGGTACTGATCGGGGACCAGCCCCAACAGGCGCTGGCTCAGTACAAAGCTTACCAGGAATTGCAATACCTCATCAACCTTATTGTAGTGGACGAACGCGTGCCCTACCATGTGCACCGCGATGATAAGGCCGCCTACTTTCTAAGAGAGATTATCGACAGCCCGCGCTCCAGCCTGTTTCATTTGGATTTTATCGGCTGCCAGGCGCACTACGTACCCAGCAGTACCTTCGAGGCGCTTAACCGGCGGCACTTCGGGTATGCCCGCCTCGGAAAAGCCCGGGCCGACCTGGCAGAACTGGAGCCAATGATCCGGGACGGGGACCTTTTGAGCTTCAACCTGGCCGCTTTGCAAGGGGCCGTTGCCCCTGGGCAGTATGGCCCGCCAAGCCCTAATGGCTTCAGCGGTGAAGAGGCTTGCCAAATTGCCCGCTACGCTGGCATGAGCGATAAACTGAAGTCTTTTGGTATTTATGGGTTCGACCCCAAAACAGACTTCATGCAGCAGTCCACGCAGCTCGTGGCCCAGATGATTTGGTACTTTATCGATGGCTTTTATAGCCGGAAGGGAGATTTCCCTGCTTCGATGGATGGCCTCGCAGAATACATCGTCGACTTCAAGGACCACGATTACCAGTTGACTTTCTGGCGGAGTGAGCGCACCAACCGGTGGTGGATGCAAATACCCGTCAAGACCCATCATCAGCTACAGCGGCACCGGCTTGTGCCTTGCTCTTACAATGACTACCTGCAGGCTTGCCAGGGGCAGCTGCCGGAGCGCCTCCTACAGGCCCTGGAGCGCTTCAACTGAGCAGATCTTCCAATTTGTTGCCCCGCGACCCCTTGATCAGGATGTGCACCTGATCAAACTGCTGCGCCTCGTACCACTGCCGCAGCGCCTGCACATCCGGGAAATACAACAGCTCGTACTGCCGGGCCAGGGGCTCGAAAGCCTGGCCTACCAGTACCAAAGTTTCAATAGGCTGAGACCGGGCCAGATCAATAATAGCTTGGTGCTCCGCCAGGCTATCTTCTCCCAGTTCAAGCATTTCCCCCAGGATAGCTACCCGGGACCGGGCTTCCATGCCAACGAAGGCGAGCAGGGCATTGCGCATGCTTGTAGGATTGGCGTTGTACGCATCCATGAAGATGGTGTTGCCGCCATGTTGCAGAATTTGGGTGCGCATATTGGAAGGCAAATACTGCTCTACTGCCTGTTTGATGGAGGCGCCGGGCACGCCAAAGTAAATACCAAGCCCAACGGCAGTCATGATATTATTGAAATTGTACAAGCCTACCAGATGGCTACCCGATGCGACTACCTGCCCGGTATCAGGTGCCTGAAAAGCAAACTGAAGCGTAGGCTGCTCCGCCTGCAACTCAATGGGGATAAACGTTGCGGTGTTTACCGGTTCGCCCTGGCCGTAAAAAACCTGCCTTTTACACGGGGCAGCCAAGTCTTCAAGGAAACGCTCATCGCGATTGATGAACACCAGGCCATCCCGCTCGGCCAGGAACCGGTAGAGCTCCGACTTCCCCTTTTTCACGCCTTCAATACCGCCAAACCCTTCTAGATGGGCTTTGCCAATATTGGTGATCAGCCCATGGGAGGGCTCGGCGATCCGGCTCAGCTCGTCAATCTCGCCCTGATGATTGGCCCCCATTTCGATAACGGCCATCTCGGTAGCCTCCGGCATGGCCAGAAGGGTAAGGGGCACCCCTATATGGTTGTTGTAATTGCCCTGCGTAAAGTGAAGCCGGTACTTTTGGCCCAGTACGGCGGCTACAAGCTCTTTGGTAGTCGTTTTGCCATTGCTGCCGGTGATGCCAATTACCGGAATATTGAACTGCCGGCGGTGGTGCCGGCCCAGGTCCTGCAGGGTGGCCAGCGTATCCTCCACCAAAAGGTAGCGGTCGCCATCTGCTACTTTAGGGTCGTCGACGATAGCGTAGGCAGCGCCTTGCTCTAAGGCCTGGGCCGCAAAAGCATTGCCATCGAAGCGCTCGCCTTTCAATCCAATAAAGAGCTCGCCCCCTTTGATAGCGCGGGAGTCAGTGGTTACCTGTTGACAGGCTTTATAAATCCGGTAGATTTCCTCCAATGGTTTCATGCTGCAAATTTAGGCATTTGGCTTTATTTGAATAGTCGTTGCTGCCCACCAAAAAGCCTCCATTCCGGCAAGCTGCCAGAATGAAGGCTTTCAGTATTGCGTAAAATTATAAGGCTTGCCGAATGGCTCCAGCCTACAGCCTAGTCGATTTAGTATCTTCTACTGCCACGCTTGCGCTTGGTATTGAAGTTATGCCCGCCAACATCCTCGTTGCCGCTTGGCGAACCGGTACGGGTCATAGCACAACGGAAACCGATGGTACGGGATGACTTGTCCTGATCCAGGAAACGGCGGGCACCTGGCGACAGCCAAAATGCACGGTCCGCCCAGGACCCTCCCTTGTACACCCGGGTATCATCGCTGATCAGAGTATGCTCACCGGTATCGTAGAAGGCCTGAGACTGCTTATCGCCATCGAGGTAGTTGTATACCTTGCCGGTTTTGTAGTTGTCCCGGGTGGCGGCCTCTTCATCGGTGACGTAGCGGTACCGCAGGCGGCCCAGGCTATCCTTCTCGACGGGGCGGCCATCTTCGTCCAGTTCCATTTGCTTGAATTCTCCGCCCCGGTAGGCGTTCAAGTCGTGGTTCTCCACATCAGACAGCGTCGCGCTCGTCAGTGGGCGGTAGAGGTCCAATACCCACTCGTTGACGTTGCCGGCCATATTATAGAGGCCAAAGTCGTTGGGCATGAAGGAACGGACGGGCGCGGTAATGTGCGCATCGTCGTTCAGGTTGCCAGCCATACCCATGTAGTCACCTTTGCCACGCTTGAAGTTAGCCAGCAGCTCTCCCTGATACTTGTCCCGCTTTTGGTAGCGAACAGTATTGCCGTCCCAGGGGTAGAAGCGGCGGTCAGAAATGCGCTCGTCTTTTTCAGAGGTTTGGTTCCCCTGCAACGCCAGTGCCGCGTACTCCCACTCTGCTTCGGTAGGCAGGCGGTAATCGGGCAGGAGGATACCGTCTTCAAAACGGACGGGGCGTTCTCCACCGGTGCGCAAGTCTTTAAGGTTTTTGCGGACATCTCCCTGATACTGGCCTACCAGGTAAGACTCCGTGACGAAGTTGTCTTCATCCTTTTGCTCGGTATTGGGGTTCAGGATCCCTTTTTCGATCAGGATCATTTCATTGACCCGGTCCGTACGCCACTTGCAGTATTCAGTGGCCTGCACCCAGCTCACTCCCACTACCGGATAATTGTCGTAAGAAGGGTGGCGCAGGTAAGTCTCCACGAAAGGCTCATTAAAAGCCAGCTCTTCCCGCCATACCAACGTATCGGGGAGGGCATTGCGGTATACTTCCGGGTAAGACTCTCCGAAGACTCGATTGATCCAATAGAGGTATTCCTTATAATCGAGATTGGAGACCTCTGTTTCATCCATATAAAAAGAGGAGACGGTAACTCGGCGGGGGATGTTGTTCCAGTCGTAGGTCACGTCCTGTTCCGTCAGGCCCATCGTGAAGGTACCCCCTTCAATCAAGACCAGATTGGGACCAGCAGCCTGGCCATCGTAATCGAGTTTTTCGAAACCTCCCCATTTAGTGTCGTTGTACTTCCAGCCTGTCGTCGCAGAGCGCTCTCCGCCGCCGCAGGAACTGAGTACGAGCGCCGTACCAAAAAGAAAAGCGCTAAACTTCAGCAGATTTTTCATCAGTAGAAAATTTGTTTTTGAGAATCGACCAACAAATACGTTATGATAGCTCCATCGCTATATCCAAGTAAGAAAGGGTTTGGGAGTAAAGCACACTGCCAGTGGTTTCGCTGCCCCTACTTTCAAATTTGAGGGCGGGAAATTAGCAAATAATGCCGGCATAGGGAAATGGCTACCGCGAATTAACGCCAGGCCAGTTGGCCAGCTGCATTGGGTAGCGCCCATTCCGTAAAGCCCCAAACGACTTTAGTGTTTTGTTTAAAATAGTGGCGAGCCACTGTTTTCCTTCTGTCCAACCACCCTTGGCTAGTTGAACATTTTAAAGCAATTACTGTAACGAGACGCTTTGCGCCTGCGCTGCGCTTCCTTGCTGTCTTCAAGGTTGACAGTCAGGGAAAGCTCGTGGGTGCCCCCGGTGTTGTCGAGCGTCAGGCTGTTGAGCGTCAGGTCAAAGCTGTACCCAAACCGGAACACTCCATAACGCACGCCAAAGAGGGCAATTGCTGCGTCCGCGTTGTTGATGGTATGCCTGTACCAGACCCCACCAAAAAAGCTTCCGAGCCCAAAATACGCACCTCCGTTGATTTGTGCAAACTCTCCCTGTCTGACCACAAGAAGATTCGGAGATACAAACGCGCGGTTACGGCGATTATTGTCTGTCAGCAAAGGGATTTCTATACCACCGTGCAGGGTAAGCCGAAGCGGTAGGCCCGCCCCCAGATTGTTGTTGATGTCGAGCAGGCTTTCATCCGGGCTGTTGAGGTGTTTGAGCGACAAACCACCGTACACACGTTCCCCATTGACCAGGATACCTGCCCCGATATCAAAAACTGCGTTATTGAGGTTGTCAGGCCTTTGCTCTTCGGAAGGGATGGGTGCGCCCCCCGGCCCGGAAGCCCCCGTCACCGGGTCAAGCTGATCGAGGAAAACGAGTTGGTCCCAATCCAGGCTGGATTGTATCATGCCTGCTTCCACACCAATGCGCACGGCCGCTTTTTCATTGATCCGTACGCGGTAGCTGTAAATGCCGTGAAAGCGGTTGGTCTGGTAAATGCCATTGCCGGCGTCATCTCCCAGCACCACAATACCAAAGCCGCTGTTAAGCGACTCCAGAGATTGTTCGTAAGCTACGGAATATGTCTCATACCCCCCTTCATAGTCCGCCCACTGATTGCGGTAGTTGACCGTAACGCGAGGGGCAAGTGTGGTACCCGCAAATGCAGGGTTGATCTGCATGGGCGCTGCAAAAAACTGGCTGAATACCGGATCCTGGGCATGAGCGCCTGTCGCAGCAATGAACAGAAAGAAAAGAAAGGCGAGTTGTTTTCTCATTAGTAGGCGTTCAATTTTGCTCAGGAGCTCAGGGCGCGAAAAGCTACCGGCTCACCCGCTCCCGCTGCCCGGCTTCCATACAGTGTTCCGAAATTCAGAAGCAGGGCCGGTCAAACTCCTGTAGAATCAGAGTACTTAGTGCGGAGGCGACATTTTACCGCTTCTTAACAAGCAATACCACGCTGGGACCGCCGTTTTTCCCCTGAATCCTCGTACATTTAGTGTAAAGGATTATCCAACATACCAAATTTTTCAGAACTGGTTCGGCGGAGCACTGTTAATTTTTTGCCTTCGGCAAATGTTTGACAAAAGAACTGCTCCGTTTTTCAATAAAGTGTACTATGAAAAAATTTAACACCCTTATTGTTGCACTGGCCCTGCTCTCGGGTTTATCTGCCCAAACACCCCTCACCATAACCGAAACCCTGGTTTGGGAGGAGGCGCCCGTACGGCTGGCAGCGGGAGACCGCTGGATCGCCTACTGGCCCTTCGAAGGCGCGGTGCAAAGCGATGACTTGCTGCCCGTGTTTGGGCACCGCTTCCCGGTCGAATCCAATGGGCAGCTCCGGGTCGAAGTGCTGGAAGCCAACTATACCCCCTTCGATTGGCCGGATGCGCCAGAAGCGGCAGAAGCCCTTTCGGGCCAACTCGATTTCAACACCCAAATAGCCCGGCAGCGGGCCGGTTACTTCGGTCGGGTCGAATTTGTGCCCATTGTGAAAAATGGCAGCCAGTACGAGCGGCTCAGCAGTTTCAAATTGCGGGTCAGCCTGCGCCCCGCTGCTCCCAACACCAGCATCACGCTGCGCGGCCCCAATAATACCGAAAACTCCAAGCTCAGTGATGGCGACATCTTTAAAGTAGCAGTTGCCCAAACGGGCATGCACAAGCTGACTTACGCCTTTCTGAAAGAAGAGCTGGGCATGGATATCGATAACGTAAACCCCGCACAGATACAGGTGCTCGGCATCCCGGGCGGCAAACTACCTTACTATACCGAGGCGCCCCGCACAGACGATCTGACAGAGCTGCCTATCCGGATAGAAGGCGGGGGCGACGGCAGCTTCGATAATGGAGATTACCTGCTCTTCTACGGTCAAGGGCCCAATGCCTGGACGTTCGACGCAGACAGCCGGCAGTTTGACATGCAGCAAAACATCTACTCCTTCCACAACTACTACTTCATCAAAGTCGCCTCCGGCAATGGGCAGCGGATCAGCGAACAGCCTTCCCTTAGCAGCACCGAATATACCAGTACCTCCTTCAATGATTACAGCCGTTTTGAACCGGAAGAGGTCAACCTGATGCACGAATGGAGCAAAGCGCAGGGTTCCGGCAAGCACTGGTACGGGGACCATTTCAAAGTCGCGAGGTCTTACACCTACCCTGCCTTGTTCGACTTCCCCAACCTGTCAACCGATGTTCCGGTATACGTCAAAGCCCGGGCCGCCCTCCGGGCCAGGACCAGCTCTGGTTTTCAGCTGCAAATGGCCGGCACTACTCTGGAGAGTGGCAATGCCGGAGCCATCAACAGCATCAACACCAATAGTGACAATATCCGGCCCTACGCCAGTACTGCGGTGCTCTCCGACTCCCTCCTGCCAAGCGGCCCCACTGATGATGTTACCCTTAGCTACCCTTTCCCTCAGGGCAGCGGCGACAATAGCGAAGGCTGGGTAGACTGGGTTCAGTTCAACGTTCGCCGCAACCTTATTATGAATGGCACCCAAATGGGCTTTCGGGACGCCCGGACCCTAGACTATCCAAGCGCGGCCTTCGAGCTGTCCGGAGCGGGTGCCAATGTGCAAATCTGGGACATTACCAACCCCCTCCAGCCCGCCCAGCAACAAACCACACGCTCGGGGAACCAGCTCCGCTTCAGTGCCAGTACCGGCACGCTGCGGGAATTCATCGCCTTCGACCCCGGCGCAGAACTGCTCCGGCCGGAAGCCGTTGGGCCGGTAGAGAACCAGAACCTACACGGCATCACGGAGGCCGATATGGTCATCGTATACCACCCCGATTTCGAGGCCGAGGCACTGCGCCTGGCCCAGCACCGGTCGGACTTCAACGACTTTACGGTGCAACTGGTCACCCCTCAGCAAATCTTCAATGAATTTGGAGGAGGGCGGCCCGAGCCTACTGCGATCCGCGACTTTTGCCGCATGGTCTACGAGCGCTCCAACCGCTTCAAGTACCTGCTCCTGATGGGGGATGCCTCCTTCGACAACCGGGACATTTACGAATTGGGGGGCAACTTCATCCCGGTATACCAAAATGAGGACTACAACCCGGTGCAGGCCTTCCCAACGGATGACTTCCTCGGCATCATGTACAGCGAAAGCCAGAATAACCCCATCCGGGGCGAACTGCAACTGGCCATAGGCCGTCTGCCTGCCAAAACCCTGCAGGAGGCTCAACTGATGGTAGACAAAATCCTACGCTACGAAATGAATGCCGAATCCCTGGGCGACTGGCGCAACCGCCTGGTATACGTGGCCGATGATTACGATGGCCCGGGGGATGCCCAGCACTATGTACAGGCTGACCGGGTAGCCAAAAAAATGGAAGAAATAGCTCCGGCCATGAACCTAGAAAAGATTTACCTTGACGCTTTCCCGCAGGAGTCCACACCAGGTGGGGAGCGCTTCCCACTGGCTACGGAAAAGCTCAACCAAACCATCTTCAAAGGCGCGCTGGCTGTAACCTACCTGGGCCACGGCGGGCCGAAAGGATGGGCGCAGGAGCGGGTGCTGAACATATCCGATATACTAAGCTGGGACAACAACTACAAAATGCCGATTTTCATTACCGCAACCTGCACCTTCGCCGGATACGATGACCCCACCTTCGTTTCCGCAGGAGAAGAAGTTATTCTCAACCCGGATGGCGGAGCCGCCTCGCTAATGACGACGGTCCGGGCTGTTTTCACCTCCGGCAACGAGGCATTGACCACCAACTCCCTTCAGTACATCCTTTCCAAGGGCAACGACGGGTTGCCCTACACAGCTGGGGAAGCGCTGCGGCTAGGCAAACTCGATACAGGCGATGGCAACAACACCCGTAAATTTGCACTGCTGGGCGACCCCGCCATGATGCTGGCCCTGCCTGCCTACCGAGTAGCGACCACCTCCATCAACGAGCAGCCTATTAACCCCCAGGATACAGCCCGGGCCGACACGCTGCGCGCCTTGCAGCAAGTGACCATTGCTGGCATGGTGCTGGACAACAACGGCAACCTGGATACAGAATTTAACGGGATTGTCTATCCTACCCTGTTTGACAAGGCTCAGACAGTCAGCACCCTGGGGCAAGGCGAGAACAATGTCTTCAATTACCGCATCCAAAACAACGTCATTTTCCGGGGGCGGGCCTCGGTATCCGATGGCCGGTTTGAGTTTACTTTTGTAGTCCCCAAAGACATCAACTACGAGCTGGGCAGCGGCAAGATCAGCTACTACGCCGCAGATGAGGGCCGCATGATTGATGCCGCCGGCGCATACGAAGACATCCTCATCGGGGGCACAGACCCCAACGCCGTGGCCGATAACGAAGGGCCGCAGGTAGAAGTCTACATGAATACCGAAGACTTTGTTTTTGGGAGCACCGTAGACCCCAACCCCACCCTGCTTGTGAAGTTGCAGGACAACAACGGGATCAATGTAGTAGGCAACAGCATTGGCCACGACCTGGAGGGCGTCCTGAATGAGGACACTCAAAACGCGTTGCTGCTGAATGACTTTTACGAGTCGGAGCTCGACGACTATACCCGGGGCACGGTACGCTACCCCATGAATGAATTGCCCGAAGGCCGCCACCAAATTGAAGTAAAGGCATGGGATGTGGCCAATAACTCTGCAACCGGTTATACGGAATTTGTGGTGGCCGGCAGCGGGGAAGTCGCCCTGCAGCATGTGCTCAACTACCCCAACCCGTTTACCGACCGGACTTGCTTCCAGTTTGACCATAATCTGGCTAACCAGGAAGTCGACATTCTAATTCAGATTTATACGGTTTCGGGGCGGCTGGTTAAGACTTTGCAGCAAACGATGGTCACCGACGGGGCCCTTCGGCAGGATGACTGCATTGAATGGGATGGCCGGGACGACTTTGGGGACCCACTGGCCCGCGGGGTTTACCTCTATAAGGTGAAGGTGCGTGCCCTGACCTCAGGGCTGGAGGCGCGCCGGGGCGAAAGCGAGTTCGAGAAACTCGTGATTTTAAAATAATATGTTAATGTTTTTAACTGCTGTAATGCATCTTTTGGTACGCCGTTTGTAGTATGATTATAGGATGAATACCCCCAACCCACATCCGATGCTGCCGACTGGCGGTAATCCTTTATATTTGCAACATCAATTGGAAAAACCGTGAGCGTCTCATGAAAAATTTACACTTTAAATCATTGCTTCTCCTCTTCGCATCTCTGTTTGCCTTTACCCATCAGGCAGAAGCTCAATGCTATGAGGAAGATGGGAGGTTCTACAACCTAGACGGTACGCCTTGTACGAATACCGTTGTTTCTGCCGTCCCATTCCTGCGTATTGTCGCGGATGCCCGTTCGGGCGCGATGGGCGATGCAGGTATTGCTATATCTCCGGATGCCAACGCCATCCACTTCAATGCCTCCAAGCTGGTCTTTGCGGAAGAAACCTTCGCCATGTCGGCCACTTACACGCCCTGGCTGCAAAACCTGGGCCTGAACGACGTTTACCTTGCCTACCTGACGGGGTTTTATAAACTAGATGATCTTCAGACCCTTGGCTTCGGGCTGCGTTACTTTTCCCTGGGCAGCATTCAGTTTACGGATCAGAATGGCGAAGCGCTGGCGGAAGGCCAACCTAACGAATTCGAAGTTTCTGCTGCTTACGCCCGTAAGCTGACGGACAACTTCTCTGCTTCCCTGACGGGTAAGTTCATCTACTCCAACCTCGCTGCCGGGCAGCAGGTGGAAGGCGGGGAGACCATTGAGCCGGGCTTTGCCGGCGCGGCTGACGTAGCCTTTACTTACCGCACCGATATCGATACGGACCGAGGAGACTCCGAACTGACCGTCGGCCTGGCGCTTACGAATATCGGCTCTCGGATTACCTATACCAACTCGGTCGTCCGTGACTTTCTGCCAGCCAATATCGGGCTCGGAGCAGCTTATACCATGGAGTTGGACGAGTACAATAAACTGACGCTGACCACCGATGTCAACAAACTGATGGTGCCCACGCCTTGTCAGGGCGAAGACTGCGACGAAACCGGTGAAATCGGCATCGACGACTACCGGGAGCAATCCTCCATCAGCGGTATTTTCTCTTCCTTCAGCGATGCGCCGGAAGGGTTTAGCGAGGAAATCAGGGAATTGATGTACTCCTTTGGCGTCGAGTACTGGTACGATAATCAGTTTGCCGTACGCGCGGGCTATTTCAATGAGCATCTTCAAAAGGGGGGGCGCAAGTACCTCACTGTAGGGTTGGGGCTGAAGTACAATATTTTCGGCCTGAATTTTTCCTACCTCGTGCCCACTACCAATCAGCGGAACCCGCTTGACAATACCCTGCGATTCTCTTTGCTGTTTGATTTTGGATCAATGGGTGAACTGGAATAGATTACACCCTCGGTGCTTTAGTATATGTTTGGAGCAAACGAGAGTTGATAACCAAAGAGTTGTGGTTATGACTAAATGGAAAAATGCGCGTTTGGCGGGTCAAATAAGTATTTTTCCATGACGTCCCGGTTTTACCGGGATTCACAAGGCTTTGATTATCAGCCGAAGTGCACCTCCAAACATACACTTAGCAAAGCACGGAAAGCAGCATAGGGTGTTCTTCAGGTTTTGTTCCAATCGAAGCTTGTCCTGCTGAATAGCGGGAGCGGCAGTTCATTAACGCCACTCTGAGCCAATAGGCACCCCAAATTGCCCGCTGTTTAACTCGACAGCGCGCTAAATATCCGCATGAAAAAAGCCGCTCAGCACGAGGTGCCGGGCGGCTTTTTTGTGGCAGCCCGAGGGGCC
>CAZNSK010000035.1:0-45540 GCA_964575505.1 uncultured Phaeodactylibacter sp.
GCTTTAAAATTGCATTTCTGCCTGATTTTCAATGAACTAATCCCCGAACTCGCGTGCTATTAACAAGGGGGAGTGACTTTTGGCAAACTCTGCCCGAAACCAAAGTGTTATTTTTGTGGCATAAGCTATTAGACAAACAGGTTATAGCATTTCTTCCCAGCCTGTTCGAACCATGACAACAGCCGAACGACTGCATGCGAAACGTACTTAAATTTGATTTCTCCAACATCAAAGGTGACTTTTTTGGCGGGCTTACTGCGGGTATCGTCGCCCTGCCCTTGGCCCTTGCCTTTGGTGCCCAAACCGAGTTGGGGGCTATGGCGGGCCTCTACGGTGCTATTGTTATTGCCATCCTGGCGGCGCTTTTCGGCGGTACCCCTACTCAGATCAGCGGGCCAACTGCCCCCATGACCGTTGTGTCCACCGCCGTCATCTCTAGTGCCATCATCGAGGCCGGTGTGTCTACTATTCAGGAAGCCCTGCCCCTCATTGTCGCTACCTTTTTTCTGGCAGGCGTCATAGAGGCGATTTTCGGTATCATCCGCTTGGGGCGCTACATCCGTTATATCCCCTACCCGGTGGTATCCGGCTTTATGAGCGGCATCGGCGTCATTATCATCATCACGCAGATTTTTCCTGCTCTTGGCTATAGCCCGGCTGAGGATACCGCCTTGGTGCAACAGCAATTGCCCCATGCCGAAGAGCAGATTCTGGAAGGTATCTTACAGCAAGAGGAAGCCGAAGGGCTATTGGGGGGCGTGATGAGCAAGGACGACCTCAATGAAACGAGCCGGCGGGCGCAGGAAGTGACGCCGGCTGAAATACAAACCGAAGCAGAGCGGCTGGCGGTTCGGGAAGCCGGTAGCACTGTAGGCACAATCACCAACCTAAGCCGGCCATTTTCCCGGCCCGGCTTAATCAATTGGCTCAATTTTGGGCTGACCCTGCTCACTATTCTCATTATCTACGGCTTTAAGCGGATAACCGATGCCGTGCCGAGTTCGCTCGTCGCCCTGATTATCCTGACGCCGGTTGCCTATTTCCTCTTTCCGGGGCAGGTGCCGGTTATCGGGCAGGTGGAAAGCGGCATTCCGCCCATCCACCTCGATTTTTTCCATATTTATGCAGATTTCGGCACCCTGGGTATCATACTGGAATTTGCCATTACCCTGGCAGCACTGGGTGCCATTGATTCCCTGCTGACTTCCGTAGTAGCGGATAATATCACCAAAACCAAGCACAACAGTGACCAGGAGTTGATCGGGCAGGGCCTGGGCAATATGGGAGCGGCCCTTTTCGCCGGCCTTCCGGGGGCGGGCGCAACGATGCGGACGGTGATCAACGCTCAATCCGGCGGGAAAACCAAAATCTCCGGCGTGATTGCCGGCTTGTTTTTGCTGGCCGTCCTCTTAGGCTTAGGCACCGTGGTTGCTTACATCCCCAATGCCGTACTTGCCGGTATACTGATCACCGTTGGCATCGGCATTATTGACTACAAGGGGCTGAGGCACCTCAGAAGCGTACCGACGTCAGACGCAGTTATTATGGTAGCCGTACTGTTGCTTACTGTATTCGTAGACTTGCTGGTGGCAGTCGCCTCCGGTATGATTCTTTCCGCTTTGCTGTTTATGAAGAAGATATCCGATGTAATCGAGCATAAGACGAGCTCTGCACCGCTGCGCGACTTTGCCAGGGACGTTTCCTGGAGAGATGAGGGCAACCTCATGGAGGCCATCGGGGACCGGGTATACATTAAGCACCTCGACGGGCCGCTGTTTTTCGGTTTCGCGAATCGGTTTCAGGAGATGATGAAAGCCTTGCCTGATATCAAAGTGGTGGTCATGCGCATGGAAAACGTCCCTTATGTAGACCAGTCTGGGCTCTACGCTATGGAAGAAGCGATACAGGCTCTGCGGGAGCAAGGCGTTGTCGTGGCTTTCTCGGGCTTGCAGGAACAACCGAAGCTGATGTTCGAGCGCATTAACCTCCTGCCCGGGCTCATCAACGAAGAATACGCCTTTGAGGACTTTGAAAGCTGCCTGGCTTGGCTCAAACCATTTATACAGGAAGAAAACCTGGGCTTCCTTGCCGACGAACAGGCGGCTGAGGGCGTAAGTACTTCCATACGGAAAACTCCGCAATAAGAAAGTGGGCACCCGCTACCGCCGGCCCCGTTTCCAAAGCCAAAGCGTAGCCCCCAAGCCAGTCAGGAACAGCAAAACCGCGATAAATTGGGCTTGGGTCAGCCCTGTGCCCAGGAAGGAGTAGACCTCATTGATACGGACTTTTTCAATGAAAAACCGCTCAATGCCATTAAACATCAGGTAAATGCTGAAGAGCATTCCCGGATAGGCTTTCGTAACTCCCCTCAGCCCAAACAATAGGCCCCCAATAGCAAAGGCCATCATAGACTCGTAGACCGGAGTGGGGTAAACGGGCGGATCGAGGCGGGTACAGTAATTCATGTTGCAGCCCTCAATGGGCACCCCTCTTTGCAAGACATTATGCGGATAGTCATACGCCCATAGCCAGTCCGGAAAAAACCACCAATCGGGCTGGGCGGCCGCGTTGACAATGCCCCAGTCGCCATCACCCGAGAAATGGCAGCCCAGCCGCCCAACCCCGTAAGCAATAATAAGAGCGGGGGCTACCGCATCCAGCACATGAACCAGGGGGATGTCCTTTCGCCTCAGGTAAAGCGCAACGAAAAGAAACCCAAAAATCAGCCCGCCGTAGATGGCCAGCCCTCCGCCCGAAAGCAGGGTGCCAACGGGATCTTCCAGTAGGGCAGGGATATCCTCTATGACTGCAAATAGTTTTGCGCCCACCACCCCGGAAATGGCAGCAATAACCGTAATATCACCAATCCGGTCGTGGGGGTAGATTTTCCGTATAGCTTGCTTAGGCTTCGGCAGTGCCTGGCGGGAGCCCTTCCAGTACCGATAGGCAGCAAATAAGACACCTAGCACCAAACCGCCGCTCCAACTCCCGACCGTGCTCAGCAGCACAGCGCCCGCATCGGCTTGCAGGGCGTCGAAATTCTGATAAGCATATACGCCTTTAAACCCTAAGATGAACCCCCAAATGCCATTAGAAGCGATTTCGGCAGCCGTCGGCGGTTTGCCAATTTCAATCTTGGCCCGCTCAGGCTCAAACAGCCCTTCCCGGGCCTTGCGCTTAAGCTCGTAGTAAAGAATGAAAGCGGCTGACAGTATCGCCAAAACCAACAGCAGGCCAAAGGTCTTGAAAATAGACAGCCAGTTATCTGCCGGCGTGCCGAGGAGGTCGTGAAAAACGTAGGAGAGGTCGGGGTACATCCGTTCCGGAATTGGTGCAGCCCAAAGGTAGGGGTTTAAGCTTTAATTTGCTACTGATGAGGCAGCAGCGGCCAATTCCGCTTCTACGTTGCCTTGTTCATTAATGTGTCGCAAATGCACCCGGGCCATGGTATTAAGCATTTCTGCCCGGAGCGGCAGTGTGACCCGTATGTAGTTATCTGTGAAGCCGGACATTTGGCCGGCTACTTTGCTTTGTTCGAAGAGCACGGTACGGGCCTCGCCCAAAAACTGCTTGTAGAAATAGCGGCGTTTCTTCTCGCTCAGTATGGTAAGCATTTTATTGCGGCGGCGGCGCTCCTCCATGCTGACGTGATCCGCCCGCTCGTAGGCCGGCGTGTTGGGGCGTTCACTGTAGGTGAAAACGTGGAGGTAAGCAATGTCTAGTTCATTCAGGAAGCGGTAGGTCTCCAAAAAGTCTGCTTCCGTTTCGCCGGGGAAGCCTACGATCACATCCACACCGATACAGCCGTGCGGCATCAGCGATTTGATTTTAGCCACACGGTCGGCATACAGCTCACGCTTGTAGCGGCGGCGCATCTCCCGCAGCTGCTTGTTGTTGCCCGATTGGAGCGGCATGTGGAAGTGCGGCACAAAGCGTTTTGACTGCGCTACGAACTCAATGACCTCGTCGGTGCAAAGGTTAGGCTCAATAGAAGAAATGCGGAAGCGGTCAATGCCTGCCACCTGATCAAGCTCTCGGATCAGGTCGATAAACATTGCTTCTTTTTTAGGGCGCGCGCCTTCGATCACCTCTGTGCCGTTGCCAAAGTCGCCGATATTAACACCGGTAAGCACGATTTCTTTTACGCCCATTTCCGCAATGCGCTGAGCGTTGGCCACTACATTTTCTACCGTATCGCTACGGCTCCGCCCCCGTGCCAGCGGTATGGTGCAAAAGGTACACTTATAGTCGCAGCCGTCCTGTACTTTAAGGAAAGAGCGGGTGCGGTCGCCAAAGGAGAACGCATTGACAAACGCATTGGCTTCCTGCACGGCGCCGGCGCGCACCATACCCTTTCCAGGGGCCTTGCTCAGCTCCTCCACGTAGTCGAGGATACGGAACTTCTCCGCCGCGCCGAGCACGAGGTCGACGCCCTCAATCCGGGAGATTTCCTCGGGTTTGAGCTGAGCATAGCAGCCAACCACTACTACCTTCGCTTCAGGCGCGTACTTCAGCGCCCGGCGCACAATCTGCCGGCATTTCTTATCCGCAAAGTCCGTTACCGAACAGGTGTTGATTACGTAAATATCCGCACCGTCTTTAAAGCCCACTTCCGAATAGCCCGCCTTCTCGAACAGCCGCCCGATGGAAGAGGTCTCCGAATAGTTGAGCTTACAGCCCAGGGTGTAAAATGCGACGCTGCGAGGTGTAGCCATGTTAAGTGCTTGAATGTGCGCTCTTTAAAAGAAGTGCAAAGTTACACATAGTAATTGGTTTGATCAAGGAAGCTCTCCCTGGTTTTTTGAACCCAAACGGGGTTGTTGCGTTACCTGAATTCCAGTTTCAAAGTAAGGCTTGGGGGATGCAGTAATTTTAGCCTATTTTTGCCCCCGCAAAACGAAATATTGAGATATGAGCAAGCAATTTTATGATCTCCCGGTCCGGGAAGTCCGCCGCGAGACCCAAGATGCGGTTACCCTGATTTTTGAAGTGCCGGAAGACCTGAAGTCTGCTTTTCAGTATAAACAAGGGCAGTACCTTACCCTGCGCTTCAACATCAACGGCCAGGAAGAGCGCCGCTCCTACTCCATGAGCAGCAGCCCTTTGGAGCAAGGGCTCGCAGTTACTGTCAAGCAGGTGGAAAACGGCAAAGTTTCCACGCACATCAACCAGCAAGTGGAAGCAGGCAGCAAAATCTCGGTGATGCCAGCCGACGGCCGCTTCTACACGGCGCTTGATGCAGATCAGCGCAAAGACTATTATCTGTTCGGAGCAGGTAGTGGGATTACCCCCCTCATGTCTATCCTCAAAACCATCCTGGAAGCGGAGCCCCTAAGCACCGTCTACCTGCTATACGGCAACCGCAATGAAGAAAGCATCATCTTCCGGGAGGCCTTGGAAGCACTGGAGCGGAAATACGAGGGGCAGCTATTTGTCGAGCACATCCTCAGTCAGCCCAAACGGGAAAAGAGCAGCGGCGCCCTGAGCTTTCTCAAAAAGGGTAAAATAGCCTGGGAAGGCAAGGTTGGCCGTATTGACACGGCCCGGGTTAGCGGGTTCCTGGAAACGCACAAAAAGCGCCACCCGCAAGCCGAGTATTTCATTTGTGGACCCGGCGATATGATTGACACCGTAGAAGGGGCACTCTTAGGGCAGGGCATCGACAGCAAACGCATCCACACCGAACGCTTCACGACTGGCCAGCCTGCCGCTGACGGGGCCAAGGCAGAGGGGGTAGAGGGCGCCAAGGTAAAAGTGCACCTCGATGGATCGGAAATTGAGGTAACCGTCAAAGGCGGAAAAACGATCCTTGAAACATTGCTGGCCGAAAAATACGATCCGCCCTATTCCTGTACCTCAGGGGCCTGCTCTACCTGCATGGCTAAAGTGATCAAAGGCAAAGTGGAAATGGATGCCTGCTTTGCCTTAGATGAGGAGGAGGTAGAAGAGGGATATATTTTGACCTGCCAATCCCATCCTACTACTGCTGAATTGGAAATTACGTACGACGTCTAGTCCGGATTTCTTGCTGGTTTCTATTACCCTTGAAGCCCTTGCTGCTACTGCCCAGATGGCTATCGGGAAGCATTTCCTGCTCAATCCACTAGTGCGACTAGTCCGAAATAGCACAGCGTATTTCACGCTTGGGCGCCCTGGTTTTACTGGGTTTCTTCGGTTAGTCATTTCTGAAACACTCCACTAGAGCTTTGGCTTTTACGGGCGTTATTGGTAGCTTTGGAAAGTCAAATGATTATCCCGGCCTTCTTTGCCAAAACGCCTGACCAATGAATACCCAAGCCATCCTTGCGCAGATTGACGTATTTAAAGACCAAGTGGCTACAGCTGCTGACAAAAGGCAACTTAGCCAATTATCGGAGCGGCTTACGGCTTTGCTGAATGCTCATTTCCCGGATACCAAAGAGACGCAGACCGCCATTCTTCTGACCAGCGAAATGCACGACCTAAGGCAGCGGGAAATGCTGGGGGTGATGAATGCTGCGGATGACCGGGTGGCGCGCAATCAATGGGTTTACAAGTTTCTCAGCTTGATTGAAGCCGCCAAAACGATGGTAGAAGATCAAACCAAGCAATCGGCCTCAGATGAGGCGCCTCAGGGGGGGGCACAGCCGCACCGGGCTGCCCCGCTCAAGCTATTTTTGTCTTATGCTGAAGCGGATGCCGACCTCAAAAGCCGCCTCGACAATCATCTTACAGCCCTGAAGCGCGGCAACTTGATTGATGTATGGAGCGACGAAGAAGTACTCGCCGGGCATGACTGGGGAGAAGCCGCCAAAACCAACATACAAGAAGCTGATATTGTGCTGCTGCTTGTGAGTGCCAGCTTTATTGCATCCGAGCATATCTGGAAGTCGGAAGTGGAAAAAGCAATGAGCCGCCGGTCGGAGGGCGTTATTGTGGTCCCCGTAGCACTAAAGCCCGTGGATTGGGATGGCTTGCCCTTTGAAGGCCTGCAGGGCTTGCCCCGCTCCCGGAAGCCGGTGACTACTTACGATGACCTCGACCTTGGTATGCTGGAAGTAGCCCGGGGGGTGCGGGAGGTCGTGGAATACGTGCGCGCGCAAAAGGAGGGCGGGTAGCCGGAGGTTTTTCAGTTGGTTAGGCCCTGCTGCAGGAGAAGTTAATGCTTGCGGGAGTCAGCGGATAATTGCCCCGGCGGATCAACGAGTCGCTCCTGAAAATGGTGTTGGCTGCATTTAACGATTCCCTAAATCCAATATCTGATCTGCCAGCTCTTCCGAAATGATGATGACGCGGTTGCCCTCTACCACAATCTCCCCATCCTTTAGGTGGCCGCTATTGAAGTACAGGTAGATTTTACTGGCGCTGACCTTATGGTTGTAAAACTGGTTGAGCGTCCTTTTGTCAAAGCGGAACTCCTTGTCCATCTCCACCTGATGGTCCTGCAGGTACTGTTGGGCCGGATTTTCGTTTCGGTAAAATTCCTGCTCAAACTCTTCGATGTTGATCACCTTCTGAGGGCTGCTGTTGGCAAATTGGAGGACCTTCTCGTGAAACCGTTTCTCCTCCATGGCTTCCCCCGTTTCTTCATCCACCGGCATCGGCAGCTCATTGACCATCTCCAGAAAGCTGTGGGTGAGGTCACGGCTGCTCTCCGGGCGCTCCAGCCCAATCCACTGAATAAAGTATTCCGAAATGGCCTTTTGGCTTTTGGCGTGCTTGATCAGCTCGACACAGCGCCCTTCCCCGGCTTTGAATTTATTGACCAGAATACGGCAAGCCATCGCCAGCTTTTCGGTATTGAGGTAAGTGACGGTATTCAAAGCAAAGGCTTCCGCTTCTTCCCTTCGGGAAAAGACCAGCCCTTCGGTATCCCGCACCAGGAAAATGCCCAGCACCCGCTGATTGGTCAGTTCTTCGGTATAGTCGAGGTAAACGAGGTACCCGCCCTTTGCACCCAGCACCCCCTGTAGGATGAGCTGCAGGGCATTCATGGTTTCTGTGGAAAAATGGAGAAAGGCTTCCTCGGTCATCCCGCCGTCTACCAAAATTTGAAAGTAACCCGGAAAGAGGGCATCCTCCGGTGGGCTGAGGTATCCCTGCAGGGTATCTTCTTTGCGTACAAAGGTGTCGTGCAGCTTGTCGGCTAGCGCCTGCGCCCGTTCTTCCACAGGGAGGCACTGCTGGCTCAGCACGACCTGGGCGCCACTTTCATCGGCTTCTTTTTTCAACTCGTGAATGGCAATATGGTGGATTACTGTAGACATCCAGTGTTTTTTTTCAAAGGTAGGCATTTTGAGCGGACAGCTGCACCTGCCCGGGCCCACCTACGCTGCTTTTAGCCGGATAAATGCGGCAATTCTCCTAATCCCTGCTAATTTTGCCAAAAACGAATCTGTGAGGGTACTCAAAATTATCGGGCTGTTGCTATCCGTACTGTTATTGTTGTATTTGCTGGGCCCAAAGCCCGCTCCGCCCCGTTTGCAAGCGGAAGTCCCTGCCCTGGCCTCCGGCCTGAGGGCCCTGTCTGATAGCATTGCCCGGGCGGAACGGAGCGTCCCCAACCTGAAGCCCAACAACGAGGCCCGCATTATTTGGGCTGACAGCCTGCCGAAGCCAACCGAGTATGCATTGGTTTACCTGCCAGGGTTCACCGCTACCTTTGTGGAAGGTGACCCGATTCACCGGGAGTTTGCCCAGCGGTACGGCTGCAATCTCTATGTACCCCGTTGGCGGGACCATGGCCTGGAAGTAGCGGACAAGCTTTTGCACTACCACGCTGACTCGGTCTTGGAAACTGCCGCTCATGCACTGGCCGTTGGGCACCGGATTGGCCAAAAGGTCATCCTGATGAGCACTTCTACTGGAGGTACCATTTCGCTGGTTCTGGCTGCTCAGTACCCAGATTTGGTAGATGGCATCATTGCTTACTCCCCGAACATCCGTATCAAATCTGAGACCGCCAAGGTGCTCACGATGCCCTGGGGCTTGCAGCTGGCCCGGCAAATGATGGGGGGCAAAGACCGAAGCTTCGCGGCGGAAGCAGAATTCAAAAAATACTGGTACAACCGCTATCGGCTGGAGGGGCTGGTGCAGCTGCAGAATATGGTAGAGCACGCGATGGTACCGGAGACGTTTGCATCGGTAGAAGCCCCCCTCTTCCTCGGGTACTACTATAAAAATGACAGCATTCAGGACCAGGTAGTCTCGGTGCCGGCTATGTTGGAGATGTACGGTCAACTAAGCACCCCCGATTCGCTGAAGCGCAAAGTGGCTTTTCCCGAGGTAGCCAATCATGCCCTGGCTTCCTATATCGGCTCCAAAGACCTCAGCCACGTTCGGCGTGAGACCTTCCGGTTTGCAGAGGAAGTACTGGGGCTGATCCCCCTTTCGAAAGCGGTGCAACCCGAAGCCACAATTTCTGCCGGAGATTGAAAGCAGTTGCCCTTCCTTTCGTAACTTTATAAAGCCAAATTTTCCAAACGTCAAATCAACACACATGTACCTGCAATACTTCTTGCTCAGCCTGGCTTTATTCTGCCTGATGAGCTGCAATTCCACGCCTCCTGCCCAGGATGAAGCATCCGAAACGCCGGATTTTGCCGTAATGGCCTACTACGTGCCCAATGAAGCGTTTCCGCCAGACCAGCTTCCGCTGGGCCAACTTACGCACATCATCTATGCCTTCAGCCAGGTCATTGATGGCAAAATGGCATTCCCCGATACCCGCAACGACTCTCTGATGCGGGTACTGGTGGAACAGCGGGCGCAGCACCCAGGCCTCAGAGTGATGGTTGCCTGTGGCGGCTGGGGCGCGGATGGCTTTTCGGATGCAGCTACCACGCCGGCTACCCGAGACACCTTTATCCGGAGCGCCATTGCCTTTTTGGAGCGCTATCAACTGGATGGGCTGGATATGGATTGGGAATATCCGGCTATCCCGGCAGCGGGCACCAAAGCCCGGCCGGAAGACAAGCAAAACTTTACTTTACTGATGAAAGGCTTGCGTGAAGCTATGGATACGCTGGGCCGCCCCCAAACCCTGACTTTTGCTTCCGCAGGCTGGGAACGCTACTATTATAATGTGGAAACCGTAGAGGTGATGAAATACGCCGACTATATGAACATCATGACTTACGATCAGGTAGGGGGCAATTCCACGGTAACCGGCCACCATACTGCACTTGGCTACATTGAGGAAGCCGACCTAGAAGGGCTGCCCATACTAGACACCGTAGCCCGGTGGCGGCAGGAAATGGAGGACAGCGGCTACCAATGGGCACCGCAGTCTGCCCAGCGCATCGTGCAGTACGTCCGTGGACTGGGCATACCGGCGGAGCAACTGATCATTGGTGGTGCCTTTTACGGCCGGGCCTGGAAAGGCGTGCGGCCGGAAAACAACGGCCTTTACCAGCCCAACCAAGGGGTACATACCGGATGGCTGGGCTACAGCGGCATCCGCGATAATTACGAAGGTAAAAATGGCTTCGTCCGCCACTGGGATACCGTTGCTCAGGCTCCCTATTTGTTTAATCCGGAAGACAGCATATTTATTTCCTACGATGACCCGGAGTCCGTCACCCTCAAAACCGAGTTTGCCAAAGAAGCGGGACTGGGCGGAATTATGTTTTGGCAATTGAGCAATGACACCAAAGCGGAAGGAGGGCTGCTCGATGCCATCTGGCGTACCGCTGACATCCGGTAGGCTGCTGCGGTTAGCCCAGGTTGGCAACACCGACGATCGCGAGGACGACAAGGGACGCGATGAAAATCCAGAAAAAAACGCCAAACAGGGCAATAGCAGTTGTATCCTGTTTGCTCGCCGCCACGAGGTCCACTTCTTCCTCCGAATCGGTTGTGGAGCGGGGCTGCTTGCGGCTGGCTTCCCCTACTGCACCAAAGAGCAGGACCAGGAGCAAACCAACGACCAACAGGTCGATCCAGGCAACTCCGTACCACATTGGGCCAATTGGCGTAATCCAAATACTGGCTACCCAGATGGCGAGTGCCAGCACCGTGAAGAGGACCCAAAAGCTGCCCCACGGACCTGGCGATTTGGTCAGGCGGGTGAATAGGAGGGCCAGCAAAAAGGCGATTGTCAGTGCAAAGGCGAGTGAATAAAATCCCATCTTTCATTTGGTTTTAGTCATTTTAAGTAACTTTTGAACGAAGTGAAAAACGGGTTGTTCGAAGCCGCGCCGCAACCGTACCCCTGGTTACCGCCGGGTTATTCTTTGACGAATACGCCTCCGCTCATTTTGGGAGAGTTGTTCCCGTTCGACAGCAGCTTGCTCGCCTACTTTTTCAAGGATTTTTTCCATACTCATACCTGAGTCTAAGAGCAACAGGTAGGCGTAGTCGCCGGTGAGCAGGCGAAGGGAGTCCCGTTCAGCAGCCAAACGGGCACGTTCAGCGCGGCGCTTTAGAGTGGCTTCCCTCCCTAATGTATGATATCGCAGCCGAAGGGTCCCGGCACGCTCGTCATCGGGGAGTGCCAACCGAGCCACCTCCGGTACAAAAGCCTACCCAGCCGGAGGTGGCTCGGTTTTTCATTATCAGCGGCGCACTTTTAAGCCATACTGCTTGAGGATGCGTCGGGCCAGCGCAGCCTTGTGCACCTCGTCGGGGCCATCGTAAATGCGGGCACCTCGTTCCTCCCTGTAAAAAAAAGAAAGGATGGTATCATCCGTAATACCGAGCGCTCCGTGCACCTGCAAGGCGCGGTCTACCACCCGCTGCATGACATCTGCGACGAAAAACTTGATCGTGGAGATTTCCGTACTGGCTGCCTTTTGCCCTTCTTCCTGCATTTTGAGCGCCGTGTGGAGCACCATGTACCGGGCTGCATCGATTTGGGCTCGGCTCTCGGCAATCCAGGATTGCACCATTTGCTTTTCGCCCAGCATGCGGCCTTCGCTCAGCTCACGGGTGGCGGCACGCTCGCACATCATTTTGAAGCTGCGTTCGCAAATCCCGATCCACCGCATGCAATGGTGGATACGCCCCGGGCCCAGCCGCTCCTGAGCCAGTTTAAACCCTTCACCCGCCTTGCCCAGCAGGTTGCGGGCCGGCACCCTTAAGTCGTTGAACTTAACTTCCGCATGGCTATGCCAACCTTCGCCAGTATGGCCCATGATAGGGATATTGCGGATCAGCTCGAACCCTGGCAAATCGGTAGGGGCCAGAATCATGCTGGCTTTGGCGTAAGGAGATTCCGCTTCGGGATTTGTTACCGCCATAATAATCGTAAAGGCAGCTCCATCGGCGGCCGTCGTAAACCACTTGTGGCCGTTTATCACATATTCTTCTCCTTGCCGTACGGCAGTCGTCCCCAACCGGACCGGGTTAGACCCCGCGTAGGCCGGTTCGGTCATTGCAAAGCAAGAGCGGATGTCTCCTGCTAATAAGGGTTTAAGGTATTGCGCTTTGATTTCCGGGCTGCCATACTGCAGCAACAGCTCGATATTCCCTGCATCCGGCGCCTGACAGTTGAACGCCAAGTGGCCGAAAGGAGAAGTGCCCAGCAGTTCGCTTAGCTGAGCAAACTCTGTAAGCATCAGGCCGGCCCCACCTTCCTCTGCCTTGAGGGCGGGGTTCCAGGCACCGGTCGCCTGCGCTTTGGGACGCAGAGCACGGATTTCTTTTTCAACTTCCTGGAATGGTGTCCGCAGCCAGCGCAGTTCATTCGGGTAGATATGAGCCTGAAGGAAATCCTTTACGGGCGTGTAAAGCTCCTGAATTCTAGGGGTGGTAAAAATGGCAGTCATACAGGTCGTCAATGGTTAGGACCAGCTAATATAAAGAAGATAAGGGCAATACCAACGAATGGTATTGCCCTTATCTTCACCGGGTGCGCCAGCCGAGGCCCTGTTTGCTGCTAATCCGCAGACATGATGCCGCAGCCTGGCAGGCCCCTTTTTTTCGCAAAAGAATTCAGATTGGCATTACTGGCCACTTAAAACGGCCCTGTAGCGGGCGGTATCTCCAAGCAGCGCGATGGCTTCCTCGATTTCAAGGTCGTTGCGTAGGCCCATTTTGATTTTGCCCCTCTGGTAATAGTATCGGCTTGCCACTTCCTTCTCGATCAAGTCGGTAATGATATCGCGGTTCTTCTGCAGCGCGTCCTTTTTGCTGCTTTTGATGTCCTGCTGCAGGGAATTAATCTCATCCTGCAGGTCGTACCCCTCTTCTTCACTGGCCTCCACCAGTTTTTTCAGCAGTTTTTCGCTTTCGGTATCGTACTCGAAGGCCCTTTCGTCCAGGTAGGCCACAAAAGCGTCAAAGTCTTCAAAACGGTAGTCCTCCACCGGCCCAATACTGTCGACCCCGATGAAGTGCTCTGTAACAAACTCAAAGATCAGATGCTGGTCGATTAGGCTCTCCACAATGGCCGCATCCGTAAATTTGTCTACCACGATATCAGGCTTAACACCGCCGCCGTCGAGCACAGTGCGCCCATTGCGGGTGGTGAAAGGCGTGCGCCGCCCATCGGGGATGTCTACCGGTTCGCCATCCTCGTACTCTACGCTTTGGATGCAACGCCCGCTGGGAATGTAGTACTTGGCCGTAGTTAGTTTCAACTTGGAGTTGTAGCCGATATCGCGGGTGTTTTGTACCAGGCCTTTGCCGTAGCTCCGCTGGCCCATGAGCACACCGCGGTCGTAATCCTGCATCACACCGCTGACAATCTCGGAAGCTGAAGCCGAGCGGTCATTGATCAGCACTACCAACGGCACTTCTTCATCGGTGGCATTGCCCATCGTATTGAAGCTCCGGTCCCACTCTTTTACTTTGCCTTTGGTGGTCACAACGGTTTCGCCCCGGGGGATAAACACATTGGAGACATTGACCGCCTCGGTAAGCAAGCCGCCACCGTTGCCCCGCAGGTCGAACACAACGCCTTTGAGGCCTTCGTGCTCTTTCTCCAAACTTGTGAGGGCTTTAGCTACGTTTCTTCCAGCCTCCCGGGTAAAGGTGGTCAGCGCAATGTAGCCGATTTCATCGTTTAGCATGCCGTAGTAGGGTACGTTGTCCACCTCTACTTCTGAGCGTTCCAGGCTGATGTCAAAATCTTCGGCAACCCCCGGCCGGCGGATGGTCAGCCGGACTTCCGTGCCCGGGAAGCCCCGGAGGATATTGTTGACTTCTTCGGGCGATTTGCCCACTGCCTCTTTGCCATCCACTGCGATAATGCGGTCACCCGGCTTCAGGCCGGCCTGCGCAGCGGCCTGCCCTTCGTAGAGCTCCACAATTGTCACAAAGCTGTCTATTTTTTGGCTGATAGCGCCAATCCCATTGTATTTGCCTTCCGTCATGAACCGGTACCCTTCAATTTCCGACTCGGAAATGTAGTTGGTAAAAGGGTCGAGCGACTCTACCATAGCATCGATGCCCGTACGCATAAGCTGTCCGGGGTCCACATCGTCCACGTAGTAGGTATTGATTTCTTTGTACAGGTTGGTGAAAATCTCCAGGTTTTTGAGAATTTCGAAGTACTTGTTGCGGGGAGACATCGTCGCAGACATACCGATGGCAACGATACCAAGGATCGCGGTAATTTTAAGAATTCTTTTCATGGAACCTTTGTTCTTATTTTGCCAATCCCGGTCGGGGAGGGGGGTGTTATAGCACTGAGGTGCAGGAATAATATGTTTTGAATAACGTTATTTTAAGCCGATAGTATGCGGGAGCAACCTGCTTTTTTAATAAAAATGGGCTTAAAACAGTGAAAGAACGCTAATTGCCCCCTGATATGTTAATACAGGCCCGAATTTTAATAAATGTTTAAGAAATGCCTTTTGCCGCTGCTGTTGTGCATTACCTGCTTGGGCCAGGCGCAGTACGAGCTGCGCTGGCAGCCTAAGGATACGACGCTGGAATTTGTAGACAATGCTTTTTCGGGTGTGGTTTCTACCTGGGCAGATACCCTGTTGCTCAAAGCGGAAATCGAAAAACGGCTCGGCGAGCTGCGGTCGGCCGCATACGCGGAAGCATCGGTAGATGGGCTGCACCGGTCGGACAGCACTTTTGTGGCCGCCCTGCACCTTGGCCCCCGCTACCGTTGGCTAGCCCTTGAGAATGGCAATGTGCCCCCGCAAATGCTGGATGCTGCTGGGTACCGGGAGCGTTTATACCGCAGCAAGCCTCTACGCTACGATCAGTTGCGCAAACTACAGGAAGCCCTGCTTGATTATGCGGAAAACCACGGGTACCCTTTCGCTGAAACCTGGCTGGACAGCATCGGCATCGCCAACGGGCAGGTAAAGGCACAATTAATGATGGACCGTGGCCCTCTCATCCTTATCAAAGAAGTTGTGCTGGCCGGCGAAGCCAAGATCAGTCAGCCCTTTATACAGCAGTATCTGGGCCTTGCTCCGGGCCGCCCCTACAACAACGAAGTAGTCCGCCGCATCCGTACCCGCATACAGGAATTGCCGTTCCTGGCACTTTCAGCAGACCTCACCGTTACCTTTGTGGGGGAGGAAGCCACTATCCGCTTGCCCCTGGAAAAGAAACGGGCCAGCCGTTTCGACTTCGTGCTCGGGGTGCTGCCCCAGAATGAAAGCGGCCGGCAGCTTAACGGCCGTCGGGTGCTTATTACCGGTACCTTCAACGGGGAATTGCAAAATCAGTTTGGCAGAGGGGAGCGCCTCTATGCTTCCTTCGAGCAGCTGCGCCCCGAGACACAGGAATTGGAGCTGGAATTCAATTACCCCTATCTGCTGGGGCTGCCCTTCGGCATCGACTTCAGCTTCGATTTGTACAAACGGGATACCTCTTACCTTGATCTTGAGTCTGACCTGGGCCTGCAATACCTGTTTGAAGGGGGCAACTACCTGAAGGTATTCTGGAACAACCGCTCTTCCACCCTGCTTACCGTGGATGAAGCCCGCTTGGAGCTGCAGGAACGGTTGCCCCAAAACCTCGATGTGAGCAACGCATATTTCGGGTTGGAATACGCTCTTCAACGCCTTGACTATCGTTTTAACCCCCGCCGTGGCTGGCGGATTTTCCTGAGAGGGGGGGCTGGCGTCAAACGGATTGAGCGCAACAACCGCATTGTGGAGCTGGGATACGGCGAGCTTTATGATACCCTCGCCCTGCGCAGCTTTCAATACAAGGTCAGCGGGCAGTTGGAAGGGTACCTGCCCCTGTTTAGCCGAAGCACCTTGCTGGGGCGGCTGAGGGGGGGCGCTATCTTTGCCGAAAGCCCGGTGTATTTCAACGAGCAGTTCCGCATTGGCGGCAATCAAATTCTGCGGGGCTTTGACGAGGAATCTATTTTTGCAACCCGGTATGGCTTATCTACGCTGGAGTACCGGCTGCTGATTGGCCAAAACTCCTATCTCTACGCTTTCGGCGACTTGGCTTACGTTGAAGATGTCACGCCTGTAAAAGACGTAACTGACTGGCCCTACGGCTTTGGGGCCGGCATTACCTTCGAAACCGCGGTCGGGCTATTCGGCGTCAGCCTCGCCTATGGTAAACGCCTTGACAATCCTATTGATTTTAGCGCACCTAAAGTGCACTTCGGGTACGTAAGCCGGTTCAATTAGCCGCTGCTCCTTTAGGCGGAAGTGCCTCTGTTTTTCAGAATAACCGCCCCTGCTCCCCGTCTGGCAGCAGCCGAAAGGACTGCCGGTGGTGAACCGATGCCCCGTGGGCCATGATCGCCTCCCGGTGCGCTTTGGTCGGGTAGCCTTTGTTTTTCGACCATTCGTAGTGGGGGTGCGCCTCGTGGAGCTGCATCATGTAGTCATCACGGTAGGTTTTGGCCAATACCGATGCTGCCGCAATGGACAGGTACTTGCCGTCACCCTTAATGATGCAGTGGTGGGGCAGTTCGCGGTAAGGCTTGAAGCGGTTGCCGTCGATCAGCAGGCATTCGGGCGTGATGGATAACTGGCCGATTGCCCGGTGCATCGCCAGAAAGGAGGCATTCAGGATGTTGATGCGGTCAATCTCTTCGGGGCTCACCTTTGCCACTGCCCATGCGATGGCTTCTGATTCGACCACAGCACGGGCGGCATACCGTTGCTTTTCTGACAATCGCTTGGAATCATCGAGCAAGGGGTGGGCAAAATCTGTTGGCAAAATAACAGCGGCTGCGAACACTGGCCCGGCCAAACAACCCCGGCCTGCTTCATCGCAGCCCGCCTCGATTTGACTTTTGTCGAAAAACGGCAATAACATAACGGCCTACTATTGAATTAGTGGCCCCAAATATATAGCTTACGTCTCAAGAGATGATGAACCGATCCATACTATTACCCATATTATTATTGCTCGCCACGGGGCCACTGCTGGGGCAGGTCACTTTTCACGGCCGGGTAATAGACCGGGATACGGAAGAGGGGATTCCTTTCAGCAACGTATTCTTTGAGGGCACCACCAAGGGCACCTCCACAGATGCGGAGGGTTACTACGAGCTCACGGTGCAAACACCGGGGGATAGCCTGAGCGCCAGTGCCATTGGGTACGATATTGTGCGCAAGCCTGTGTCGGCTCAACCCCTAAGGCAGGAAGTCAACTTTTCAATGGGAGGGTCCAGCCTTACGCTCAACGAAGTCGTAGTCATCGCCGGTGAAAACCCCGCTAATGCCATCGTCAAGGGCATTATCGACCACAAACCCGAAAACCGCTTAGCAGGCAGAAACTCTTACGCCTACGAGAGCTACGCCAAGATCGAGCTGGACCTTCAGAATATCGATTCCACCCTCAGGGGCCGCAAGCTGCTTAAGCCTTTTGCCTTCGTTTTTGAAAATATCGACAGCACCTCAGACGAAAAGCCTTTTCTGCCCATTTATATGAACGAAGTGCTCTCAGATGTGCTCTATGTGAAAAACGCCGGCGACCCCAAGCGCATCATCAAAGCGCAGCGCGCAACGGGTACTAACAATCAGACCGTCATCGAGTATATCAAGCGCATTCACCAGGAGTATAGTATTTATGACGACTGGATATACGTGCTGGACAAGCCCTTCGCCAGCCCCTTTTCCAAATCCGGGCTGAATTACTACGAGTATTACATTATTGACAGCGCTATGGTGAACGGGCACTGGAGCCACCAACTCAAATTCAAGCCCAAGCGCAAACAGGAGCCCACCTTCTACGGCGACTTTTGGGTAGCGGATTCCAGCTTTGCGGTGCAGCGCGTCAATATGCGCATGGTGCCCGATGTCAATATTAACCTGGTCAACCGCATCATTATCCACGAGGAATACGAGCCACAGCCCCAAGGGGCGCATTGGGTGCCCGTCAAGAAGAAAATGGTGGTCGACTTTTCACCTAGTGAGCAAGCACCCGGCATGATTGCCCGGCGCACCGAGTCCTTCCGGCAAATGCGGATCAATCAGGCAGGGACTAAGCAGGCCTACCTGGAGCAGGAAGAGTTTTATTTGCTTGGAGAGGTCAGGGAGGAGAGCGACTCTTTTTGGCAGGCAGCCCGGCATGAGCCCCTGTCCGCTACAGAGCAACAGGTCTACGAAATGGTGGACAGCATCAAGAATATGCCCCTCTTTCAGACCTACGTGGAAGTCATGGAGACCATCTTCGTCGGGTACTTGCAGATTGGCAAAGTAGAAATTGGCCCCTACGCTTCCCTCTACAGTTTCAACCCAGTGGAGGGCGACCGCTTCCGCATTGGCGGGCGGACCACCCGCGAGTTTAGCAAAGACCTCCGCCTGGGGGGCTTTCTGGCTTATGGCCTGAAGGATGAGCGTTTCAAGTACGGCGGCAGAGCAGAGTGGCTGATGAACCGAAAGCCCCGTACGCTGGCGGGTATCGCGTATACCAACGACGTGAGCCTGAATAGCGAAAACAGCGAAGAGTTTGTACAGGGCGACCTGTTCTCAGGTTTGTTCCGGCGGCCGCTGCTGCAAAAGCTGATCCATGTACGGGAGGGCAAGGTGTACTACGAGCGCTTCTGGAAAAATGGCTTGTCGAACCGCATTACCTTTTTGCACCGGGATATGGACCCCTACGGCAGCATCTTTGAGGACGGCCGGGGGTTCAACTTTGCTTACCTCTCCGATCCGGGCCACCTTACCGATATCGATACTACGATACGCACTACGGAAATCATTTTCAAGGCCCGTTATGCTAAGGACGAGATGGTCGTGGATGGGGACTTCAGCCGCAGCAGCTTTGGCTCCAAGCACCCCATTGTCGAGTTGCAGTATACCCTGGGCGTAGAAGACTTGCTGGGCGGGCAGTATACCTACCACAAGCTCAACCTAAGCTACCGGCACTACTTTTATATCAATCCAATGGGGTGGATATCTTACCGTATACGGGCGGGCAAAGTTTTCGGTACCGTCCCGTTTCTGCTCATGGAAGTACATCCGGGCAATGAAGGCTACCTCGTCGGCCGCAACATCTTCAATATGATGACGCGTTACGAATTTGCCAGCGATACCTACGCCAGCCTGTTGCTGGAGCACCACTTCGATGGCTTTTTTCTCAACCACGTGCCCCTGTTGCGCAAACTCAACCTGAGGTCTTATGCTACTTTCCGGGGCGTAATGGGCAGGCTCTCCAATGCCAACCGCGATGCTAACCGGCTCAACCTCTTTGTGCCGACTGAAGCCAATACCTACCCGGGGTTCCGTGCCCCGCAGGGCCGGCCCTACATGGAAGCGAGTGTGGGTATCGAAAACATCCTCAAGGTATTTCAGATTGAGGCCGTTTGGCGGCTCAGCTATATGGATAACCCGCAAGCGCGCCGTTTTGGCATCAGAGGGGGCGTGGCTTTTTACTTCTAGCGGGCTCGCCCTTCTCCTCTTTGATATCAGGTCTTTGCTTCTTGCTGCTGATTACGGAAAATACCGGTGCATCCACCCTACTGATAGGCACGGAACACCATATCCAGCTGGGAGGCATAGTTCACCGGTGGCGAAAAGGCGAAGAACACTACGATTTCCAGGCGGTAGCTTTCCCGCGACAAATCCCGTTTTACATTCCGAAGCCCTGGCAGCAGTTCAATGCGGTCATCTTCGGGGTAGCGCTGCAACTGATCGATGTAAAAAACCTCGTCGGCGGGGGTGCAGGCGTCCGTCCCATCTTCACAAATCCGGACGGAGATTTCCTGAGCGAAGGTGTAATCAAACCCATCCAGGCAACGTAGTGTAGCCGTGTAGGGGGAGATTTCGGAAATGGCAGAAGTATCGGTATTGTTCTGGTTGAGCATAAAGTTCATATTGGTTGCTACGCCCCGTATGGCGTAAGCACCCGGCAGCACAGGGTTTTCACCCGCATCGATGGTAAACCGAAAATTGGGGTAGGGCAGGTCGAAGAGGGGCGTGCGCTGATCTTTGCGGCAAGCCGACAGCAGCAAGGCGAAAATAAATAGATAATACAGCTTTTTCATACTCCATAAACATCTTGGGGGCGGTATAGATTGTGCATTAAGCAGGGGGAAAACAACTTTTCGGCTATCCGGTGCGGAACAGACCGCCTACGAAAGGGGCCTGTTGCCCGTCCACAAAATTAAAAACTAAAACTTGACCAGGCTTTCCAATTATCAACTATATTTAGGGCAATTGACCAAAACTACTTAAACCCTATGGGCGAGCAAAGAGTCTCTCTGGTGCAAGATGAAAAATCCATGCAGCAATTTGTCAAAAAATTACTGCGGGATGTACAGGCGCTGGAGCATATGTTAGAAAATGATTGGTTCGAGTCTGATATCGTCCGCATCGGCGCGGAGCAGGAGATGTGCCTGGTGCACCGCAAGACGTACAAGCCGGCGACGATCGCAATGGAAGCCCTCGATCATATGAAAGAATACGACTGGGTGGAAACGGAATTGGCCCGGTTTAACCTGGAAACCAACCTGGAGCCCCGGGAATTTACCGGTACTTGCTTGAGCGAGCTGGAAAAGGAGAACAGCGGCAAGTTGCAGCAAATCGCCGAAAAGCTTGACGAGCTGAAGGCTAAGCCCATCCTGACAGGCATACTGCCGACATTGCGCAAGTACGACCTCGAGATGCATAACCTTACGCCCAAAAAGCGCTACTACGCGCTTATGGAGGCCATTGACGCCCAGTTGCAGGGCACGGCCTACGAGCTGCGGTTGTCCGGTATCGATGAATTGCTACTGCGCCACAACTCCCCCCTGCTGGAGGCTTGCAATACCAGCTTTCAGGTCCACTTGCAGGTTAGCCCCAACAACTTTGTCCCGCTCTACAATATCGCTCAGGTCTTGGCGGCCCCGGTCATTGCCGTAGCCGCTAACTCTCCCATCGTATTTGGAAAGCGGTTGTGGCACGAAAGCCGGATCGCGCTATTCCAGCAAGCGCTCGACGTACGTACGACCCACGACCATATGCGGGAACGCAGCCCGCGGGTGAGCTTTGGCACAGGGTGGCTGAACCGGTCCATCATGGAAATCTACAAAGAGGACATCGCCCGGTTCCGGGTGCTGCTGAGCGCCGATGTGGAGGAAGACTCGATTAAGCTGCTTTCCGAAGGCAAGGTGCCTAAACTTCGTGCCCTGCAGGTCCATAATTCGACGGTATACCGCTGGAACCGCCCTTGCTACGGCGTTAGCCCCAATGGCAAACCCCATTTGCGCATTGAGAACCGGGTTATTGCAGCCGGGCCGACGGTCGTTGATGAGGTCGCCAACGCAGCGTTTTGGCTGGGTGCTATGGAAGGCATGTATGCCGCCTATCCCGATATCCGCACTAAGATCGGATGGGAAGATGTCCGCGACAATTTTATCAAATCCGCCAAGTTTGGCATTGACACCAAGTTCACCTGGTTTGACGACAACAAAATCACCGCTACCGACCTGCTGCAGCAAGAGCTGCTGCCCCTTGCCCGGGAAGGCCTGAAGCGCCGGCAGGTAGACAGTGGAGACATCGACCGCTACCTGGGCATCATTGAGGAGCGGGCCAAAAAGCATATGAGCGGCTCCCGCTGGCAGTTGCGGGCTTATACCAAGCTCGCGAAGGAAGTCACCCGGGACGAGGCCCTCTGCGGGCTCACAGCCTCGATCATCAAAAACCAGCAAGACAACAAGCCTGTACACACCTGGGCTTTGCCTAATGCTGAGGATATGCCTGACTACAAACCCGCCCGGCTGATGGTCGATGAATTCATGGAAACGGACCTCTTCACCGTTCAGAAGGATGACCTCATCGAATTGGTTGCTGAGCTGATGGATTGGCGCAAAATCCGGTACATGCCGGTAGAAGACGCTAAGGGCAAACTCGTGGGCCTGATCACTTCCCGATTGCTGTTGCGTTATTTTACGCATCAGCATAAGCTCAACGGGAAACGGGCGACCTGCGTCAAGGACATCATGATTAAATCTCCCGCTACGACCGGTCCTAATGAAACCATCGTACAGGCGATGCGTGTGATGCGGGACAAAAAAATAGGTTGCCTGCCCGTAGTGCAGGATGATGAGCTCATCGGCATCATCACCGAGATGAACTTCCTGCGGATCACCGGCAGGCTTATGGAACGGTTGGAGGCGGAGTTCGAAGACTAAACCCCGCCCGTTTTTGGGTTAATGCGCTCTGGGGCGGGCATTATTGCGGCCCCTCGCCCTGTTGCCTCTTGGCTTCTTTCCAGTTTCGCCGGAGTGCTTTTAATTTAGCCTCTGCTTCTGCTTCCATCAGTTCTTGCTGCTGTTCCAGTCGCAACATTTGCTGCTCTTCTTGCCGTTCCATTTGGTGCATTTTGCGCTCAAGCACTCGTTGTCGGCGCTCCATAGCATGTTCCTGCTGTGTGGCTTGCAGCTCGATTTTCCGCATTTGTTCCTCCAGCGCGAAGGCCTTGTCTTCCAGCTGCCGCTGCGCTTCCATCAGCTGCAATTCCTGCTTTTGCAGCGCCCGCATTTTTTCCAGGTACGCCTGTTCGTTTGCCTCTGGGCTAAGCCTATCCAGCTCTTCTTCCTGCCGGTCCAGTTCCAGCTCCTGTTCTTCCAATTCCAGTTCCTCCAACTCCAGTTCCTGCTCTTGGGCCTCCAGTTCTCGCATGGCCCGCTCCAGTTCCAGCTGGGCGGCCTTCTGCCGCGACTCCATATTGGCGAGGGCGCGCTCCTGTTCTAACAGCGCTGCCCGGAGGGTTTTTTCGGCCTGAAGGGCTTGCTTTTCGAGCTCCCGTTCCTGCTGCCTTAGTTCCCGTTTTAAAGCTTCCATTTCCCGCTCTGCTTCCGCTTCAGAATTGGGGGCCGGAGGCAGGGTGTCGGTTTTGGCACTTGTGGTGGACATGGGCTGTGGAATGGCTGGCTGAGGTTCCTGCTGGTTCTGCCACTCGGGTTCAGGCTCGGGCTCGGGCTGCGGCTCTGCGATGGAGTCCGTCTCCATAACCGTGCTGATCAACTCTTTTTCAAATGGCATGGCTTGCTCTGCCTGCGTTGGCGTGGAAAGCGACAGCAGCAGCCCGGCGCAACCTGCCACCAGTACTGCACCCGCGGCCCGGGCGGAGATCAGGCGGGTACCGGTCTCCTGGCCCAAAATCCGCTTTACGCGTTGCAGCACCGTGCTGCCGGCAAATGCCATAGCCAGCCGTTTGCCTTCCACCCGCCAGGATTCGGCTTGCGCCAGGGCCGTAACATAGGCCGCAGCATTGCCAGTGATTTCAATAACCAGATCATCGCAGGCGTGTTCCCGCTCTGTGCGGATCCGGCTGCCCATCCACCAAACGAAGGGGTGGAAGAAGAATAGCGTTTCCACTACCGAGATGAGCAGGTTGGCCAGATAGTCGAGCCGGCGGACATGGGCCAACTCGTGCAGCAGAATGCTTTCCACCTCTGCCGCCGACAAGCCATTCACCATTCCGATCGGTAAGAGGATAATGGGCTTGAAGACCCCACTTACCATGGGGCTATGGATACGGGCAGTTTCTCTGAGCTCCACAGTACGGCTGAGCCCGACCCGCCGGGACAAATCAGCCAGGCGGCTGGCCCATTCGCCATCCAGTACCGTGCAGCGGTAATGCCGGAGGTGCTGCAGGTAGGCCAATTCCCCGAGCAAGCGCAAGCCCAGCAATAGGACGCCCAGCAGCCAGCCCACTGCCAAAAAGGGGAGGTAGGGCTGAAAAGCATTCAGCCAGCTTGCTGGCGGGATAGCCGGGGTGCCGGCTAATTCGGCACCGCCAGCCGGAGGCGCAAGCGGAGCAGCTTCTGCCGCCGGCAAAGGGGCATGCCCGGCTGGCTCGTACAGCCAAACAAAAGTGACAATAGCCAGCAACAGCGTACTTAGCAAGGTGCCCACCGCGCACCAGTACCGGAATTGCGGCCGGCGCTTGCGGCTAAGGATCAATAGCAGGGCCAGCCCAAGGGCCAGCAAAGCCCCCTGCCAAAGGGTGTGTAAAAGGGTCCAGCCCAAGGCTTCTGCCAGGGCGGGTTCGAGCAGTCGGGTGATTTCTCTCATGATTTGGATTGTTTTTCTAGTTGTTGGATGATGGCTTTTAGGGCCTCCAGGTCTTCGCCTTTCGCCTTACTGTGGCCCAGGGCCTGAATAGCAAGTTGCAAGGGCGAACCCTGAAATACGGTGTCTACCATCTTATCGACCAGGTTGGCCTTGATCGCTTCTTCTTTGACGGCTGCCTGGTAGAGATGGGTGCGCTGAGCGGTGTCCCGTGTGAGCAAGCCCTTTTCAGTCATCACTTGCATCATCTTGAGGGTAGTCGTGTAACCCACCTCCCGGTTTTGGCTTAGGGCCGTATTGACAAAGCGGACACTGCATGGCCCATGCTGCCAGAGAATTTGCAGTACTTCTAGCTCTGCTTCCGTAGGTTTTTTCTGCATAATCAATTTTCGGATTAAAGTACGATAGCTATCGTAGTACAAACTTATACGATAACTATCGTACTTCCAAATCTTAGTACGATAATTATCGTATTTTATTAGAGAGGAGTGGGTTATTCTTCCAGAGCGCGGCGCAAATCTCTTAGCAAGCGGCTTTGCCCGGGCTGAATGCGAAATTCCATGCGGTCGTTCAGCAAACGGCCCGTTTCCGTGGCGTTGGAAGCGCGTGGGGAGAAATCGCCCTTGCCGGCAGCCGTGACCCGGCTCGTGCTCAGCTCGTAGTTGCGCGTGAGCTCATTAACGAGGGTAGCTGCCCGCATAGCGCTAAAGGCCCATTTGCTGTTGATGCTGTTGCGCCGCAGCGGTTCGCTGTTGTTGTGGCCAATGACAATGAGTTGCAAGCTGGGGTAATCTGCCAGATAGCGGCTGATGGTGAGCAGGGCCAAATCGGCGGTGGGCTGCAGTTTGCTGGTGCTGCCAGGGTAAAACAGGTAATTGGAAAGCACGGATACCGAAAGGGCCCCTTCTTCGGTTTCTACTGTAAAAACGGTGGTATCCAGCTTCATGAGGGTATCCTGTAGCTGGGCAGCCAGGGTATCCAAAGCTTCGCTTCTGACCTCAAGCAACTGTTTCAAAGCCGCGATCCGGGCATCGCGGGCGGCGATCATGGCATCACGCCGTTCCAGGGTTTGGTCGAGATCCTGCACTTCTCTGGCTAGCTTTTGCTCCAGGCGTTCGATCTCATCGTCCAGAGCGATGATCCGGTCCTGGAGCTTGTCCTGGCTGGCCAGCAGAGCCGTATTTTCGCCCCGGCGTTCTGCTGTATCGAGGCGGAGCTGCCCTACTAAATGCGCGGTCGAGTCCAGGCGGAAGGAGAGGCTGTCGGCCACAGCATAGGCAGCCGCCAAGGCGGCCAGGTGTTTCTTTTTGCTGACGCAAGAAACGCTGAGGAGGGTGAGGGTGGCTATGCAAATCAAGGTTCTCATACATTCAACAGCTTTACCTATTACGAGGTGCTAATATAGGAGAATGTAAAAGAAAAACCCCGGGCACCTGTCGTTCACAAGGTACCCGGAGCTTGCTTTTTTGGGATTAATCACCTGTGCTTTACCGAAGGCGGATGCTGGAAGAGCCCAACAATCCGATATCGGTAAAAATGGAAACCCGGTAGTAGCCAGGGTCCAGCTTGTCTTCCAGGTCATAGACAAACGACAGTCGTTGGTTTTCTGCGATATCCACATCTTTGGCTTTTACCGCAATGATATCCATCTCTTGGTTGTTGACCACTGTCTTAGCCTTGACCGGGTTGGTAGCGGCGATGGGTGTACCTTTATCGTCATTGATAGTTAGGTACAGCGTACGCAGCCCTTGTAGGTCTTCAGGGACTTCGGTCAGGTCGAATGACACTCGGATGGTCCTTACCCGGCGGGCTTTGGACGTTACCTTGTCGTTTCGCTTTTCCAGATCCACCTGAAACGCGGAAGCCTTGAAGTTTTCCAAAGTCAGGCGGTCGTTTTCTTCTTCGATGGTGCGGCGGATGTTGTTCAGCTGCTCGATTTCTTCCTTTGAGGCCGTCAACTCCCCTTCCATGATGCCCATGGCCTGGCGCAGGGAATCGTTCTCCGCAACGAGGCCCTGAATATTGGATTGTAATTCGTTTTTTAGGGCCATCAGTTCCTGAATCTCTGCCCGCAGTGCATTTACCTCGGAGGAGCTCTTAGCCCGGATGTTGCGGATAGCGGCCTCCTTTTGAGCGATGGTTTCCTGTGCCTGAGCCAGGTCTCCCTGCAGCTCTCCGTTTTGTTCTGCCAGCATGGTGTATTCACCCTGCAGGCTATCCACCTCACTTAAGAGGTCTTCCCGTATACCTTCTAGGTCTTCCACAGTGCCTTCCAGCTTGTCCCGCACCCCTTCGAGCTCTTTACGCTCACTGTTTTGCATTAAGCCCCAAATACCGGCGGCGAGGAATAGGATGGCAAGAATTACGATAGCGGCAATCATGCCTTTTTTCTGGTCCATAAGTTGTTAAAGTTAGTTTTGATAACCCCCTAACGATCCGAGTAGGCGAAATCGCATTATTTCACTCCACTTTTTTTAACATTTTTTTAGGACATTCAGCTGCAACCCTGGCAAGACCGGAGGCGTGGGCGGGCTGAAGCGAAGGCCAAGGCAGCTCGTTTTCGTTATTGTCAACTTGTACCCGGGTTTATTTACTCGGCGATGGTCAGCTGCAACGTAGCCCGCGCTTCTCCCAGGCTTACACGCAGCAGGTAGCCACCCGTCGGCAGGCTGCTGACTGGCAGTTGAATTTGTTCCTGCCCGGCTTGCACCGGTTGCACGCCCTGCCGTATTTGTTGACCCAACTGGTTGCTCAGGCTCCAGATGAGCTGCCCCCGGACCGGGCTTTCCACAAACAGCTGGGCCGTTTGAACAGCTGGGTTGGGAAAGACCTTCGCCCGCAAGCTATTAGCTCTTCGGCCAATGATGCCAGAAGGGTTAAGGTCGAGGACTTCGATGCGGTCCAGGTAAATGAAGTTGCCGTAATCACCAACATTTTCAAACTCGATGGTTACGGCTTGCCCGGCCAGGCTGGTTAAGTCGACGGTCTCCCTGCGCCATTCTTCGCAGCCGTCCGGAACAAAGGGGCTAATTTGGGGCGAGGCGGTTGATAATTCTGCGCCGTACTTTTCGTAAACCGTCACCCGGTTGCCGTCACAGTCGATTAGGTTGACCCGCAGGCCATCCTCAATGGAGGTAGTCTTCTGGGCATAGGCCACATCAAATTGCAGTGTGGGGGCTTCCAGCCCGGAAAGGTCGAAAGAAGCCCTCAGGTAGTCGCTGGTATTGCGGGTGTCCACCAAAAAGTTATTGATGCGCATGGCACCGGGGTCACAGAGGTCAAAGCCGACATGCTCCCAGGCGGCCAAGTCGTCCTGGGGGTTTTCCACAGCCCAGTTCGCTTCGGGGAAGCCAGCATTGAAGGCCTCCAGATAGGGCAAGGTCAGTTGCCGTACCAAGACATGGCTGGAGCGGGTAAGTGTATCTGAGAGCGCGCCCCGGTAGGCGACAAGGCTAACCGGATAGGTGCCGCTTTGCGGGTAGGTGACGACCGGGTCCTCCGCTGTGGTAACGGCAGGCACCCCGCCGGGAAAATGCCAACGGATACTGTCGTATACGCTGGTGGTCAGGTTTTGGAAAGCCAGAGGCTGGCCAGGGCAGATTTCCCGGGCCTGCGCATCGAAGGCAGGCTGTAAAGCATTGACCTTAAACCGGAAATAACCTTCGGGTGCGACAATGGGCCGCACCTGCGTTTTGCCACTACTCGCTTCAGCGGCGATGTAGTATTCGATCACGGTATTTTCGGGAAATGGAGGGATGCTACTCGCCCAAACCGAGGCTGCTGTGTCTGCCAATTCCATCGGCACAGGGGTATAGCTGTTATCTCCTGCCTCCCGGTAGTGCAGGCTGGCTTCTGCAATGCCGCTGCGATGCTTGATGATTGCGTTGACCGGGTAGGGGGTGGCTGAGCTTTCCTGGTCTCTCAGCCGGGCGTGGGCGATCCATAAGGGGTCTTGCACCCCTACCAATTTGGTGATACAGTGGATAGCCCCAAGGCTGGGAATAATCCCATTGCAATCAATGCCTACGATGTTGTAGCCCGGCAGCGCTTCCTCGTAAATGCGCAGGGCGGTAGTGTCGTATTGTTCCTCGTAAGTGGGCACCAGGACGGTGCCGTTTACGAATAAGGAGTTGGTGTAGGTCCGGTAATCGCCGTTATTGTCTGGGTACCGGCCATCTTCGTCCGGGGGCATGGGCACCCGGATAACCCGGTAGTTACGGTCAAAGGCCGTAGGCACTTCGTTGAGCAGGTACTCGATATTGGCCTCGATCTGCGGGCCATCCGCTACGCCTTCCGGATATTCCCCGATGATGATGGTTTCTTCGTCAATAAAACGCATGTGCATATCCAGATGGTGAATTACATCGTAGGGCAGGGCAGGCAGTTTAATATACCGGTCGGCTCCAAAGTATAAATTGGCGATTTGATCGATTTCAGCTTCCGTTTTGAAGGGGTTTTCCTCCATAATAAGGTCGGAGGAAAAGATGGTGCCCATGCCATCCCGCAGGTTATTCCCGCCGCTGTGCACCCAATCGTAGGGCGCTTCGGTGGCCTCGAAGATGGGCAACCCCATATGCTCGGCAATGAAGGCCGGGATTTTGTCGTCGTTAGGGCGCCAGGGCCGGTTGTAAATATAGTCGGCGATCATCAGGCTGTCAACATCGTTGTGGTAGATGGTCCAGGGGCCGTAGTCGCGTATCCAGATAGAGTCGTACTCTGGGCTGAGGATTTCGATATTGTCCAGGGCGACCCCATCGGCTAGCAAAAAGTCGGAAACGGCGGAGGGGTTGTCCGCAAAGATGATTACTTTGCATTCCTCCACCCCGTGGCGCACGATCTCCCGCAGCAAGATGGCGTGCTGATTGCGCCAGCTAACCAAGAGGGCTTGCACTTCTTCCCATTCGGCCATCAGCCGGACGGGTGCCGGGGGTGGGTCCGTAGTGGAAAACACGGGGCTCGCTGTGGGCGCTTGTGCCAAAACCGGCGTAAAACTGCCTAAAAATGCGATGCATAAAACATAAAAAAGAGTGGGCCGTCCTTGCATAGGGTGTACATTTATACTCTAAGATAAGCGGAAGACCTTACTTTTGAAAAGCAAACCGCTTGATGCGTCGTCAAAATTACCAGAAGGACAACTCTGAGCTGCTGTTGTGACGTTCTTAAAGAAAGCCAACATCCTGAAACCATGTTCCTGCAAATACTCATAACCATAGGCGCTTCCCAGGCATTGACGCTAGCCATGCTCCTGCTGACCCGCCGCAAAAAGTGCGCTGCAGAGGATTGGCTTGCCATCAAGCTGATCCTGATTTTCGCACTTACCATGTTGTACAACTACCGCTATGAGCTGGCAGCCTGGTGGCCGGGCTTCCCGCTGAACCCTCTGGTACTGGGGTACCTGGTGATGCCAATCTTTTACTTCTACATCCGCTCTGCCGCCGGGTATCCGGTAAAGCTCAACGATTGGCGGCTCGCCGGGCACGGGCTCCCCTTTATTGCCGCCTTTGGCTTGCTGCAGTATACCATTGCCGGGATGTCGACACCCATGGCTTCTCTGTTGGTACCCTGTGACCCGGCAGCCTGTTCGGAGCCTGGCTTGCAAGTGGTGTACTTCGGTTTTTTCCTGGGCATCTTCCCTTACTACATCTATCGTTCGTTGCGGGTATTGCAACAGCACGAGGCTTATCTGCTCACCAAGTTTTCCTATACCGAAGATATCAACCTGGATTGGCTCAACCGCTTCCTGTGGACCATCGCAGGCGTATGGCTCTGCTTCATCGGGTTTGAAGTCATCGGCAACGGGATATTCCGGATGATGGGGGAGATGGGGTTTCAGATCAGCTTTCTGGCCCTTCTGTTTAGCCTGGTGGCCCTTGGCGTATATGGATTCAGGCGCCCGCAGGCTGTCTTTGCCCACGAGGTGGCAGAGGAAGGCGCAGCAGCCCCTGCCAACGACGCCAAGTACCAAAACTACCGGTTGCCGGATGACAAGGCACGGCAGTTCTTGCGGCAGCTGGAAGACTACATGGAACGGGAGCGCCCCTACCTGGAGCCCAAGCTAACCATTAGCGAATTGGCACAGGGGGCCGGATTGCCGGTAAATACTCTTTCCCAGATCCTTAATGACCGGTTGGGCCAGAACTTCTTTGATTATGTCAACGGTTATCGGGTGGCTGCCTTTCAGGAGCTGGCACGCTCTCCTAAGGGCGCGCAATATACCCTGCTGGGGCTGGCCTATGAAGCTGGCTTTAACTCCAAATCTACTTTTAACGCGATTTTTAAGCGGGCTACCGGCCAAACCCCAAGCGAGTACGTCAAGTCGCTACGGGTGAATAAAGCCCTGGGTTGATGGCTGATTTTCAAGAAAGCGGCTTGTCGTTTGCCTTTGAGCAGAACTGGGTGGTGCGCAAGTACGATGTGCATCCCTTTTTTCAGGGCTTTAGCGGTGCCGGGCTAAAGGGCGTCGACTTCATCGGGCTTCAGGGCGGCCGGCTTTTTTTGTTTGAGGTCAAAAACTACCGCCGCCGTCAGCAATGGCAGACTGAAAACCCGTTCGAGCGCATTCTGAAAGCCCCGCCTCTGTTTACGCAGCATATTGCGGCCAAAGCGGAGGACACCCTGCGGGCGCTCGGTGCTATCGGAACCTACTACCGCCGTAAGCGGCTGTTCCGGCTGCTTCACCCGCTGTTGTTGCGCCTGCCCGGCCGCCGGCTGGATTGGGTGTTTTGGGCAAGAGCGTACGCGCTGCTCCACGACCCTGCGCGCATTACCCTCGTCCTTTGGCTGGAAACTGAGCAAACCCGGGCCGGCTTCCGCCGAACGCTGCAAGACCGGTTATCGGATCAGCTCAACCCCGCTGTGGGAGATGTACGGGTAATGCCCGATGAGGAGGTTGCCCTTCCGGGCCTGCAAGTGCAATTTAGTTGAAGCGCTATTCTTCTTCCTCCGCCAGCCTTTGGTTGTAGCGGGCCACGGAGCGTGCAAATTCCAGAAAGTACTTATGTGCTGGCGTAAACCGGAAGGTTTGCTCATCCAGCTTTTCGATGATGCGCCGGCGGTGTAGGCGATTATAAAAGTTGCGGCGGGACTGGGAGTCTTGCAGGTTGGAGGTCGCCTCCAGGACTTCCCGGAAGGAAGACAATTCAAGCATTTGTTCCACCTGCTCAAACTCGAGGGTATGGAATGACAATTGCTCGATCAGGTTATACCCCTCCCGGTCCAGCTCATAACAAAGTACGCCCAGGAAAATGCAAATATCCCGCGATAGCGGGTCATTGTCGCGCCCACTCTTCAAAAAGGCATACTCGCTCTGGTATTCGAGGCTCAACCCGAAGGATTGCTGGAAGAAGGCCTGATAAAACCCGGCCTCTTGCTTCAACGTCATAAATTCGGGGTCGCCTTCCAGCAGGAAGCGGCCGTCTACCAACAGCGCCTCCACGACATCCTGATGATTATTGGGGAAGGAAAAAGCAGCCTGTGGGTCGGTCCCGGTACTCATGGTGCAGCCGTTTTATTGAGGTTGGGGGCAGGGGCTTTGCGGCGGACGGCCATGACCGGCAGGTTGAACACCGCCCCGTTAATCTGGAAGGCCACCCGCTCTTCACTGAATTCGGCATCATACTGGTCTGTTTCTTCGAATAGCAGGCTGCCGATTTTTAAAAAGCGCTCGGTGGAGGGCATGGCTTCGTAGCGGTTCATCATCGCATAACACCACTGAAAATAATTGTCAATGGGGAGGTCGGCTTCCAGGGCTTTCTGGTACTGCCGGCGGTTGAAGTAAACCCGGCGGGTATCCACGGGCTCTGCCTCCTCGGCTTTGAGGACGATATCAGCCGGGCGGCGCTCAAACTGCTGCAGGAACAGTTCCAGGCCGACCCCAATATTGCTGCCGGTAAGGGAAAAGAGCCGCCGGGCAGGTACCGTAGGCACCTCCTGCAAAAACGGGCGCTCCAGGAAGTAGAGCCATCCGCTCAGGATTTCTGACTCGGTCTGCAGGCGCTCAATCAGTGGGAGCAGCTCCCGCGTCACTACATGCGATTGCCGGAGAATCCGCCCTTCTGCATCTCGGAGCAGTTCGTGCAGCCGTTCGAAACGCTGGCGGATGCCGCTATGCGGGTGGCTGAAACGCTCTACATTCACATAGGCGGACACCTGAGTGAGGAGGTTGGTGATGGCCTCCTTCCGCTGTATGTCAAGGATGCTGTTTAGCGGCTCTATATAGTATTCGATCAGGTGGCGGGCCCGCCTTACCCGTTCGCTGTAGGCCATCTCCCCCTTATTGGCCTTCAGGTATTGGCTGCTGCGCAGCAATTGGCTGGTGTTGCTTTCCACGTTTTCCAGAAACTGCTGCAGCTCTTGGTAGAAAGCATCAAGGCGCTCGGCGAGGATCAGGATGTCTTCATCCCGGAATTCCTGAATGCGTTGAAAGAGCTCCCGGAAGGCCTGCCGGTATTTCGTCAGCTCTTCCGGCAAGAGGGGCTTGGACTCATTGAGCAGAAAGGCCAGGAAAGCCCGCACCGGCTCATTAATCCGGAAGCCGTTAGGCTGATTGACGACCAGCTTGTAGTCCAGCATTCGCTTGACGATCACATCTGCCTTATCCGTCGTAACTGAGCTGAACTGCTCCCGGCTGATGATGTTGTGTTCCAGTTGCAAGCGGTAGAGCGCCCGGAAGAGCTCGAAGTTGTCTTCGAGAAAGCGGAGTGCCTTATCAGGTGATGCTTTCAAGATCATACTTATACTGCTTGCGCTACTTGAATGACGTGCTTATCTTCATCTACCACCAGCTCGCCGTTTGGCTGCCGCTGAATAAGCAGGTATTGGTCGAAGCCATCCACGATGTCGGGGGCGGCGAAGATGGGGTAAAAATGGTGCTCTTTGCAAAACTCCACCAACTGGGGGCGGTTCTTGCCATCAATAGTAGCGATTTCATCGATAAAGAGCACGACTCTGTTGTCTGGGCTGCGGTAGGACAACCGGCTGATGACCGCCATCACAATCAGCAGGCGGAGCATGCGGTCGGTCCCGTCGGATTCCACCTGCCGCCCAAGGTTGACCGAGCGTACTTTGCCATTGATAGACAATCGCAGCTGCAGGTTAAACAGGTCATTGAATGCGATAGCCTGCCCTTTTTCCAGGTATTCTCTCAGAATATCCAGCCGCTTGGCGGTGTGGTTGGGCATGCGGAACAAGCCATCGGTGGTCAGGGATAACTCCGCGATGGCGCGCAGGTCATTTTGCAGGCGCTCGTTGGGTTCCAGCAGTACATTGAGAGACTCGAGGTTGGAAATTTGGATTTCGCCCAGGGTGCGGTTGAACTCGTGGTGGACAAAAGCCTTGAATTCCTCGTAGGCGTCCAGGAACCGCTGAGCCGGGTTGGCAAACTGTACGGCGATGCTTTCCAGCAGGCTCTCAATACTCCGTTGCTTATCGGCCAGGGAAAGCATTTCTTGTTCCAGCTGCGTTACGAATTGCCGCTCGTCAGCCAGGTCGAACTGCGTTTTGTCTTTAAGTTGCTGGAACAGCCGTTGCCGGGTTTCCCGCTTTTGAGCGACCTCTTTGCGCAGTTGTTTAAGCTGGCTGTACAACTGCCGGATGGCTTCCGGGTTGCGGGCCATTTCCGAGGCATCGGGCTCCATAGCGGGTAAATTCATTTCTTCTACCTCCCGTTGGTCGCGCTCCAGGTTATGCATTTGCTGCTCGAGGTTTTGCACCGCTTCCTGCAATTGTTGGATGGCGCTCTGCCGGCGCTGCAAATCTTCCTGTACCGTGCGGTAGGCCTGTTCCTGTTCCCGGAGCTGCTTTTCCAGTTTACGGATCGCTTGCTCCTTTGATTTGAGCGATTGTTTCAGGGCGGGCAGTTCCCGGACTTGCCGCAGGTGGCCTTCCAATTCCTGCCGGCCGGCTTTGGCGGTTTCCAACTGTTGCTTGATCTCAGCGCTGTTTCGGGAAGTATCCAGCAGTTGAGCGTAGCGGGAGCGCTCTCGCTGCAGCTCCCGGATTTCCGCTGCGAGTTGCTCCGGGCTATCCAGGTCCTGCAGGGGGAATTCGGCGGGCAATTCGATTTGGCCGTCGAACAGCTCAATCAAGCGGCTGCTTTGGGTCACCGCTTTTTTGATCTGCGTTTTGGGCAGGCGGGCAATGTCTGGGTGCAGGATGCTGTTGAGCAGGCGGCGCTGGGCTTCGTCCTTAGCGAGGTGGGCAACCAACCAGTCATTTACATCTGCTTGTTGTATTTCTTTGCGTTGGATTTGCTCATCGAGTCGGGCGATGCGGCCCTCCAACTGGCCCGGGGACTGGCCAGGTTGCGCTGCGTACTCCTGCAGGCGGAACCAAAGCTGCTCTATTTGCTTTTGCAGGTTGTGCAGTTGTTGCTCGAGCAGGGCTTCGGCGGGCAGGCTCAAAATAGTTTGCTGCCGCTGCTGCAGGTGTTCAATGGTTTCCTGCAACTGCCGGCGTTCGTAATCCAGGCGGCCTTTTTGCTGATTGATGCGGTCGTTCTCCGCGTTTTTACGCTTCCATTCGCTTTGCAGCTGCTCAATCTCCTGTTTCTTTCGGTGCTGCTGCTCCAGAAGCCAGGCGCGGCGCATGTTGGCGCTGGCGGAAAAAGTGGCCGCCCGCTGGCAAAGCCATTCGTACTGCCCTTCCACCTCGGCAACCAGGGCTTTGAATTGATTGAACTCGGCTTCGATATTTTTGAGCACAGACAGTTGCTGGCTCTGGTACCGCAGGCGGTCGATTTGCTGAATATTTTGGCGGCTGTAGCTCAGCTCGTCCTGGTCCCGGCTGTCTGCTATCAACAGGATGTCTTTCAACGCCCGGTTGTCGATCAGTTTGGAATTGATCAGGTAGCGGTAGACCTTATTAAAACTGTTGTAGGTGCCGCTTACCTTGCACTTGTCTGTCAGCCAAACCACGGCATCATTGCGGTCGCCAATCTGGTAGATGTGTTTGAGGATTTCTTGGGCCTGCTCGATTTTTTTCACCTTTGCGCCTTCTTTGACTAAATGCTGCATTAGTGTTTTGTAGCCGCGCAAATGCTGCCCATCGGCTCGTTCATCGAAAAAATGCTGCCGCTGGTACCCCCGGTTGATGCGAGTATACACCAACTCGTTATCGGCATTGCGGTGCACCAGCATGCAATAGCGCTTGCCAGGCTTTTTAACCTCAAAGAGTATGAAGCTGCGCTCCGGGCTCGGAAAGTAGTGCGCCAGGGTTTCTTTATCCGCCGTGCGCTGACCGCTGAAGTTCATCAGCCGCTTATTGACGAGAAAAAGAAAATTGAGGGCGTAGATGAGTGAACTTTTGCCCACGTTGTTTGGGCCGACCAGCTGAAGGGCATGGCCGTGTTCAAACCCAACTTCCGCCATTTTGTAGGCACACGAGTTGATGAGTACAAGTTTGGTCAGCATAGCCGGCAAAGATATAAAATTGAGGTTAGCTGACGACTTTCATCAGCGTGCGGAAGGCAACAAACTTGCCCTGATAGCGCTCCTGATGGTCTTTCTGCAGCAGGTACGCGTGCTTTTCCTGATAAAGCTGATAAGTCGCCATATTGGGGCAAAGGTACTGAACCGTATAGGTGATGCCATCGGCCTCATCCGTCCCTAGCAACCTCGACATGCGGTATTCCATAAACATGCCGGTTTCCATGACTGCGGGAATGTGGACGCGCTTCATCCACCGCACCCAATCCTGGTGGACGGCGTGCTCCACCTTAACGGTGATATTGTAAAGAATTTGGCTCATATTTGGTGGTTAATCCGGGAGCGGCTCGCCGAGCCTACTCGCCAAAGAGTTCTGCCAGTTTGCGCTCCAGGGCATCGCCCCGCAGCCGGCGGGCGATGATGCGCCCTTCCTGGTCAATAAGTACAGTATAAGGAATGGAGCGCACGCCGTAGAGCTGAGCTACTTCATTGCGCCACCCTTTCAGGTCGCTCACCTGAGTCCAGGTTAGCCCATCTGCCTCGATCGCCTGAAGCCATCGGTCTTTCTTGCGGTCCAGGCTGACCCCCAGGATTTCAAACCCTTCTGCCCGGTACTTTTCGTACAGTTTGACCACATTGGGGTTTTCCCGGCGGCAAGGGCCGCACCAGCTCGCCCAGAAGTCGACTAAGACAACCTTACCCCGAAAATCGCTGAGGCTAACCGCTGCCCCATCGGGTGTAGCTTGCGAGAAATCGGGTGCCTGGCCACCTTCCTGAAGGGCCGCCATGCGGTCAATTTCGGCTTGCATGCTGGCTGCTGCTTCGACGTCCTGGGTTTTGTAGGCTTCAATGAATTGCTTGGCGTAGTATTGGAAACTGCCACTGCTTTTTTGCTTGAGGCCGGCTATGATGCCGGATAGGGCCAGCTTATGCACAGGGGTGCCAGGCTTTACGTCTGACAGCGCCCGGTCAATGTACAGCTGTTGGCGTTTAGCGTTTAGGCCAATACTGGCCAGCGTTGTTGCGTATTCCCGGAAGCCCTCGTATACCCAAGGCAGCTTGCCGTATACCGGTTTGGAGAAATCCACCATGCCAAAGTATTCGCTGGCGTAGTACTCGATCTCATTGCCGTAGCCTTCTGCGTTGTTGTGGTAGCTCAAATAGGTATTTAGCCGCACGATGGGCTCAAACAAGGGGTGCTCCTGCCCGGCCCGCTCCAATAAGGCTAGCTTTTTTTCGTCCAGCGCCCAAAGCTTATCCACAACAGCGGCCTTCCCGGCGCTGTCGGGTTGAGCCTGATATTGCCGGATAAGGGTATAGCCCTCTTGCTTGAGCGCGGCAATCTCGGCTTTGAGGGATTGGTAAGCCGTATTGATTGGAGAGCCTTCAATTTGGGCACTGCGCATTTTCTGGCAATTGCCCCGAAGGCGGACGGTATCCTCCTGTCCCAGCAGCAGTGGCAGCATATTGCTGCGGCTCGTGCCAATGTAATAGAATTCAGCTTCGCCTTTAGGCAGACGCAATTGGTAGTGCCCCTCCGCTATTTCTTCCGCTGATTGAACCGCGTAGAACTTGCTGCCGTCGAATTGCAGCAACGACAGGTTTTCCTTACATCCGCCCAGCTGGGCGTCCACAAAAACTTCCTGGCTTATTCCCGGCTGGCTGATGCCGAGGGCAAGCAGCAGTAAAAAAAGGTATGGGTTCATGGTCATTAAAACGTTTAGCTTCAAAATAAACCGGAAAAGGTGGAACTTCCTTATGTGCTCCACCTTTTCTTACGCTATTTCCGAAAACCCGAAAGAAAAAACAGCCCGGCGAAGGCAGCATCTGCTGTCAATCCCATAGACCCTGCTTTAATTCAGCCGGATTTCGTCTTCGTTCTCGTCGTAAAACTTGTACTTCGTCAGGTGGAAATCATTGTTGGCCTGCACCCGTACCCATTTGTAGAATTTCATATACCACCTCATTTGCGTGCTCGGCAGCCCTTTTTTGAGAAAAGCCTCGATAAAGGGGTGCACGAGAAGCTTGATTTTGGACTTAGGCCGCGATTGCACTATGAAGTTGAGGTCGCGCTCGATCTCATCGTAAATCAGCAGGGACGCATTGATCTTTCCGGTACCGTTGCATGTGGGGCAGACTTCCGATGTGCTGATATTCACCTCGGGGCGCACCCGTTGCCGGGTGATTTGCATCAGGCCGAATTTGCTCAGGGGAAGGATGGTATGCTGCGCCCGGTCTTTCTTCATAAACTGCCGCATGGCTTTGACCAGCTCCTTGCGCTGCTCAGACTTCCGCATATCGATGAAGTCGATAATGATGATGCCGCCAATATCCCGCAAGCGCAATTGCCGGGCAATTTCCTCTGCCGCTTCCAGGTTGACGCGCATGACGGTATCCTCTTGTTTGGAGCTCCCCATTTTGTGCCCGCTGTTGACGTCGATGACGTGCATAGCTTCGGTGTGCTCAATAACCAGGTAGGCCCCGCTCGGCATCGTCGCTGTTTTGCCAAAGGAAGCTTTGATCTGCTTCGTTACTCCGTAGGCATCGAAGACAGGCTTATTGGACCGGTGGAGGTTAACAATTTTTACCTGATCGGGCGATATGGATTCCAGATACCCCCGGATATTTTGGTACATCTGCTTGTCATTGACCACGATCCGGTTGAAGGAATCGGTCAGGACATCGCGCAGGATACTGGAGGTTTTATCCAACTCGCTAAGGAGCTTCAGGGGCGGCTTGGCTTTGTGCAGTTGTTTGTGAATATCCTCCCAGCTCTGCATGATCTGAATGATCTCCTCGTGAAGGTCGGCTACTTTCTTGCCTTCCGCTGCGGTACGGACAATAACGCCAAAGTTTTTCGGGCGGATGCTCTCTACAAGCAAGTGCAGCCGTTTCCGCTCTTCGGCATTGGCAATTTTCTTAGACACCGCCACTACGTTGGAGAAAGGAGTTAAAACGATGTACCGGCCTGGCAGGGTCAGTTCACAGCTCAGGCGAGGGCCTTTCGTAGAAATAGGCTCCTTGAGCACCTGTACCAGTATGGGCTGTTTTTTGTTGAGCACCTGGTCCACCTTCCCGGTTTTGACAATATCTGGCTCCATTTTGAAATTATCGAGCGTGTGATTGTTGATCCCGCCCGACATCGCTCCGTTGGTAAATTTGAGCAATGATTTCAGCTTGGGGCCCAGGTCGGTATAGTGAAGGAAGGCGTCTTTGGGGTGCCCAATATCTACGAATGCCGCGTTCAGACCGGGCATGAGGCGCTTGATACGGCCTACAAAAATATCCCCTACGGTAAAATTGTCATTGGTCTTTTGGTAGTGGATTTCTACCAATTTGGAGTTTTCCAGCAACGCAATTTGAACCTCCGTGGGGGTGGAATTGATAATGAGTTCTTTTTCCACGGTTAATGGTTTAGGCTGCCATTCGCTATAGGGTAGGCGGTTATGCCTATGCACAAGCAATACCCTGTAGGTATACGGCAGCATCTGATAGGTACGGCATAGCGTTGGCGCATGGTGCGGCAGCAGTGGAAAAGAACCGTTGAACGGGGTAGTTTTCGCCTTGGCTTCTTAGGAACAGACAGCACAAAGGCGAGTGCCTCCCTTTATATAGAAATGGTACAGTTGTCAGCAGGTCGTACTTTAGCTATGTATTTCCTTGGAGTAAAGCAAATTGGTGGTTTTTCCTATGGGACTACGGTGGGGGGGGACCCCATTGCGTTAACGTCGTATAGCTACTCGTCGAGTGTGCATTGCGAAGACCCATTATTTGCATTTATACGGCTTCAGCAATAGCAACTCCTGCCTATTACTCTTTTGTCTTTTTCCGCCAGCGGTGAATTCAATATAAGCAACGCTGAACGGGTTTCTTTCAGCGGTCAAAGAACTGCCAGCACAAACGAATTGTGCCAGAAAATTAAAGCGCCGTGCGCGAAGCCCGGCACCAGGGTTTGGTTCAAGCGGCTGTGGGCTGATGCCCGCACCTGCTTTCAACGCCTAACTCCCCTAAGGCAGCAATGGCTAAGAAGAGCCGCTGCCCGGGGAGTGCCGAAGATCACTTACTTATTCTTCTTCTTATGGCGATTCTTGCGAAGCCGCTTCTTGCGTTTGTGCGTTGCAATCTTATGTCTTTTTCTTTTTTTTCCACAAGGCATAGTCGATATCCTTTTAGTAATGAAAAATTAAATCGTTATGAAAAGTACCTATTGCCTCAAACGGCGGCACTGATCAGCGTAGTTTTCGGCTTGCTCAGCATCACCTTTACCTTCGTATGCTTGAGCCAAAAGGCAAATAGATGTCCTGTTTTCAGGGTCGGCCTCTAAAGCAGCCTGAAGGCGTTCGACGGCGTTGTCGTACTGCCCCGTCCGTATAGACAGGCGCCCCAAGGCGTTCAATACAAGAACGTTGTTTGGGGTTTCCTGGTTGAGTTCCCGCAGCATCATGACCCCTTTCATAGGGTTATCAGGTGGCGGGTTGGTGGTGTAAGTCAGCGCAAGGTTGACCTTATGGGCTACGTTTTCCGGATTCAGCGAGATGGCGCTTTCAAACGCCTGAACGGCTCTGCCTGTGCAGAAGTCGCGGATGCGTTCTTCCGCTGCCCGCTGCATGCAAATGGAATACGTTGTGCCGGCAATGGACCAGCTGTTTTCCGTATTGAGCAGCGCAGCTACTTGCTGAGCGTAGTAACCAGCGATGGCGAAGCGCTGCAATTCGTACCATTGGCTAGACAGTTCCTTATAGACTTCAGCGCGGGCGCTGTCCGCTACGGTAGCCTCCAGCTTTTCTTCCAGGCTAAGCACGACAGACATTTGGGGGGCTTCGAGGCCGGCTTTGGCTTCCTTGATGACGGTGTTGATATCGGTGCTTTCCACCGTGAGTGCTCTGGACTTTTCCAGGCTCGCAATATCTTCAGGTTTGCGGTTGCACCCGAAATAGAGTACAAAGAACAAACCAAGTGCACCACCGATGGCCGCCCACTGAAGCTTTGTCATAAATCAACTGCTTATTTTTTGCCTTCGTCAGGCAGTGAGGTCACATTCTCCTTGACCTGCTCCACAAATATTTTGGCCGGCTTGAAAGAAGGAATGTAGTGCTCAGGGATTTCAATCGCTACGTTCTTCTTGATATGGCGGCCTATTTTCTTGGCGCGCTTTTTAATCACGAAAGAGCCGAACCCACGAATGTAAACATTCTCCCCTTCAGAAAGGCTACCCTTTACTTCTTTGAAAAAAGTCTCCAGAGTTACGAGTACATCAACTTTGGGTACGCCTGTCTTCTCTGAAATCGCTGCAACCAAATCAGCTTTTCTCATCGTTAGTTCTTGGTTTATAGTCAGTTATAGCAATTCTCGCTTTTCAAAACGAAGGGCAAATCTCGGGATTTATTTTTTTAAACGAAAATAAATGTTTGTTTTATTTCTACTTTTTTTAGTTCGCATTCAACTGTTTACGGCCAAAAACTACTTTTTAAAACCTTTGGTTATCTTTGCACATTACAAAATCGCCCCCTGTAAGTCGGGGGCAGGCAATCCGGGCCTATCCGGTGCGACAGACCTAAACCAACCTATATGCTGCTTTCGATGACGGGCTATGGCCGGGTAACTCACCCCTACAGAGAAAAAACGATTAACGTTGAAATCCGGTCGCTTAATAGCAAATACACGGATATTCGGGCTAAGATCCCCCAGAACTACCGGGAAAAAGAGCACGATCTGCGGAAAATCATCACCGACAAGGCCTACCGGGGCAAAATAGAAATTACCATTGAGGTGGAATCGGCAAGCGGAGACGAAGACTATGGCCTGAACGAAGCCCTTTTCCGTAAGTACCACCGCGAGCTGAGCCGCCTTTCCAAAGAACTGAGCATACCGGACGGGGACATGCTGCAGGCGATTCTCCGCTTGCCTTCCGTCGTTACTACTGCTGCCGACAGCATAGACGAGGAAGAATGGGCGGAAGTGTCAAAAGCGGTAGGTGCCGCTCTGAAAAAATTCACGAGTTTCCGCACCGCAGAAGGAGATGCAATGAAAGGCGACCTCGAGCTGCGGGTCAACAACATTATGGACTTGCTTTCCAAACTTGACCCGGAGGAGGAAGAACGTGTGACCAAGCTCCGGCAGCGGATGCGGCAGAGCCTGGAGGAACACATGGGCAAAGACAAGGTGGATGACAGCCGCTTTGAGCAGGAAGTCCTCTTTTATCTGGAAAAAATTGACATCAACGAGGAGAAAGTCCGCCTGGAGCAGCACTGCAAATACTTCCTGGGAGAGCTGCGTAAAGAACAGCCGCTGAAGGGCCGCAAGCTCAGCTTTATCAGCCAGGAAATGGGCAGGGAAATCAATACGATGGGCGCTAAGGCATACTCTTCCAATATTCAAAAACTGGTCGTTGAGATGAAAGACGAGCTGGAAAAAATCAAAGAACAAGTGGCCAATACGGTATGAGTAAATTGTTCCTTTTCGCTGCGCCTTCCGGGGCTGGCAAAACCACTATTGTCCGGCACTTGCTAAACCGATACGAACAGTTGTCGTTTTCTACTTCGGCGACCACCCGTGCCCGCCGGCCCCACGAAACCAATGGCAAAGACTACTATTTCATTTCTGCAGAGCAGTTCAAAGCATTGGTGCAGGAAGGCGGGTTTGTGGAATGGGAAGAGGTATATGAGGGGCTGCTGTACGGCACCCTCAGGAGCGAAATTGAGCGGCTGTGGAAAGCAGGGAAGCATATCGTTTTCGACATCGATGTGAAAGGGGCCCTCAACATCAAAAAGGCTTACCCTCAGCAAGCCCTTGCTATCTTTGTCAAACCGCCATCGGTTGACGCACTTCGCAAGCGCTTGCTGGCCCGGGGCACAGAGGATGCTGCCGATCTAAAAAAACGGCTGGACCGGGCTGCAGAAGAAATGGCCTACGAGCCCCGCTTCGACCGGGTGCTGATAAACGATGACCTTGGGGAAGCCCTGAAAGCCGGGGAAGCAATTATTGAGCAGGCTCTAAATCTGAAGTAATGGCAACGCAAACGACTAATGGCATTCAAATCAGTGTCACGCCGGAGTACCAGGCTGCTTACTCACGCCCTAATCAGCACCGTTATATTTTTGCCTATCAGGTAACGATTGAAAACAACAGCCAGGAAACTGTTCAGCTCCTTCGCCGCCATTGGTTTATCTGGGATGGAAATGGCTCCATCAAGGAGGTGGAAGGCGAGGGCGTCATTGGGCAACAGCCGGTGCTGCCCCCCGGTGGGAAGCATCAGTATGCCTCCTGGTGCAACTTATCGACAGGTATCGGAAAGATGCATGGGGCGTACCTCATGGTAAATGTGCTGGACAATACAACTTTCAAAGCTATCATCCCCACCTTTTTCCTGATCGCCCCTATGCGGCTTAATTAGCGTAGTTTTTCAAATCCGGGAAGTCTGCAGCATGTTGCCGTGCCCGCACCTGCCCGGTTCGCCGGCCTAGTACATAAGCGGTCACGTAGGCAGAGGTGAACGGCCCCTGCAGGAGCTTTTCCCGGTAGGCATCCGCTTCGGCAAATGTAGCAAAAGCCCCAAGGGTATACCGGTAATACGGGCTGTCCATCTGACGTTCCACCATCGCACCTTCGTAGGTATCCATCTGGCCTGATTGGTAAGGTCCGCTTAGGGAAGCAATTTGTACTTTGTAAAGGAGTGGCTGGTGGAATGCGTGCTGGGGCACTGCTGGGCGGTAGCCTGACCTTAGCGTAGGCAAGCTTTCCCCGTCCGGTGGGCTTCCGGGCTGATAAAAGCAAAAATCTACGCTGGCCTGCTCGCCTTCAAGGCGATCTGATAAGCCCCCTCTGAGGAAAATACGATTCGGAGCTACGCCCTGTGCCTTCAGGCGGGTGCCTACCGCCTCGGCTGCGCGCAGGGCTTCGAAAAGCGCTTGCCCCTTAGGGCTTGAGGGGGCTCGGTAAGCCGTTACGATCAAATAGGCGGTTTCCTCGGCAGCCATCCGCCCGGCGATTTGGCGGAGTTGGCTTGTAGCTTCCTCTTTTAGCTCTTGCTCTGGTAATACGGCTATAGGCGTGAAAGCCGATGCTAAAGCCACTGGCGCTACTGGCTCTGAAGGAGGGCGTTCTAAGGGGGGAGGCTGCATTGCCGCCGGGGTTTCGTAAGGGGTGGGCAGCTCGGGCTCCTGAAGCGTCGCAGAGGGGTCCGGGTTTGCAGCCATATCCTCCTGGGGCGGGGTTACCTGAGGCTCCACCAGTTCGGGAGGCGCTACCGTTGCGAGCGCCCCTACCCTGAGCTCCATTTCCGGCAGGAAGTTGTCGAAATGGGCGGCGTACAGGTCGCGTTGCCCGTAGCCATCTTTGCGGGAAGAGGCAAAGTAGCCGGTGAACCCGTCATTGGATATCCGGAAGTAGGCATCATCCTCTGAGGAATTGATATGGGTGAGCAAATTCTCAGGAAGCGTCCACTTTTCGGATCGGGGGTTGTAAACGGCTTTGACTACATCCAAGCCGCCGATGCTGAGGTCAGGGTGGTTGGTGCTGTAGTAGAGCGTAAGCCCATCCCTGGCCAGGAAAGGAGTTGTTTCGTCGTAGGGCGTATTGATTTCCGGCCCCAGGTTCTGAGGAGGGCCCCAGGCACCCTGCTCATAGGCAATGCGGTAGATATCAAGCCCGCCGTACCCGCCTGGCCGGCGGCTTGCGAAATAAACCAAGTGGGCATTGACAAAAAAGAAAGCCTCATCGCCTAGGGTTGGAGAGAGCGGCCCGGGGAATACATCCGAGCTCACAGTGCGCTCCTGCTTATTGCGGAAGGTATCCACAATTATTTTACCATCTTCCGGCTGCCATCCCTGAAAGAAATAAAGCACTTTGCCGTCTGCATTGAAATCAAGAAGTACATCGTGCCGGGTGCTGTTGACAAGGTAGCCGAGGGATTGGGCATCCTGCCACCCGCCGCCACCGCCGGTGGTGGACCGGCAGGAATAAATATCACTGAAGTAATGCCCGGTCCGGCTATCCGGCATGCCATTCTCATCGCGGCGCCCGCCCAGGTTGCCTTCCCGCATGGAGGAAAAATAGAGGCGGTTGCTGAAGTTGGGGCTTACCACCGGGGCAAATTCATCGCCGCTGGTATTAACTAGGGGGCCCAGGTTTTCGGCGTAAACTTCCGAATGCTGGTATTTAAGCCGCATGCCGGTGCCACAGCGGCGAATGTCATCCCATACCATTTTTCGGTTAGGGCTGTTGGTTTTGATCCGCCGCAGGTAGCGTTTGTAATAATCTGCCGCCCGTTCAAACTGATTCATGGCATGGTGGATCTTCCCCAAATAGAGCCAGCATTCAGGGAAAGGTTCGCTGCCCGGCTTAGTCATTTCTGAAAGCAGGCGCTCTGCCGGCTCTAACTGATTGAGCTGATAATAGGATACCGCTAGAATAAAACGAGCTTCGGGGTCCGTCTTGACCAGCTCATCGGCAGTCTTCAGCACGGACAGGGCGTCTTCGTACCGCTGATGCACAAAGAAAGACTTCGCCTCTTCCTTTTTGAACGATTGTGCGGAAAGGGGAAGGGTCGTCGCTACCATCGCGAGTATTACATGTAGTACTATTCTCATAGCGCCTCTTGGTTTTTGAGCAGCAACTTCCTGTAGCTACTACCAAAGGGTGAATGTCGACAGGTTGCTAAGGCGTTATTTATCGTATGAAGCGGTTCACAGCGCCGGTTACTGGATTAGGGGTCGCGCAACAATAACTTACCGATTTAGACTCGTTCTTTTGCACGC
>CAZNSK010000036.1:0-463 GCA_964575505.1 uncultured Phaeodactylibacter sp.
CGCACAAAATAACTTCGCCTATTCTAGGTAACTTATTACTGCGCGACCCCTAACAGAGGAACAAAAGTGCCTTCTTGAGGAGCAGCAACGATTGTTGAAGCTACGAACTTGTCTAATAATTGCTGCGGTAGTCAAAAATCAGGCATTTTGAGTCTAATTGAGGCATGCACGGAGCCAAATAGTGGCGCTACTTGGCGAGTACCTGCCTGCGTGTCGAACTTACTTCGGCAGGCAGGCAGAACGAAAAGTAGGCTCAAAAGGACGATTTTGGGCACCGTAAGTAGTTTTTAGACAAGTTCTACTATTGAAAGGTTCGGAATGAAAAAATACACGGTCAGCAAATTATGTTGAGAAAGTTTGGGCCTACTGCGCTAAGACCGGGACAGGCTTCTCGTCCTGTCGTGGCTTGTGGCCCCGCCAGGACTTCCCGGTTAAGCTTCGTGACGGCCTTTGGGCCTACTGC
>CAZNSK010000036.1:563-44324 GCA_964575505.1 uncultured Phaeodactylibacter sp.
GCTAAGACCGGGACAGGCTTCTCGTCCTGCTGTGGCTAGTGGCCCCGCCAGGACTTCCCGGTTAAGCTTCGTGACGGCCTTTGGGCCTACTGCGCTAAGACCGGGACAGGCTTCTCGTCCTGCTGTGGCTAGTGGCCCCGCCAGGACTCGAACCTGGATCTAGTGTTTAGGAAACACCTATTCTATCCCTTGAACTACGGGGCCAATTACTAAAACCGCTGCAAAGATAGCAAAATTCCACCTGCTCCGAAGCCGCAAGCGGGCCGCTTTTTGCTCAAAAAAAACTTACCTTACTGGCAAAAATTGCCCGCATGAACATCGAAGAATTCCGGACCTACTGCCTGTCCAAACCCGGCGTGGAAGAAACCCTGCCCTTTGGCCCCGACACGTTGGTATTTAAAGTGATGGGCAAGATGTTTGCCGCAACCGGGCTGGATGAAACCGTCTTTCGGGTCAACCTGAAATGCGACCCGGAGTGGGCGCAGCAGCTTCGGGAGGCCCATCCGCAGATTATCCCCGGCTGGCATATGGATAAAAAGCACTGGAATACCGTCTACTTCGAGGAGGGCCTGGAAGAAGCGCTGCTGCTGAAGCTGATCGACCACTCCTATAGCCTGGTGGTCGCTAAGTTGCCGAAGCGGGACCAGGAAGCGATCCGGGAGCAACTGGAGTGACCCGGTAGCCCCGGTGCTTGAGCAGGCGCAATAGCCCTTTGCCCCCGTACAAGTGCGCTGCGCCTACCGCCGCGAATACGGGTAAGGTCTCCGCGTAAAAATCAATCCCCGCCGCCATATTAAAATTGCGGTTGTAAAGCAGCAGCTTCCGCGTAACGGAAAGGTTGCGCTTGGAGGCTTGGTGCAGCTGGGGGAGGTTGCCATCCGCGTACAACTGGGCGAGCCGGAGCAGGGTGCGGCGGTGGGCGGGTAAATTGCGGACTTGCGAGAGCAGCGCCTGAGTATAGGCCTGCGGCGGGATTTCCAGCAGCACCGCCAGCTGTTCTTCGTAGGATTCGATGCCCAGCACCGCCTGATTGCGCGCTGTGGCGTGCCGGTACAGCTCTTCATCCAGAGCAGCCGGGTAGTCTTCCTCCAGCAGCCGCTCGTTGATGAGGTTCGATACCAGCATGGGCGGCAGGTGCCGCAATGGGTAGATGTCGATACCAAGTGCCCGCCTCAGGAACCGGCGCATTTTTTCCAGCTTCTTTTCTGGCAAAAGGGTTTGCAGAGAAGGGCCGGAAGTGTGCTGCAGCAGCAGCTCATTGGTGTCGTCTCCCACCGAGCCCAGGTCGTACTCTAAGGCCAATGCGTCGCAGGTATCCATATACCGGCAAGCTTGTTCAAAAAACGCAAACGCCCGCTTGTCTTTGACATGCATAGTGCCAAAAAGATAGGAAGTGATGTTGCGCTCCGGGTGGTGGAGCGCCCAAAGCAGGCTGTGGTGCTTCTGGTTTGGCATAGTGATTTTTCGTGCAGGCCCCAAAACGCAAAGCCGTTGCTGTGGGTAGGCAGCAACGGCTGTGTTCCGTTTCTCTTCGTTCAAATAGCCGAGGGGTTACTCGTACCGATAGGGTAACACCTTGGCATCCTTCACGGTAGAAAGCGTCATTAAGGTTTTGAGGCGCTCAATCTCGTCGATTTGGGACAGGGTCTTGAACAAGAGCTTTTCGTAAGTAGGGATATCCTTACAAACGATTTTGATCAAGAAATCCGCTTCCCCGGTAATGATGTAGCATTCGGTGATTTCCTCAATCTCCTTGATCTTCTCAAGGAAATGATTAAGGGCATTCTCCTTTTGCCAGGCCAAAGATACGAGCACAAATGTTTTGACGTTCAGGCCAATAGCCTGAGGGTTGACTTTAGCGTGGTAGCTTTCAATGACCGATGAATTCTCCAGCTTTTTCACCCGTTCCAGTGTAGGCGCCGGCGAAAGCCCAATGCGTTTCGACAGTTCCAAATTGGTGATCTTGCTGCTTTCCTGAAGGATTTTCAGAATTTTCAGGTCAATTTTGTCCAGTTTTTCCGACATTTTCCTGTTCGTTATGCGATTTATATAAATGCCGCCCAAATATATTGACTAATAAAACTAAAAGCAAACTAAGTCGGGGTTTAACCCACAAAAATTTTGCCGTTTGCCAAAATGCCAAATAACCTGAGGGCGTTATCGGGTATCAGCGGGCAGCAACCTGCCCGCTGATGGTTTGCTGTTCAATCGCCACATTGCTGCTCTCCCCGCTACGGGAAGATGCCAAGCGAAAGGTAATCGCTGCTGATCTTGTTGATCGCGCTCACAAATGCGGCGGTCCGCAGGTCCTCTACCTTGCGCTTGCGCAGGCTGATTTCCCGGATTTGCTGATAAGCCGTAATCATAGTCTCCTCTAGTCCGGAGCGTACCAGGTCAATTTCTTCGGCGCCCCGGGCCACCATCATACGCTCCCGGTCAGAAACGCTTTTGCCCGTCGTGCGTTCGATCAGATCGACCAGCGTTTGGTTAATCTTCTGGTTGAACCGCTTTTCCATGCGGCCAAACCGCATATGGGAAAGGTTTTTCAGCCATTCGAAATAAGAGACCGTTACACCGCCGGCGTTGAGGTAGACGTCTGGTATAATGAGGGTGTCGTTCTTCAGCAGAATCTCCTCTGCCATGGAAGTAATCGGCCCGTTAGCCGCTTCAGCAATAATCTTTGCTTTGATCCGGCCGGCGTTTTCCGTGGTAATCTGATTCTCCAGGGCAGCGGGCACAAGCACGTCGCACTCAAATTCCAGCACCTTGGTCCGGTCTTTCTTGTCGAGGTTCTGTGCCCCGGGGTAGCCGAGGATAGAGCCCGTCTCCTTGCGGAATTTAAGCAAGTCGTGGATGTCGATGCCTTTGGAGTTGTAAATGGCCCCTTCAACTTCGCCTACCCCTACAATGACCGCATCGCCTTCGTCCTGAGCAATCGTTGCAGTGTAAGACCCGACATTGCCTAAGCCCTGAATGACAATTTTCTTGCCCGCTATGCCAGGGTCGAGCCCCAGCTTTTTCATATCATCAGCCTGATCGCAGGCCTCCCGGATACCATAGAAGACGCCCCGGCCGGTAGCTTCGGTACGCCCCCGGATGCCATTTTGGTTAACCGGTTTGCCGGTTACTGAACCCGCTGCGTCAATGTCATCGCCTTTAAAAGCCCGGTAGGTGTCGTAAATCCATGCCATTTCCCGGGCTCCAGTCCCGTAATCGGGCGCAGGCACATCCACGGAAGGGCCGATCATATTGCGGCGGATCAACTCGGTGGTATACCGCCGGGTGATTTTTTCCAACTGGGAGGGGGTGTACTCCCAGGGGTTGATTCTAACGCCGCCCTTGGCGCCACCGAAGGGCACATCGACGATAGCGCATTTGTAAGTCATCAGGGTCGCCAGGGCCATCACCTCTTCCTGGTTGACGTGGTTGCTGTAGCGTATGCCGCCCTTGGTTGGAGAGCGGTGGTGGCTATGCTGTACCCGGTAGGCTTCGATCACCCGGTATTCATTGCCTACTTTGACCGGGAAGCGGATTTGATAAACGGCATTGCACTCCCGGATTTGAGCCAGCAGGCCCTGATGCAAGCCCGTATGCCGGGCCGCTTTTTCAAAGTAGTTCTGAACACTCTGATAGAAGCTCGTTTGTGATTTTGGTTCGAGATCAATCATTGTCCTTAATTTGGTTCTCTAATTTGGTTAGCTTCCTGTCGAGGTAAATGAGGAAGAGGACAATACCAATAAAAATGGCGAGGATGACAGCTACAACGACGTATATCTTCCCTGTGCTCCGCATGAAATCAGTGCCGGCAGATTGGGCAAAGAGCGCCTCCCACAGCAGGAGGAAGCATAAACTTGAAGATAGGCGTTTTTTCATATTCAGTTGTCCCATTTTGTCGTGGCGTGGGCATGCCCCACTCATTTACGACAGCTATTTTTCGGGGGCTAAAGTCCACTTAATTTTCCACTTGGCAAAATAAAATTTGGCTTTTCGTCGGCATTTGTAGCCCCGCCGTGCTCAGCGTGGTTTCAAACGCAAAAACAGGGGCGCTATTTCGTCGGCAACCCCTGTTTTTGGAAACTTAACATTACGGTAAGCAAGCGATGGTGGTTAAGCGCTGACAGCCTGCCCTTTCACCGGCACGATCCAGCCGTGTTTGTCCTCAATCTTGCCCGAACGCATACCATCGATCTGGGCTTTGATGTAGGGGCCGACCTTGCGTTCTTCCACTGGCGGGAGCTCCATTTCGTAGCCATCGTAGGCAACTTTAGAAACATGGGCAACCACTGCAGCGGTGCCTGTGCCAAACACCTCTTGCAGCTTGCCGGCTTTGTAGGCTTCTACTATTTCGTCAATTGCAATGGCCCGCTCTTCCACCTCGTAGCCGTGCTCCGGGAGCAGCTTCAGGATGGTGTCCCGGGTAATGCCTGGCAAAATGCCACCGTTGAGGGCAGGGGTGATGACTTTGCCGTCGATCACAAAGAAAATATTCATCGTGCCCACTTCCTGTATGTACTTAAACTCCCGGCTGTCGAGCCACATCACCTGATCGTAGCCTTTGTCGTTGGCCTTTTGAGCAGGCAGGAGGGAGGCTGCGTAATTGCCGGCTACCTTGGCTTCTCCGGTGCCGCCTTTGACCGCTGCCCGGACATATTCGGTATCCGCTACCAAACTAACCGGTTTTGGGTAGTAAGGGCCGACCGGGCCGGTAAAGATGATGAAACGGTAGGTCTGAGAGGGTTTGACCCCGATAAACTCATCCATCGCAAACATAAAGGGGCGAATGTACAGCGCACTGCCTTCCTGAGGCGGTATCCAGCCACTGTCCAAATCAACGAGCGTATGCAGGCCCTGTAAAAACAAAGCTTCGGGAAACTCCGGCATGCACATCCGGCGGGCGGAGTTGTTGAGCCGTTTGGCATGCATTTCCGGGCGCAGAAAGAATGGCTTGCCGTCGTAAGACTTAGAGGCTTTCATGCCCTCAAAAATGGCCTGGCCGTAGTGCAGGACCATGGCCGCCGGGTGCATTTCGAAGCGCTCGAAAGGGATAATACGGGCGTCTTGCCACGCCCCATTCTTATAATCGGCAACGAACATATGGTCAGAAAATACCCGGCCAAAGGGAATGTTGTCAAAATCCACCGCGGATAGCCGCGAATTTTGGGCTTTCGTGATTTTTATATTAAATTCCATTATCAATATTTTTTGTGCGAATGTAACAAAAAATTATAAATATTCTATTTTTGAAGCCTGGGCAGCTCTTTTGTGCTTGATTATTTGGCTGCCCCCTGAAAAAAAGCGCATTTATTTTGAAACCCACTTTTCTGGATTTTCCGCTCTATGCAGTTCCTGACCCCTCGCAAACACCTGCGGCACCCCGGGGTGCAGGTAAGCGGGACATTTGGGCCCTCTTTGACCCTGCGCCGGAGGATCCGGCGGAAATAGAAAATTTTTTGGCGAAAGTCTTTGGTGCCGCTAAAGTTGATTTTGAACAGGACACCAAATACATCAGTTTAACAAGCAGTGTACCTATAAGTTTTAGCCAGTTTCCGGATGCAGTGGGAGCCAAATATGTCTTTTTATTCGGGATAGAAGGGCAGCGCGTTGGCCTTCATTTCCAACTGCCGCCCTATCAGCCTGTCCGTTTCGGCTCCGCTGTTTACCTCATGGCGGACCCCATAGCTGCCATCTACCGGGAGCGGCAGGAAGGCGGCAAAGCTATGTCGGGCAAACTATGGAAAGCGCTCCAGCACTGCTTCGGCCTCTGACATCAACTAACGACTTAAATTTTCATCAGAACTAAAAACTACATGCAATCCATTGTTTTTGCCACCGGTAATCCAAATAAGGTAAAGGAAGTCAGCCAACTGCTGGAAGGTAAACTGGAAATCAAAGGGCTGGCCGATATCGACTGTCAGGAAACGCTGCCTGAAACCAGCCCTACCATCGCGGGCAACGCTTCCGAAAAAGCCTGGTACGTCCACAAAAATTATGGCGTGGACTGCTTTTCAGAAGACACGGGCCTTGAGGTCGACGTGCTCAATGGAGAGCCGGGGGTCTACTCCGCCCGCTACGCTGGCCCTGCTCACGATGACGAAGCCAATATGACCTTGCTGTTGGCTAACCTGAAAGGGGAAGAAGACCGGCGCGCTCGCTTTCACACCGTCATTTCTCTGATTTTAGACGGGAAGGAGCACCAATTCGAGGGGGAGGTCAAAGGCCATATCATCCATCACAAAAAGGGCAATCAAGGGTTTGGGTATGACCCCATTTTTATGCCGGAAGGGTATAACCGCACCTTCGCCCAGATGTCGGCAGAAGAAAAAAGCAGCATTAGCCACCGGGGCAAAGCAGTCCAAAAACTCGTTGCCTTCCTCAAGGAACAGATTTGATAATTCGCCTCGTTTTGCGTATTTTGATCAATTCGATTATTCTGACCACCCAGTGAGGTCCATACAAAGCAGCCGGATACCCTATGAATGCCAATAATTTTAGCCGTTATCTGCAGGATAAAGGAAGCTTGCACCAGCTTCCCTACGAAGAGTTGAAAACTTTGGCGTTGCAGTATAGCTATTGCCAGCCGCTACAGCGGCTGCTGCTTCGGAAAAGTTTGCTCGATAACCACAAAGACTGGTCCGCTAACCTTGCCAGGGCGGCAGCAGTGACCTGCGACCGCAGCTTGCTCTACCACGAGGTGCTGGCCAACGCAAGCGATGCTGAGCTCTCCGAAACGTTTCTTTTATCTGAGGAGTACCTGGAGTTGCAAAGCCTGGAAGAGGAGGAGTCCTTGCTCGACCTGCCAGAGCCCCCGGCGGAAGAGGTGTCTTCCGGCGCGGCTTTGGAGTTGGATTTTTCGCCCGGGGCTTCAGCCAATCCTGAGCTGCCGCCTCTTGAAAATGAAATTGCCGGGGAGCCTGATGCTGCCCCTGAACCTGAAATGCCGGCGCTACCCACTGAGGAAATGGATCAGGTGGAGGCCTGGAAATTTAAAGAACTCGCCGAACTTAGGAAATCGCTGGAAGGTGGCCAGCCAAACAGCCCGCCGGCAATAGAGCACCCTGAATTGGGCACCACACACCGCCCCGAGCCGGAGGCCCGGCCCGATTGGGAAGACGCCGTGGGCAACGCCATTGCTGTGGCCAGCTTGTTGGCCGAAGAACAAGCAGCCGCCCCGCCGGTGGACGATCAGCGGATGGCGCCAAATGTGCCCCTGCACCAAACTCAACCCACACCCCGCCCTAAAAGCTCCTTCACCAGCTGGGTCGCTCAGTTTCAGCCACCGGATATTCAAACGCAGCTGAGTGATATTATGGAGTCCAAAAAATTGGAGGAACAGCGCAAGCGGAGAAAAAAAGCTAAGAAAAAGACGGAGAAGGAGGTTGATCAGATCGTAATGAATAGTATCACCGAAAGCGGAGATATTGCCTCGGAGACCCTCGCCAAAGTGCTGGCTAAGCAGGGGCAGCACGAGAAGGCTGCCGAAATGTATCAACGCCTGATGTTGCTTTTCCCGGAAAAAAGTGATTACTTTGCGCAGCAAAGTAAGAACCTTAAAAGCAAGTAAGATATGCTGACGACGATGACTGTACTGATTGCCCTGGTTTGTGTCCTGCTCATGGGCGCTGTATTGATTCAAAACCCCAAGGGCGGTGGTGTAGACTCAACCTTCGGTGGCGCGCAGGCCAATCAGATGTTCGGCGCAGCCAAATCAACCGATTTTATCGAAAAAGCAACCTGGTATCTCGCCATTGCGCTCTTTGCCTTGTGCATCGTGACCAGTATGATGGTTGGTGGCACCGAGGGCGCTATCGAGCAGTTGCAATCGCAGTAGCACTGGTGCAGAAAAGCTCATTTTATAAATCTGTTGCTACCTGACAGATTAGCACCCGCTGATTACAAAAGCGGGCCCAAGATTATTGAGTTTGTTTGCACTAGCCAACATACAGGTAAGCCCAAAGGGGGCTGGAGGGTAATCTCCAGCCCCCTTTTGGTTATTCACTGCCCTTGAGTTTCCTGCTTTTGGACCCCTAACGCATACCCGAAAGGCTTCAATTCATCCACGTGGTCGAAAATCTTCTTGGCTGCCCCCGTGATGGGAATGGCAAGAATAGAACCTGCTATGCCCCAAACCAGGCTAAAGCCGATAACGGAGGCAAAGGTCGCCAGGGGGTTGAGGTTGACTTCTCGGCTCATAATCCAGGGCGTCAAAATATTATTCTCCAGCACTTGAGCGAGGGTCATCGTCCCGATAATCCCGAGCAGCAGGGTTGTACTGCCCCCGCTAGCCACCCCTAGCATAAGCGCAAACAGCCCGCCAATGATATTGCCGATATAGGGGATAATGGACAGGACGGCAGCGAGTAGCGCAACCGGGATGGCATACTGCAGCCCGAATGCCAAAAAGCCAATGGCATATACAATGGCGAGCAATCCAATAAGCAGCAGCCGCCCGCCAAGGTACTGTGAAGCGGTCTTTCGGGCGTCGTGGAGGGTCTCCCTGGCCTTTTCTTGCCTGTCCTCCGGCACGAGACGCTGTACGGCCCTGACCAGCCGCCCCTGCACCAGCATGATGAAAACCATATATATCAGTGCAAACACTAAACCAGTGAAGAAGGAAAAGACGGACCCCAGGAAGCGCCCTGCCATATTGGCCATTGCGGACCGCTGCTCGGATAAAGTCTTCTTGGCCTTTTCTACCCGTTTTTCTGAAACGATGCCAATATTGGAAATGATAAACTGCTCCGCTTTATCCTGCTGCTTTGCAAGCTGCTTCTGAATTTTTGGCCAATCCCTGATTAGCGACCGGGTTTGAATGAACAGAACGCCGCTGATAAGGCTAAAGGCTAGGATGAAAAGGAGGAGAGAAACCCCGATGCTGCCCTACCTGGGCACGCCCTTTCGCTCCATCCACCTGGCAAGCGGATGAAAAATCATGGCGAGCAAGGCCCCGAAGGCGAGGGGGATGAGAAAGCCGCTGCCGTAGTACAGTATAGCAACGGTAAGGACAATAATTAATAGTAAGTAAACGGATTTCTGTCTAAGTGTCGTTTGCATGATGTGGTTTGGCGGAGTTTTCATTTGGTCTTTTGTTCAGCACCCTGTGTGTCCTGGAAGATGAGGCTAAAATTGCCCGGCAGTTTCAGGCTTTGCACCAGCAAGCGGGGATTTTCTGTTTAAATTCAAGTTTGACCATCGCCAATGTGCCGTTACCACGGACTATTGGTTGAAAATGGTTTGGGGAATAGGACTCGTACCGTAATCAATGGGTTGTTGATACAGGGCAAAAAAAAAAAGAAGCCCAGCTTGGAGCTGAGCCCCTGTGCTACTCGATTTTCATCGGATTTTTTGGGGTTGGGCGGCAAGGGTATAAATTGGACGCATTCTGGTATGCAGATTGTACCGCTCGAAGAGCAGTAGCGCTTGACGCCTCCAATTGAAAATCTAGTGCACCATACTTGTTCATGGGATGCAAAGTTGCGGTGGCCAGGCGGGTTAGTCCAAAGCCTCTTCCAAGGATGCTGCCCGTTCCAGGTCAGCCGCAATCTGATTGCGCTGTTGCGTGAGCATTTCCTGGGTTGATGCGGGCCAGGTCGTGTTTTGCAGCAGCTTATCGTACGTTTTCAGGCTATTCTTTTCACCGCGCACGCATTCTTCAAATACCGCCTCCTCATCATTGGAGGACAAGGATGATTTTAGGTCGATCCAGGCATGATGCAAGTTGCCTTTGAAAGTGGTTTCCCGCTTTGGGGTGCCGCCGAGGGCAGTAATTTCCCGCTGTAAAGCGTTGGTAAAAACCTGCCGCTGCGAAGCTTTGTCGGTCAGGTAAGTCTTGAGAATGTCTTGCTCCACATCGTCCCTGGCTTTTTCATAGCCCTGGCGTGCATCTACATTCTTTTGGAGTAAGTCGTTAAGGGCATCTACGATTGCATTGGTATCTGCCATGTCATTTGATTTTTTGGTTAAAGAATGAGATTGGTATACTCATTGTACGCACAAGGGTAGGGGGGATGTTCGGTGCAGCTGGCCGGATTTTGGGGATTCTTCCTTTTGGAGCCAAAACGGGCAGGATGGAGCAAAGGTGGCTGTAAAAAAATAAGGGCACCCCAGCGTATGGCTGAGATGCCCCTATCAGGAAGCTATAGTAAGCCTTAAGTTTACAAGAATTGTTTGACCGGGGTATAATCCAGCCCGAAGGCATCGGCCACGCTTTTGTAGACGACTTGCCCGTCAATGATATTCAGGCCGAGCTTCAGCGGCTCGTTCTCGCGGCAGGCCTGTTGCCAGCCTTTGCCCGCCAATTGTATGGCGTAGGGCAAGGTCGCATTGGTCAGGGCAATTGTGGAAGTGTAGGGGACAGCCCCCGGCATATTAGCCACACAGTAGTGCACCACATCGTCTATGACGAAAGTAGGCTCCTCGTGGGTGGTGGGCTTGCAGGTTTCGATGCAGCCCCCCTGGTCTACGGCCACATCAACCAGTACAGTGCCCGGGATCATTTCCTTGAGCATATCGCGGGTGACCAAATGCGGGGCTTTAGCACCCGTTATGAGTACGGCACCGACGATTAAGTTGGCAGTCGCGATGTGCCGGCGGATGTTGAATTCGTTGCTGTAAACAGTGTCCACATTAGCAGGCATTACATCAGCCAGATAGCGGAGGCGATACAGGTTGATATCCATGATGGTTACTTTGGCGCCGAGGCCAGCAGCCATCTTAGCCGCTTGTGTGCCCACTACACCGCCACCAAGAACGACGACGCGGCCGGGTTCCACCCCGGGCACGCCGCCCAGAAGCACGCCGGAGCCGCCCATAGGCTTTTCCAAATATTTAGCGCCTTCCTGAACGGCCATCCGGCCAGCTACTTCGGACATGGGCACGAGCAGTGGCAGGCTTCTGTCCGGGTTCTCTACGGTCTCGTAGGCCAGGCACGTAGCCCCGCTCTTCAGCATAGCCCTGGTAAGCGGTTCATAGGAGGCAAAGTGGAAATAGGTAAAGAGCAACTGGCCGGATTTGATCAGGTCATACTCCGGCTCAATCGGCTCTTTGACCTTCATGATCATTTCAGCTTGCTCATAAGTCGCCTCGATACTGGGCGAGATATGAGCGCCCGCAGCGGTGTAATCATCGTCGGTGAAGCCGCTGCCCAGGCCAGCAGTAGACTGTACGAAAACTTCGTGCCCCCGCTTGGTTAGCTCCATCGCCCCGGCAGGGGTCAAGGCGACACGGTTCTCGTTGTTTTTAATTTCTTTAGGGACGCCAATAATCATATCGCTAGGATTTTGCTTTGGTTAGGAATGATTCAGCATGCAGTTCTGTTTGCTGCGCAAAAATAGTTAAAGTGGGGAGATTACTGCATTAAAGAAGCGGGAAGTTGCCACCTGGGCGGAAAGGCAGCGGCCAAAGCATAAACCGGGCAACGGCTGGGCACTTTACACAAAGATGGGGGTATCGGAAACTGGCATGGCCCCTTTTTCCATAGCTACTTTGAAAAGGTGGGTAACCGCTGCCCGGCCCCGCTCGCCCAGGTCGCGGGTATAGCCATTTACATACAGGTTGATGTGCTGGCTCATCACCTTTTCGTCCATTTCCTGTGCGTGCTGGCGCACGAAGTTTCGGGAAGAAGCCGGGTGGTCCAGTGCGTAGGCGACACTGCGGGCGAGCACGCGGTTGGCTTTTTGCTGAAGGGCGGCAGGCAGGTCGCGCCGCGTCACGATGCCGCCCAGTGGAATGGGCAAGCCGGAAACTGTTTCCCAGTAATCGCCCAGGTCCATGAGCTTGACCAGCCCTTTGTCTCGATAGGTGAAACGGTTTTCGTGAATGATCAGGCCTGCATCCGCCCGGCCTTGTAAAACAGCGTCTTCAATATCTGAAAAGAGCATTTCGGTGCGGCGGCGGGCTTCCGGGAACGCAAGGCTGAGCAAAAAGTTAGCGGTAGTGTACTGGCCGGGAATTGCAATATGTGCTTCATTGATAGCTTGCTCCGGCATCGGGGACCGGGCAATCAGCAGGGGGCCCACCCGTTCGCCAAGCGCACTGCCAGCCTGTAGCAGGGCATAATGGGGCAAGAGGTGCGCAAAGGCGTGGTAACTTAACTTGGTGAGGTGCAAAGCCTGCCGGAAAGCCATTTGGTTTAGGGTCTCTACGTCTTCGATAACGGGCCGGAAGGTTAAACCCTCGGTATCGACTTTGCCGTGGAGCAGGGCATCAAATATAAAGGTATCGTTGGGGCAAGGAGAAAAACCTAGCGTAAGTTGCATGCCGCAGTAGTCGTTTTAATATCCAGAAACGGCGCAACAGCGGGCTTGGTTCTCTGTTCTACCTGAAGGCGCGGGATTTTTTTCCAACAGCGATGACAGCGAGGGCGAGAACGAGCATAGTTGTAACTGGCATGAGTAATAAGTTTTAGACGAAATTAGAGTGTTGCAATTCACTATGCCTAGACAGGCACCTGCCAGGAAAGGGTTGGGCAAAAATCGTAAAAAAGATGGGGATTTTGGAGGGCCATGCTCATTTGAGTTCATCCTTGTTTTATTGTAAATTGAATGTCAGCCCGTTATCCCTGAAACCAGCAAGCGGTTTTTTGGGCTGATGCCATAATGGCAGCTCAAGTGGATTCGGTGAGTCAAATTGGCGGTTTTTTCGTGTTGGTATGCCATTTGAGATCACTGTAGCGTTAACTGCCCGTAAGCGGGCAAAATTGGTAAAGCAATAATCAATCAGACATATGAACCTCAATAATTTCACCATAAAGGCGCAAGAGGCGGTGCAGCAGGCCCAACAAATCGCTATGCAGGAACAGCACCAGGCCATTGAGCCTGCTCACTTGCTGAAGGGTATTCTGCAAGTGGATGAAAACGTCACCCCTTTTGTCCTGAAAAAGCTGGGGGTCAATTTCGACAATATCCGGAAAGCCGCCGACAGCATTATTCAGTCTTATCCGAGCGTTAGCGGAGGCAGCCAATACTTGTCAAGAACGGGTACGGAAGTGCTGCAAAGGGCCAATACGCTATTGAAAGACTTCGGAGACGAATTTGTAGCCCTGGAGCATATGCTGCTCGCCATCTTATCTGTGAAGGACAGCACATCGCAGATGCTGAAAGACGCCGGCATCACGGAAAAAGCCCTTAAAGCAGCGATCGAAGAGTTGCGCAAAGGCAAACGCGTAACGACCCACAGCGCGGAGAACAGCTACAACGCTTTGGGGAAATACGCCGTTAACCTTAACGAGATGGCACGCAGCGGCAAGCTCGACCCCGTCATCGGCCGGGAGGATGAAATCCGCCGGGTATTGCACATTCTGGCACGGCGTACTAAAAACAACCCCATCCTGATCGGCGAGCCCGGTGTCGGTAAAACAGCCATTATCGAAGGGCTTGCTCACCGTATTGTGGATGGAGATGTACCGGAAGACCTGCGTGACAAAGACATCTTCTCGCTGGATATGGGGGCGCTGATTGCTGGTGCCAAATATCAGGGCGAGTTCGAGGAGCGCCTGAAAGCAGTTATCTCGGAAGTCAAAAGCGCCGAGGGGCAAATTTTCCTCTTTATCGACGAAATCCACACCTTAGTGGGCGCGGGCAAAAGCCAGGGTGCTATGGATGCCGCTAACATCTTGAAACCGGCACTAGCCCGTGGCGAACTGCGCGCAATCGGTGCAACGACTCTTAATGAGTACCAGAAGTACTTCGAAAACGATAAGGCATTGGAGCGCCGCTTCCAAACGGTATTAGTGGATGAGCCGGGCGTGGAGGATGCCATTTCCATACTGCGGGGGCTTAAAGAGCGTTACGAAACCCACCATAAAATCAACATCAAGGACGATGCTGTGGTATCCGCCGTACAGTTATCCCATCGCTACATTACCGAGCGGCACCTCCCTGATAAAGCCATCGACCTAGTTGACGAAGCGGCGGCCAAGCTGAGGTTGGAAATGAATTCCATGCCGGAAGAGTTGGATGAAATTGAACGCCGTATCCGGCAGCTTGAAATTGAGCGCGAGGCGATGCGCCGGGAAAATGACGAAGTGAAGATTAGCGCACTGAACGAAGAGCTGGCTAATCTGGAAGAAGACCGCAATGCTCTGAAAGCACAGTGGGAAAGCGAGCGGGAGGTCATCCTCGGCGTGCAGCAGTCCAAAGAAGAAATCGAGCGCTTGAAGATGGATAGCGCCCGGGCGGAGCGCGAAGGCAATTATACCGATGCCGCTGAAATCCGCTACGGCCGTATCCCCGAAGTAGAGCAGCAACTCGAGGGCTATATGCAGCGCCTGCAAGAGATGCAGGTGGATAGCAAAATGCTGGTCAAAGAAGAGGTTGACGCTGAGGATATCGCCGAAATCGTCAGCCGGTGGACAGGTGTGCCCGTCACCCGCATGCTGCAGAGCGAGCGTGAAAAGCTGCTGCACCTGGAAGAAGACCTGCACAAGCGGGTGGTCGGCCAGGACGAAGGCGTGGAGGCTGTTGCTGATGCCATTCGCCGCAGCCGGACCGGACTGAGCAACGAACGCCGCCCGGTTGGCTCCTTCCTCTTCCTGGGTACGACCGGGGTGGGTAAAACCGAGCTGGCTAAAGCGCTGGCCGAATACCTGTTTGACGATGAAAACCTGATGACCCGGATCGATATGAGCGAATATCAGGAGAGGCACGCCGTATCCCGCCTGGTGGGAGCGCCTCCGGGCTATGTGGGCTATGACGAAGGGGGGCAACTTACAGAAGCCGTCCGCCGCAAGCCCTACAGTGTGGTGCTGCTCGACGAGATCGAAAAAGCCCATCCGGATACCTTCAACATCTTGCTGCAAGTGCTGGAGGATGGCCGGCTAACCGATAACAAGGGGCGGGTAGCTGACTTCAAGAATACCATTATCATCATGACGTCCAATATCGGCTCCAATATTATCCGGGACAACTTTTCGAACATGGTGCCGGGCGATGAAGAAATGGTCATCGAGCAAACCCGGGAGCAGGTCTTTGAGCTGCTGAAGCAATCCGTGCGGCCGGAATTCCTCAACCGCATCGACGAAACCATTATGTTCCGCCCGCTGTCCCGCCGGGATATTGGCAAGATTGTCGATTTGCAGCTAGAGGAACTGCAGGAAACATTGGCTAAACAACAGATACAGCTTACCGTAGCCGAGGAGGCGAAAAAGTGGCTGGCCGACAAAGGCTACCATCCTGAGTTCGGCGCCCGCCCTCTGAAGCGCGTCATTCAGAAAAAGGTCCTCAATGAGCTGTCCAAACAGATGCTTCTGCAGAAAGTGCAGCCGGAAAGCAACATCGTCCTCGATGTGTTCGACGATAAAATTGTGTTCCGTCAGCCCATCAAAGAAGAAGAGCTGACTGCATAACCTTCCGCCCCGGCTTTTACAGCCGGGGCTTTCTTTTCCTTCCGGGGAGCTTTTCCTGGGTGGCGGCATTTATTGAAGGCCGCTACCAATTGCAATCTACAGGTTTGAAATCTGTACGCCTGTCTGTCCGGACCGCTCAACGGTAGGCCCAACGATGGTAACGGCGCCGCAGCTGTACCCTCGACCATCGAAGGTGGTGCTGCCAGAGCGTGCGAATGTCCTCCAAGTAAGCGATCAGCACTACAAAAAAGAGCAGGAAGGTAGCTGCTCCTACTACGGTTTGCCAGGGCGTGAGCGCATGCGCCCACAGGCTGGACAACCCAAGCCCGAACCAGGTACTGTACAGCAGTACGTAGTGTACCTCGTAAATGACCAGGGTCTCGCTGCCTATACGCAGCAGTAGCGCCGGTACCTGTTGCCAGAGCTGCGCGACCCAAATGAAAGCAGCTACGGCTATAAAGACATGCCCCAGCCGTTGGAGCAGGAAATTAAAATAAGCATGCTGGTAAAATTGCGCCCACCCCGTCCAGTCATAAAGACCCATCAGCCAATAGTAGGAATACGCATCCATCAGCAAGCCGCCTACCAGCAGGGTAATGGGCAAATAACCGCCAAAGGCCCAGTGCGGCCGGTGGTGCAGCAGGGTGCCCAAAACGCCGCCCATCAGGGTGAAGCTCACCCAGGGAATAGGGGTGAATACAGACCCATGAGTGCGCACGAAGTAGTTTTGCAGCCAAACCGGCCAGCTCGAGTAATCCGCTTCCCGTACATCAAAGTAGAAGAAAAAGGCTAATGCTCCGGCTGCCAACAGCCAGACCATAAGTGGCAACCGGCTCCAGCGGCTTAGCGCATACAAGGCCACCAGGCAGAGCAGCGCAATTCCGATGCAGTGCAGTACATCTACCCGGAACAGGTTGGGAGAAACGTGCCCGGCCAGCAGTTGCGGGAAACAAAGGCGCAGGCCATAACCGATGACGATTAGCTGCAGGCCTCGCTTTATGCCTTTTTGTACCCGGGTATTCAATCGAAGTGCCCGCCCGTCCTTAAGCAGCAGGAATACAAAGATCAGGCCACTGGCGAAAAAGAAGATAGGGGCCGTCATGCCCCGCATAAATTTCCAGGCGGCGTATACCGGGTGCGCCGGGTCCCGGTAGGCATCCGCCAACAAAGTATCAGTAAAATGCCCCTGCAGCATCATCAGGATAGCGTAGGCGCGGAGCAAGTCTATAAATATCAGGCGACGGGGCATGGCAAAAGCATCTTAAGAAAATTTCAAATCCCCTCAACGCCGCAAATTACTGCTTTCGTTCAATCCACAGGCTCCAATTTAAGCGTCCACCCCTTTTTTCTTCTCCTCATTGCGGCACCCTCCTCCGGCAGCGGCTTAGCTTTCGCCCGGCAGGCCGACTTCTACCCATTGCCCCGCCGAGCGGGCTTCAATATCCGCTTTATACATAGCCGCGCACTTAACGGCGGGCAGGTAAAAGCGGCCCTGGTAAGCGGCATTGAGCTGTATGTAAAAGGTTTCGCTTTGCTGTTGGTCCAGGTTAAAGAAGGTGTAGACCCGGTCATCGCGTATATCCTGGTAGTCGTAGCGCCCCTGTTGCCCTGGGAATTGGTCAAGGTTGTCCATTCGGGTATTCATGATTTCCCAACCGGAGGGGAATATTTGCTCCAGGGCCAGCTCCCGGTAGCGTTGGTAAACCGGGTGGCCGGGGTGTTTGAGGGTGACGGCAGCCACAAAGTCCATGCCCTGCGGTATCATTGTGGGGTCGAGAGGCTGACCCTCTAGCGTTTGGTAAACTATCGACATGTTGAGCTGATTGGAAGCGGGTGTTTCAGCGCCGGCCAGGGGTTGGCCGCTGCGGATCAACCTTGCGAACAACAACCCTTCGCTTGAGTTGTCCACCTCAACCCGTTGAACGGCGGGCGAAATCTCCACTTGGTACAGTGCCTTATCCGTACCAGCTGTCTGGGTATCTCCATCTAAGGTATACCGGAAGGTAATTTTTTGGCCCAGGTTGTTGCCTCCTTCCTTAACGTACTTACCGATGGCGAGCAGGGCATAGGCCGTTTCCTGTGTATTCAGCCACCGTTCGCTGCTCAGCTGTTCGGCGATGGATTTGAGCAGGGCTGCTGCTTCATCGCTTTTTCCCATTAAGACCAAGGTTTCCAGTATCATAGCCCGGTCGCGCAGCCCGGAGCCGAAAGTGCCGCCCAGCTCTTGGTAAGCCGGCACATTAGTGTCGGCGCTGTTGATGAGCTGCTGGGCAGTGTTTTGCTTCCCAACCAGGGCGTAGGCCGCCGCCAAACGCCATTTGGCAGCTGCGTTAAGCTGGCCGTAAGCTCGCAGCCGGTTCATGGCGCTCAAGTCGGGTTGTTGGGCCAGCGCCAGGGTGTAGAGGCGGTAAGCTTGATCCAGGCTCGCATTTTGGCCTTGGTACAAGCTTGATGCTGCAGCCCCGGCCGACCATAACCGGGCGGTCCGGCTTTGGTAATCCAGCAGCCGTTCAAGCAGGGTCGGGGGGACGAAGTAGCTCAGTGCCTTGGCCTCCAGCATAAAGTGGGCAGCGTAGGTTGTGGGCCAGGGGCGGGCTTCCGCACTGCCCGGCCAGTAAGCCATCCCGCCATTGGCAATCTGGAAACCCATCAGCCGGTTAACGGTGCCTTTGATATTTTCCGACAGTTGCTTTTGCTGTTGCTCGGTTACTTCCAGCAATTCACTGACATAAAGCTGCGGGAAGCCGCTCGACAAGGTTTGCTCCAGGCAGCCGTAGGGATAGCGGATCAGGTAGTCGAGCCGTTTTTCCAGGTTGATAGGCGGAATATTGGAGACCTCCAGCGTGACGGCATTCGTGCCTGCCATTCCAAGCAGCTCGTAGGCAAAGGCGTGCTGTTTCCCGGGTGGCAGGGCAGCTTCTTCAACCTCAGTCACAATAGGGTTCGGGTTGCGGATTTGCAGCTCGATGTCCTGCGTGGCTGTCTGCCCGTGCCCTTCGGCTACAATCGTAAATCGGACGGTGCCCGTTTTTTCGGCTACTTCCACCGGGAAGTAAACCATTTGGTCTCCGGGTTGGCTAAACTGCAAGTTGCGGGAAGCCTCCGGCAGGCGGACGAGGTTGCCCCGCGCCCGAACCGATACTTTGACGTCCCTGATGCCCTCCTGCATCGTGAATACATTGACGGGCAATTGCAGGGTTTCGCCAGGGCCCAGTACCCGGGGTAGGGTGCCTAGTACCATCAGAGGTTGCCGCACCGGCACGGTTTGTTCCGTATGGCCGTAAGCTTGTCCTTCAGCTGCGACTACCATCACCCGCACGGCCCCTACGTAATTGGGCATGGTGAGCTGATGCGTAGCGGTTTGCCCCTTTTCCAGATAGAATGGCCCGAGGTGCATAGCCACGGGGTCGAACCGGTTGGCTTTTTTGGCCGCCTCCACCTTAGCCGCTGCATCCCCGCCGATGCTCAGCATGCGGTCGAGTTGCCCACCGTAGGCCCCCAGCACTTCATCGTAGAGGTCCCAGGTGCGTACGCCCAGCGCTTCGCGTGCGTAAAAGTGGCTCCAGGGGGCTGGCGTTTCAAAGCGGGTAAGCCCTAAAAGCCCCTCATCCACAACCGCCAGGGTGTAAGCCATAGGCTGGCCGGCTGCTTCGCTGACCTGAATGGCAAAATCGGCCCGGGGCTTGAGCGCTTTGGCTACCTTGGCCTGAGGCCGCAAGTGGGTGGCCGGCGCCTCCACCGGAATGGGGATTACGCCGTAGAGCCGGATGGGCAAGTCATTCTCTACCTGGCCGTGTGGCTGAAGCAGGGTAAGGTGAGCGTAAACGGTGGGTGCCATGGCGGAGGTGGCTTCAAAAGAGATCGTATTTGACCCTTCCTCAGCCTCAATCCAGCGGGAGTCCAGCACTTCGGTGCCGGTTTCCAGGCTAAGTAGAATACGCCCTGCCTTGGCATCCGGAAGCTGCAGGGTCACTGTTTCGCCGACTTCATACTGGTCTTGGTCGGCGGAGAACGGCAGCATAGCTGCTTCGTCCCGGTTGCCTTCTTCTTCGCCGTACCAGGGGCTGCCGGCGTAGAAGAAATCGCCTGAACAGTGGCCCGTTTCCGTATCGCAAACCCGTACCAGGTAGCGGCCCCAGTTGTTGGCCGTCACGTTCCATGTCGCCCGGCCGTTGGCGCCGGTAGTTACTTGTGCTTTTTCCAGCGCACCGTAGTGCGTGGCGGTATTGTAGCGGGAGACATTGCCGTTGCTGCGGTCCCACCACCACCGCCAGTCGACCCGGTACAGGCCAATAGAGAGCCTGCGGTTGGCAACCGGCTGCCCTTCCGGCGTCAGGGCGGCTACTTCCAGAGGTTCCGCCTGCCCCATGGTGAGGCGCTTGTAGCCGTATTGATTCCTGGGGATGCGGATGCCGGCGTAGGCCGCATAGGGGTCGTAGGGCAGGCTGAAATTGTCAATGCTAAAGCCGCCTCCCCGTTCAAAAACCCGGGTCCGGAAGCTCGCGGTCAGGCGGCCGGGCAATTGGGCTTGATTGGTTAGGGTGATGGAGGGGGCGGCCTGGCCAGCTTGGTTAAGCGGGCCTTCAAAGACCGTTTGTGGCTCCATGCTGATGCTGCGCGCCGGGTCGTCGAATTCAAATTCGCTAAAGCCTTTGAAAACAGTATTGCTTTGCTGCAACTGCGCCTCCACCACGGCATTTAGGCCGGCAGCCGGGGCACCGTGCAGCCACTGTGCCGAAAGGTCAGGGGTAAAGGGGGCGTCAGCGGCCATTATGCGCTCCTTCCCAAAATCGAAGTTGATCTTAAGCCGGTTGGGCTTGACGGTCTCAATACGCAGGTTTTTGTTGAAGGTAGCGCCCCCGGCTTTGACGGTTGCCCGCCATATGCCGGTGGGGGCTTCTGTACTGGACGCAAAGTGCAGGGGATAAATTTTGGGCACCCGGTTGGTGACGGTACGCTGCTCCCGCACCTGCCCCCGGGGGCCGCGCAATTCAAACGTAATGGGGTATCGGCTGGGCAGGCGGCCCAGCTCATCCTCGATGATAAAATTGAGGAATACTGAATCGCCCGGCCGCCATACGCCCCGGTCGGCGTACAAAAAGCCCTTCAGGCCTTCCTGTGCGGCAGTGCCCTCCACATCAAATTGGCTCAGGGAAAGGGCATCTCCGTCCTGGAGCCGGAGGTAGCCGCGCTCCTGCCCCCGCCTGGCTACTACGAGGAAGGGGGGGCGGTCCAGGCTGGCCTTGTATTGCCCATCGCTATCCGTTTGCCCGCCCCCGAGCCGTTGTTGCTGATAATCGTAAAACTCCAGGTTGATGCCGCTAAGCGGTTGGGCGGTTCGTAAGTCGGTAGCAAAAACCTGATACTGGCCGCCCTCCGCAGCTTTGGCCAGCAAACCGATATTGGAAGCAATCACATTGCGGCTGACAAAGCGGTCGGAATTGTAGTAGGCGGGTTTGCAAGGGTCTTCGCGGTCTGCCCAAGAATAGCCTTCGTAGTACCCCGAGAAGCCATACCAGTTTTGCATGATGCTTTGAGGCGCTTCTCCCGCCGCCTCAGCGTTGGCCGCTTCCGGCTCCTCGATGGCATCCGGGCAACCGTACAAGGCATACTGGGGGCGGAAACCGATGCGGATTTGGTAAATCGCCTGAGGGTCTGTCTGTACAAGGTCATCCAGGCGGAGGGCGTAGCGGGCCCACCCGTTGGCGCTGGCTTCAGGGCTGAGGGTGTGCAGGGGCACTTTTACCTGCTTGATGATGCGGCCAACTTCCTGCAGGCTGCTGTTGCCGCTAAGCTGGTTATTTTGCAAGAACTGCAGAATGTTGTTGTGATAGATTTTAAAGACCTCTACCTCGACAGCCTTTAGGTTGATTGCTTCAAACGGGAAGCTCAACCCCTGGGTTTGGGGGAGAATGACCCCGGTTCCGGCCAGGCGGACCTGCGGCTTGGCCTCCTGAATGTCGACCTCCCAGCTGCCTGCCTTTTGCATCGGCTTGCCCATGCTGTTCTTAACCCCTTTGCTTACAGTGATTTGCCGGGTGCCGGTAAGGGTGCCGGAAGGGTAAACGCGCAGGCGGTTGCCATCCGCCAGGTAGCGTAGGCTGCCGTTGTAATGCTCAATCGTTACCATCCCCCGGAAGTCTTGGGCGGGGTCCAGGGGGTCAGAAAAAAAGAGGTCGAGATACAGCTCCTGGCCTTGCCCTACCCGCACGTTGGTCAACTCAAAATCGCCCAGTGCCGGCACTCGGTATTCCAGGGTGCGGGTGCCTTCCTGGCTAAACCCATCGTACTGAATACGGACTTCTACCTGAGTGGCTGTTTCGCCCCTGGCCACGCCCTGTACCGTGAATTCGTGCTGCATGCCCTGGCCGTTGTGGGTCCAGTCTACCGGCAGGGTTTTCCCCCCTTGATGGGCGGTGAGGGCTGCTTCCACCACTGCAGCCTTTGCCTGGTCTGAAGTGTAGGCCATGCCTGTGAGTTGTTGCTCCGACAAATCCTGGGGGTCAGGCGTTTCCAGGCCGCCCAGCTCTATGGTGAGGGAAAGGTCGCGGGTCCGGAAGTCAAACTCAAAGGACCGGTCTTCCTGCGGCACATTGGAAAAAATTTCGCCCAGGGCAACAGTAGCCACATAGGCGGTGCCGGGGGGCAGGGGGGATGCCGGCTGGAAAAGAAGCACCTGCGGGCTTTCCCAAATAGCCCTGCCTGCAATGGAGGGCCGGAAGCGGATGAGCCCTTCCGGCGCAGCTTGGCCTACGGCTTCTTCAGCGGCGACCTCACCGGCAAATTGTACCCGGATGGAACTGGTGTTGGAGATAATGCCGGAAGTGTAGCTGTAGACATAGGCGCTGGCGCTTTCCGGCATGGGTTTGGCACGCCGTTCTTCGCTGCTGCAGGAAGAAATGACGGTGACGAGTGCAAGGGAATGGGTGAGCAGCAGGAAACCGAGCATGGTAGTTCTGGACATACGGCTGTTGGTTTTTGGGTTTTGGAATGACGCATGTAAGATAACAGCTTTTGCTATCGGTGGCAAGAAAAATTATGGGATCGCTTCAACACCTGCTGCAAATTAGCGTTAACAATTGCAATCAAAATGACCACGCTTCCATGGATATTCTCATGCCGCTTTTCCCACTGCAATTGGTGGCCTTCCCCGGCGAGCCGCTCAATCTGCACATCTTCGAGCCCAGGTACCGCCAGCTGGCTGAAGAGTGCGAAGAAGAAGGGATTACCTTTGGTATACCGGCTTACATCAACGGGAAGGTCATGGAAGTGGGCACAGAAATGAAGCTATCTGCCGTAGAAAAGCGCTACCCCAACGGCGAGCTGGATATCCGTACCGAAGGCTTGCAGCCGTTCCGCATCAAGCAGTTTTTTAGAAAAGCGCCGGACAAGCTCTACGCTGGGGCATATATCGAGCGGCTGGAGTATACCAATACGCAGGGGGACATGGCAATTAACTCGGAAATCCTCACCCTGGTAGAGGCGCTTTTTGATCTGCTGCAGATTGACAAGCCCGTCCCCGAAGACCCGGCGATGATGCAGACTTTCGGCTTGGCCCACCACGTTGGGTTCTCCATAGAGCAGGAGTACCAGTTTTTGTGCATCCCCAACGAGCTGGCCCGGCAGGAATACATGCGCGCTCACCTCGAAAAGATGCTGCCGATGGTCCGTGAAATGAACAACCTACAGCAGCGGGCGAAGATGAATGGCCACTTCAAGAACCTGCAGCCGCCCAACTTCTAAGCCATGAGCCTGGCCTTTAAAATCCATCTCCTGCTGTCCTTGTGTATGCTCGGGTTGATCTGGTTTGTGCAAGTTGTGCACTACCCGCTTATGGGTAAGGTGGGTCCAGCGGTATTTTTGGACTATGAACGGGCGCATACCCGCTTTACTTCCTGGGTGACTGCTCCGCCTATGTTGTTGGAGCTGGCCACCGGGCTGTGGTTGCTGGCTCAGCATCCGGCAGCCTGGCTGTGGTGGGCCAATGCTGCGGGCCTGGGGCTGATTTGGGGCTCTACGTTTTTTGTACAGGTGCCTTTGCATAATGCGCTGAGCCAGGCCTTCGATACCGCGCAGCACCGGGCACTGGTGCGGACCAATTGGGTGCGTACGGCCGCGTGGACGCTGCGCGCGCTTTTGCTGATAAGCTGGATTTAAAGCCCGGCTGCCCTCGCCGGTATAAGGAAAGAAGTGCCAGTACGGCGGGAGCTTTGCCATCAGCCGCCCCGGCTTTTTAAACCCAGCGGCGCACAGGGCAAATGGAGCCGCAATAAGTATTTGGCAATCAAAGTGCCGGCTTTAGTACAGCTTAGCCGTTTAAAAAGGCTTTGCCCAAATGAATACCCCTGCCAATTTTGTTCTGGCCCGGTGCTATCCCTCAAAGTGGAACGAAAGGGTAAAGGTACGCGACAGCAGCTTTTCCAGCACGGTGCTTTCTTCTACGTTTTCGTTGTAGATAAGCGTGTTGCCGATCCCGTGGGAGATTTTAATTTCAGGCGAAAAGATGAAAAACGGAAAAAAGAACTGAACGCCGGCTCCGTACTCCAGGGCAAATTCATTAGGCGCAATGCGGACAAGCGTCTCGGCCTGCCGGGTTTGAGAATCGCTGGCCACATCGAAGGCATACTTGACCCCTGCGATCACGAACAGCCGCATGTCTTTGTAGGGGGCTGATTTGTAGCGCAGGTGGAAAGGCATTTCTACCAAAACCGACTCTACGCGCCGCTCCGAGAAATTGGACCGCCGCCCGAATCGGGTATAGGAAATGGTGCGTTCTGCGAACGACAGGGTGGGGAGGAAGCGAAAATCGAAGTTATCGCCCATTTTCAGGTTGGTCACAATGCCGAGGTTGAAGCCAGGGCCAGAGGCTGACTCTACAACACGGATGGAATCGCTTTGCAAAAACTGGTCAGAGTTGAATGGCTTGAATCGGGAAGAGTTGTACCCCAGCGTGATGCCAAAGTAGTAGGGCTTCTGTTGAAAATCGAAGAAGTTGTAATTGCCGGTGGCCTGCGCTGAGGCCTCAGGTGCCGATAGCAGGAACAGCAAGCTCAGGAAGAGGGCTTGTCCCCAGTGTAGATCGCGCAAATGCCAAGTGTAAGTGGTACGCATTGATTTGATTTATAACCCGTTTTGCTGAGAATATCCGTGAATTGTTCCCGGTCGGGGAAAGCCTGTACGGATTCGTATAGGTAGCTATAGGCTCTTGGGTCTTTTGAAGTTATCCGGCCGATAGCGGGCAGGATATTGCGAAAGTAAAAATTGTACAGTTGTTTGAAAGGGAAAACCCGGGGCTTGGAAAATTCCAGCACGACGAGTTTGCCCCCTGGTTTCAGGACGCGGCGCATCTCTCTAAGCCCTGCTTCGAGGTGCTCAAAGTTGCGCACACCAAAAGCAACGGTGATGGCGTCAAACGTATTGTCTGCAAATGGCAAATTCTCGGCGTCCCCCTGCTGCAATTCAATGCGGCCGGAAAGCTGGCGGCCGGCGATTTTGCGCCGCCCGATTTCCAGCATCTCGTTGGCGATGTCGATGCCAACAATCCGCCGGGGCTGCAGCTGCCGCTGTGCTTCCAGGGCCACGTCAGCAGTGCCCGTTGCCACATCCAGGATTACCTCAGGTGCCAGGGGCCGGAGCAGGCGGATGGCCCGTTTGCGCCAGTACACGTCGATGCCCAGCGACAGCAGGCGGTTGAGGAAATCGTAGTAGGGCGCAATGCCATCGAACATCTTGGAAACCTGATCCTTCTTGCTGCCGGAGCCATCGTACGGCTTAACATCCTCTGCCATTTTCAGAAATTTTTGCAAAGATATATTTTGCCAATTGGGTAGTGGTCATAGTAAAGCAAAATCCTCTTTTTTTCTTATCTTTGCCTGTCTTTGAAAAAAGCGCAAGAAAACACAAGAATAAAACGCTTACATGTCTTTGAATCAGCGAATCATCCCCGTTAATATCGAGGACCAAATGAAGTCAGCCTACATCGATTATTCGATGTCGGTGATTGTCTCCCGAGCCCTTCCGGACGTGCGCGACGGCCTTAAGCCGGTGCACCGCCGTGTCCTCTACGGTATGTCTGACCTGGGGCTTACCTACAACAAAAGCTACAAGAAGTCGGCCCGTATTGTGGGGGAGGTGCTGGGTAAGTACCACCCGCACGGCGACTCCTCTGTATACGATACCATGGTGCGCATGGCCCAGCATTGGTCCCTGCGTTATCCGCTGGTAGACGGGCAGGGCAACTTTGGGTCGATGGACGGCGACAGCCCGGCCGCGATGCGTTACACTGAGGCGCGCCTGGAGCGCATCTCAGATGAAATGCTGGCTGATATCAATAAGGAGACGGTTGATTTTGCCCTCAACTTTGACGATACCCTGGAGGAGCCTACCGTGCTGCCTACCCGCATCCCGAACCTTTTAGTGAACGGGGCTTCGGGTATCGCCGTGGGTATGGCTACCAATATGCTGCCCCATAACCTTTCTGAGGTTGTGGAAGGCATCGTGGCTCAAATCGCCAATCCCGATATTACGGTGGCTGAATTGATGCAGCATATCAAAGCGCCGGATTTCCCAACCGGTGGTATCATCTACGGCACGACTGGCGTCCGGGAAGCCTTTGAAACCGGCCGTGGCCGGGTGGTGGTCCGGGGCCGCGCAGACATTCAGGTAGCTGGCAATGGCCGGGAGACGATCGTCGTTACGGAAATCCCTTATCAAGTTAATAAAGCCAACCTCGTAGCCAAAATCGCCGAACTGGTCAACGATAAAAAGATCGTGGGCATCAGTGATATCCGGGACGAGTCGGACCGGGATGGCTTACGTATTGTCGTAGACGTGAAACGGGATGCCATGGCCAGTGTGGTGCTGAGCATGCTGTACAAGTATACGGCCCTGCAAACCTCCTACGGCGTCAACAACGTTGCTTTGGTCAACGGCCGCCCCGAGCTGCTGAACCTGAAAGATATTATAGCCGAATTTATCCGCTTCCGGGTGGAAGTAATTGTACGGCGGACGCAGTTCGACCTGCGCAAAGCGATTGCCCGGGCGCATATTCTGGTGGGCCTGCTCATTGCACTGGACTACATCGATATGGTGATCGATTTGATCCGGGGCTCGGCTACGCCGGAAGAAGCGCGCAACGCTTTGATGAAGGGCGCCTTTATCGACGACCAGGAAAAGTTCTGGAAGCAGTTTGGGCCCCTCATTGAGCAGGCAGACTCCGAAGAGTACCCCAGAGCAGAAGGGAATGTCTTGTCCGAGGCTCAGGCTCGTGCTATCCTGGATATGCGGTTGCAAAAGCTGACCGGCCTGGAGCGCGACAAAGTAAAAGAGGAGTACGATGAGCTGCAGAAGCGGATCGCCTACCTGCAGTCCATTCTGGAAAGCGAATCTCTGCAGCGGGAAATTGCTGCCGAAGAACTTCAGGAAGTCAAGGAAAAGTACGGCGATGAGCGGCGCACCGACATTACGGCTGCGGATGGCGAAATCAGTATAGAAGATCTTATCGCCAATGAGGAAGTGGTGGTGACCATCTCTCACCTGGGCTACATCAAGCGGACACCGGTATCAGAGTACCGCAAGCAGAGCCGGGGCGGCCGCGGGTCGCGGGGCAGCAAAACCCGGGACGCTGACTTTGTCGAGCACCTGTTTGTGGCCAGCACCCACAATTACCTGCTCCTCTTCACAGAAGCCGGGCGCTGCCATTGGCTGAGGGTATACGAAATCCCGGAAGCCAATAAGACCAGCAGCGGCCGGGTTATACAGAATATCCTCGCCATCCCGAAAGAAGACCGGATCAAAGCCTACATTAATATTAAGGATTTGACGGATGAGGACTTCATCAATAACAATTACATCGTTTTCTGTACCCGCAAGGGGCTAATCAAGAAAACCCTGGTGGAAGCCTATTCCCGCCCCCGTGCCGGTGGCATCAACGCCATCACCATCAACGAGGGGGATCAGCTCATCGAAGCTAAGTTGACAAACGGCAACCAGGAAGTATTCATTGCCAGCCGCTCTGGCCGGGCCATCCGGTTCGAAGAGTCCAAAGTCCGCTCCATGGGGCGCACAGCCGCCGGGGTAAGGGGCATTAGCCTTAATGACGATGGCAAGGATATTGCGGTAGGCATGGTCATCATTGATCCGGAAGAAGCCGAAACGGCCATCATGGTCCTCTCCGAAAAAGGGATGGGCAAGCGCACGCTGTACAGCGATTACCGCCTGACTAACCGGGGCGGCAAAGGAGTAAAGAATATGCAGATTACCGATAAGACGGGAGGCGTATTCTCCATCAAAGCGGTCAGCGAAGACAGCGATCTGATGATAACCACCCGGAACGGCATCGTCATCCGCATGGCGGTAAGCGACATCCGCGTCATGGGCAGAGCTACGCAGGGCGTCCGGCTTATCCGGTTGGGCGAAGATGACGAGATGGCAGATATTGCGGTTATCCATAAGTCGGAAGACGAAGAGGAGGCGACTACCCCTCCAGTTTCCGATGAAGAGGAATAGTCGGCTATTTTAACATTTTGTAAATATCGATTCTTTCCTGAAATTCGTCTAAAGAGCAGAAATCCCGGAATGGATACCAGGCAGAGCGATCTTCTGCCCGGTTGAACGGGTTACCATTACATACATCAAAATGAAAATAACATACAACATGAAAAAACTGATCTTAGCCCTGGCTGCTGTAATGTTGGTCTTCACAGTACAGGCACAGAACGGTAAAAAGGCTGTACGAAAAGCCTCAAGTGCCCTTGGCGCATTCAACCTCGACCAAAACAACAACAAAGAAAAGCTTCAGGAAGCCATCGACCAGATCGAAATTGGCATCGAGGACCCGGAAACGGCCAAAGAAGCCAAGACCTACCTGACTAAAGGTGAGATTTACAACGAAATTGCCAATCAGTACCTAATTGCCAGCCAGTTGGACCAGTCTACCGAGGGCTTGCCCGCCGTAGGCAACCCTGCCAAAGTAGCTGCCAAAGCTTTTATCAAGGCTTACGAAATGGCGGAGAAGCGCTGGGAAAAGCGGGATGCCACCAAAGGTATGGCGCAAGCCCAGGGGCACCTGAGCAATATCGGGGTTATGGCTTTCCAGGAAGAGCAAAACTACCAGAAAGCCTTTGACAATTTTGACCTTGTACTGGACCTCCACAAGATACTCCAGGATGAAAGAGAGGACAGCAGCCTCAAAACAGAGGATGACTACCTGAACCAGCTTTATATCACTGGTTTAGCGGCCATCAATGCTGAGGAAATGGAAGAAGCGAAGGCGTACTTTCAAAAGCTGTATGACAAGAAGTACGACAAGGCAGCCGTGTACGAGTCGCTGTACAAGATTACAGCTACGGATGAGTCCAAAATGGATGAAGCCTACGCCTATCTCGAAGAGGGCCGTAAGATGTTCCCGGATGATGTTTCGCTCCTGTTTGCAGAAATCAACCACTTCCTGCGCATCGGTAAGCTCGACGAGCTGATCGACAAGCTCAAGGCAGCAATTGAGAAGGAGCCGGAAAACGTTTCCCTCTACTCTACACTCGGCAATGTCTATGACAACCTTTACCAGACTGCACTGAAGGAAGGCAACGAAGAAGAAGCGGACAAGAACTTCGAAAGCGCAATGAAGTACTACAAGCAGGCCACGGAGCAGGATCCTGATTACGTGGATGCCATCTACAGCATCGGTGCCCTGTACTACAACAAGGCAGCTGTTATGACGCAAGACCTTAACAAGTACGCGGATGACTACTCCAAAGAAGGGCTGAAGAAGTACGAAGCGCTGAAGGAAAAAATCTTTGCAGAGTTTGACAACGCCCTTCCTTACTTCCAGAAGGCAGAAGCTATCAATCCAAATGATATGAATACGCTGATCGCCCTTAAGGAAATTTACGCCCGTAAGGATGACCTGAAGGTATCCAATGAATTCAAAAACCGCATCGACCGCCTGCAGGCTGGCGAAGAGATCGAAGAGTCTTACTTCGATCAGTAAACCGCTGCTTTCGGCGAGTGTGGGGCGGTTTTCCGCTCCCTGCTGAGCGCAAGGTAGCCCTGGCGATATCCGCCGGGGCTATTTTTGTTGGTCGATGGGCTTGATTACCCGGCAGGGGTTGCCTGCTGCAAAGCTATCCGGCGGAATATCCCGGGTGACGACGCTGCCTGCCCCAATTACCGCACGGTCGCCAATAGTGGCCCCGGGGCATACGATAACCCCGCCGCCCAGCCATACATCATCCCCAATACGGATGGGCTGAGCGTATTCTTTACCGCTGCTTCGCGCACCAGCCTGCAACGGGTGGGTGGCGGTATAAATCTGGACCCAGGGCGCGCACATGAACCGGCTGCCGATATGTACCGGAGCCACGTCAAGCACTACGCAGTTGAAATTGAAGAATACTTCCGAACCCGTATAAATATTGTATCCGTAATCACAATAGAAGGGGGGCTCGATCATGATATCATCACCTGCATTGGGGAGGAGGGCCCGGAGCAGGCCACGCCGTTTGCCGGTTTCATCGGCGGCGCTGTCGTTGAAAGCTTTGAATTGCAGCCGGGCCCGTAGGCGCTCGCGGCTAAGGGTGGGGTCCGAAGGCCGGTACATTTCCCCGGCGATCATTTTCTCTTTTTCTGTTCGCATCACTGTGAAAACTGTCTTCAAGCCAGCCCGTCGTTTAGACATTGGCTGATAATCCTTACCTTGCGCAATTTCCGGAAATTTTGTTCAATTCTTTAAGCCAATTCATTTCTGATGAAGCGTCCAGTTCGAGTATTTAAATTTGGAGGCGCCTCGCTCAAGGATGCCTCCGCTATTCAAAATGTAGCCAATATTTTGCGCGACTACAAGGCGGAACGTTTGGTTATTGTGGTTTCTGCAATGGGCAAAACGACGAATGCCATGGAGAAAGTCGTGGAAGCCCACGCTGCCCAAAACGGCCAGGCTTTTGATTTGTTAAACGAAATCAAAGCACAGCACTACCACATCATGGACCAGCTTTTTCCGAGCCAGAAAGCGGAAGTATACGCTTCAGTTAACGACGTATTCGTAGAAGTGGAGTGGGTGCTGGAGGAACCGCCCCACGATAATTACGACTACATGTACGACCAGATCGTCTCCGTGGGCGAACTGGCTTCTTCCAAAATCGTAGCTGCCTTTCTGAACCAGCTGGAGCTGCCAACGCACTGGGTGGACGCCCGCGATATTGTACTGACCGATGATATTTTTCGGGAAGGCTGGGTGCAATGGGAGGAGACCGAGGAGCGGGCGAACCGCATCGCAGCGCCCTTGCTCGAGCAGCCCGGCTTTGTCATCACTCAGGGGTTCATCGGAAGCACTACCGAGAATTTTACCACTACGCTGGGGCGGGAGGGGTCAGACTATACCGCAGCCATCTTCAGCTTTTGCCTCGATGCCATGGACATGACCATCTGGAAAGATGTGCCTGGCGTACTGACTGCCGACCCCCGCAAGTTTGAGAACGTCACCCTACTGGACCGCCTTTCCTACCGTGAAGCGATAGAAATGACCTACTACGGGGCGAAGGTGATCCACCCCAAGACCATCAAGCCGCTACAGAATAAAAGCATTCCGCTGATGGTGAAATCCTACATTAACCCCTCGGGGGCAGGCACTTACATTTCGGATGAGGTGGAGGACAACTACCCGCCGATGGTGGCGGTGGAAGGCGATCAGGTACTGCTGCAAATCAGCACGCGCGACTTCTCCTTCGTCGCGGAGCATCATATCAGGGAGTTGTTTAATATTATTGCTGACCTGCGCATTCAGGTAAATATGATGCAAAACTCGGCCATTAGCTTCAGCCTCTGTGTCAATGACGTTGACGATAAAGCCGACCGGTTTGCACAGCGCATCGAGCAGGAGTTCAAAGTGATGATGGACCGGGAGCTGGAGCTGATTACCGTGCGCCACCACCAACCCGCTATTCTGGAGGAGTTGCGCAAGGGCAAGATTGTTTTGCTGGAAGAACGCATCAAGGACACCACCGTTCAGATGGTTGTCAAGGATGTGCCGGTAATGCGCCGCAAAACCAACCCAACGGAATAATACACCGGGGCTGCTCCAAAACCTTGGAGAAATAGTATATTCGTAATCAGTCAGGACGGAAAAACACGGTTATGAATAAGCATTTTCAGGTGGCAGTGATGGGCCCGATTCCATTTGATCATATTACGACGAGCAAAGACCGGCTTATCGAAAAATACGGCTGTGCCACGCATACGGCAATCGGTACTGCGGTTTTGCTGGGCGAAGCCGGTACGGTAATCCCGGTTACTCATGTCCGGCAGCGGGATGCCGCCCCAGTCCGTCAGCTCCTGGAAGCGTATCCCAATATTAATCCGGAGGGGGTTTACGCGCATATGGATCAGGGCGATGTGATACAGCTCCGGTTTGTGGACCAGAATAACCGGTTGGAGAAGCAGACTGCCTTTATGCCCCCCATTCAGCCGGCGGATGTGGAGCCTTTTTTGGACAGCGACGTATTTGTAGGGGTACCCATATCCGATTATGAAGTCCCACTGGAGACGCTCCGATACATTAAAGCGCACTGCAAACCTGATGCACTGACTATTTTTGACGCCCATGGCCCCACCACATCGGTGACCACGCAAGGCGACCGGGTACGCCGGTTTTGGGTGGAGCGCGACATGTGGCTGCCTTACATCGACGTGCTGAAGATGAATATTGAAGAAGCCGGCTGCAGCTGGTTTAGCAAAGAGTACCAACCCGAAGATTTGCAGAAGCCCTATCAGGATCTTTCAGAGGAAGATTTGGCTGATTTTGCCCGGCATTGCCTAGCGCAGGGCGTACGGGCCGTGATAATAACGCTAGATGCACGGGGCTGTATGGTGTATTCCAGGCCAGGCGGAGCGTTCAAAACGGAGTTTGTCCCTTCTATCCCGGTAAAGGAAGTCATTGATACCACTGGTTGCGGGGATTCCTTTGCCGGCGGCCTGGCTTACGGGCTGCTGCGCGACCGGGGAGACTATGTACGGGCGGCGCAGTTTGCGAATGCCCTCGGCGCTATGCGGACGCAAGGTACAACCTTCGAGGTGTTTAAACCGCTGTCTGATACCGAAGCCTTGCTGCGCAAACACTACGAAGCCAACGCCCGGCTATGAGCCTGCTACAGCCCATGCTCCGCTATTTGTCTGCCCAATGTGGCGTGGACAACCCGGCAGACAAGCGTTTTCTGCTTGCCGTCAGCGGTGGCAGAGATTCGGTTGCCATGACCCATTTGTTTGCTGAGGCCGGTTTGTCCTTTGGGATAGGCCACTGCAACTTCCGGTTGAGAGCAGCCGAATCCGATGCAGACGCTGAATTGGTAAAGCAATTAGCGGCTTCGCTGCGCCAACCCTTTTACGAAGTGTCTTTTGCCACCCAACAGGTAGCGCAGGAGCGTTCTGTTTCCATACAAATGGCTGCCCGTGCGCTGCGGTACGAATGGCTGGAGGAGGTCCGTGTACAGGAAGGCTATCATTATATTGCTACTGCCCACCACCTGACGGATTCGGTAGAAACCCTGATCCATCACCTGGCCCGGGGCAGCGGCCTGAACGGTTTGTTGGGCATCCCCCCCCGAAATGGGAAGGTGGTCCGCCCCCTGTTGTTTGCTGCCGGTGCAGCACTTGAAAATTATGTGAAGGGCCGGCAACTGCCCTACCGGACAGACAGCAGCAATGCAGAAGAAAAGTATACCCGGAATTTTATCCGCCACCGCATACTGCCGGAATTGCGCAAGCTGAACCCCAGCCTGGAAGCCACCCTCGGGGAGAGTATGCAGCGGCTGAAAGAATCGGCCTGGCTAATGAACCGGCAGGTCGCCCAGATCGGAAACACAGCCCGAACTCATAAAGAAGGGCGCGTGATTTATAAGCTATCCGCACTACAGCCCTATTGGTCAGCTTTGCCAACGTTGCTGTTTGAGCTATTATCGCCCTATGGGTTGAATTCAGCCCAGGTTAATGATTTAGCGGCAGCGGTTCAGGAAGGGCGGGCGGGCCGGGTTTTTCCAACCGCTACCCATGAGATTTCGACCTCAGCAGCAGGATTAGAGGTCGCCTCATTGACTAGGGAAGCACCGGTGCCCGTGCAGATTGAGCAGGGGCAACGGGAAGTAGTTTTCCCGGATGGCGTGCTGCAGTTTGAACACCACCGTAGTTCTGGTCCGGCATTTTCAGCCGATACCCACATTGCCTGCTTTGATGTTGAAGCCCTTGTATTTCCTCTCATATTGAGAAAATGGGTGCCCGGGGATGCCTTTCAGCCATTTGGAATGGATGGGCAGCACCAGAAGCTACAGGACTATTTCAGCAACAACAAGTTTTCCCGGGCGCAAAAAGCGGCAACCTGGATTTTGGTTGACGCCCACGGCCGGATTGCCTGGGTGGTAGGGCACAGAAGCAGCCACTGGCACCGGGTACGGCAATCGAGCAAAGCTTATTGGCGGATCGTGTACCGGGAAGCGGCCAAATGATGGGAGGAAGTGGTTAGAACTTTTCCTTGAAGCGTTCGATTTTCCGGCGGTCCTTTTTGGTGGGGCGGCCGGTGCCTTTTTCGCGGAACTCCGACTTGCTTTTGCCGACGAACCAGTTGTTGTACTTGTTGAGTTCTTCTTCTGGTGTCAGGTCTTCATAACACTTTTGGGCAATAGAGGCACCTACGCGTTTGCGGATGAGGTCTACAGCTTTGTACTGCAACTGGAACCCGTTTTTCCGGACCATCAGGTGGTCGCCCCGCTGAATAAGCTGGGAAGGTTTAACTATACTATCATTGACTTTTACTTTGCCCGCTTTGCAGGCATCCGTAGCCTGGGTGCGGGATTTGAAAATCCGAACACTCCATAGCCATTTGTCTACCCGTACTTTCTTAATACTGCTCATGTCCAATCCGATTAAATTGGCAGAGGCGGATACTGCATATTTAATGCCTCTAATCGTTCAACTAACGTTTTGACAACAATATAGTTCCGGTACCACCGCTTGTCTACGGGTACGATAGTCCAGGGCAGGCGGCTTTCGTTGATGGCGTATTCGTAGTACTTGCGGTAGGCGTCCCAGTGCTCCCGTTCCTTCCAGTCATTAGGATTGTGTTTCCAGTGCTTTTCCGGTTCGTCGATCCGTTCTTGCAGTTCTTCAGCCTGCTGTTCGTAGGAAAGATGGAGGTAAAATTTAAAAAGGTGGGTATTGTTGTCGAATTGCAGCAGCTCTTCAAAAGCATTGATGGCCGCCATTCTGCGCCGGGCATGGCCGTCATCGATCCAGCCGTGCACGCGTTGTATCAGGATGTCCTCGTAATGGGAACGGTTAAATACCTGAATCATGCCTTTTTGGGGCACCTGTTGGTGAACCCGCCACAGGAAGTCGTGCGCCAGCTCTTCTTCGGTAGGCTTTTTGAAACTGTACACATTGATGCCGTGGGGGTGGCAGTCCTTGAAAGTGTGTTTAACCGCACCGTCTTTGCCACTAGCGTCCATGCCCTGAAAAATAATCAGTACAGCATGCTTTTTTTCGGCATAGAGTACTTTTTGGAGGTCGCCCAGACGTTCCTGCAATTCATCCGTACGATCTTCAATTTCATCGCGGTCTAGTCCTTCAGGTGGGGCAGTTGGAATGTCGTCAAGTTTGATCATTCAGTTTGATTTTATCGCTTAGGAATGGTTCAATAATAAACCGCGATTCTTCTGCTTGTTCTTTTTCCTTTCTGCTGCGTTGAAAAGCCTCGCCGATGCCCTGCATCGCCTACGTTTTTCGCCTTGCATAAAGAAAAAATAACGGCGCATAAAAACACGTTTTATTAATGCACCATTCCTTAGGCATAAAAAGCCAAAGCAGCAGATATACCAATAAGCCCGGGAATGCAGCGCTAAGCACGGACAGCAAAACGTAAAACAGCCGGACGTTGACAGCATCCCATCCAAAGTAATGCGCAATACCTGCGCAGACGCCCCCCAGGGCAGCTTCTTCTTTTCGTCGGACTAGTTTTTGGCCTGGCATAAACTCAGTTGGTAGTAAACGGGTAATATAAGCAGTTCCCTAAAAAAGTAAAAGCCTTGTGAAGACAAGGCTTGTTGGAATTAGCAGGAAGTTGGTTTCAACTGCTTTGCGCTTCTTCAATCTGCGCTTTAGCATCTGGCCGAAGTACCCGCTGCACGGCGTAAAATTCCCGGTGAGAGGGGATATAACCACCTCTTTTCCAGTGGTCGACCATGCGCTGTGCATCTTTGGGCGTTAGCTCCTTGAGGGGTTCTTCCTCGAGAATTTCCATGTTGTAATTGGTTGTATTCTGTGTATCGAGCGCAGGGTGAGGCTGCTTGCGGCGATAGGCTTTTTGCTGCTGTTGCCGGGTCAGTGCATATACAATAGCCGTAACAACTCCCGCTACGAGGGCAACTATATATTCCATGTATAACTAATTAAGGATAATTGAAATCTGTTAATAAAACGAAATATAAACCCAATATGTTTTCTCTATAAGATTGATTTTGAGCCTATTAAGAAATTTTCTTTCGCTGGTACCATTTGAAAGTGTAGGGGTAGGGGTTTTCGGCATCGGCTTGGTGGGCGATTTGTTGGGCCAGGGCCCAGGTATCCGGGTCAATATCGGGAAAAAAGGCATCGCCCCCTTCGATAGTGGTGTGAATATCCGTTATGATGAGCTGATCGGCGTAGGGCATGGCGGCCCGGTAAATGGTTTCGCCACCTAAAACGCACAGCCGGGTTGCCGCCGCCTGCCGGGCTGTTTGCAAGCCTTCCTTTACACTGTGCGCGATGCGCCCCCTGGGCCCAGCCGGGTAGTCTTTCTGGCGGGTGACAATTACGTAGTCTTCATCTTTAAACAAGGTACTGCCTTGATTAGACTCGTAGGATTTTCGGCCCGTGAGCAAAAAACAGCCTTTAATTTGCTGGTGCAGAAACGCTTCGTCGGCAGGCATGGACCAGGGCAGCCCACCATTTTTGCCGATTACGCCATTGGCTGACCGGGCGGCGATCATGACAATTTTCATTCCTTATCCTTTTGTTTTTTAGTCTGGGCCCGCTGCCGCTTATCGCGGCGGTCTAGCCAAATGTAGACGCCGTAGAGGAGCAAGCCAATCCCCCCTAGCCAATAAAGGCCTTCTTTGAGGCGCTCCAAATCCTTGGCAAAGTAGGCAATCCCTATGGCTAACGGGGTAATGCCCAGCAGTGTGGCACCAATGTAGCGCCAGTAATTCATGCCCAGCAGGCCAGCGACCAGGCTGATGGCATCTGTAGACAAAATGGGCGATAACCGGAAAAGGGCGACAATCCCGAAGCTATAGTGCTCGACCAACCGCTGCACATGGTCTTTCTGCTTTTCGTCAAACAGGGCATCCCGGGCCTGGGGGCCGAAAAACCGGCCGATAAAGTAGCCTACAGTAGAGGCAGCTACCACAGCAGCCACGGAGATGGCAACGCCCCATACTGGCCCGTATCCGGCAACCGCCACAATCATAGGGAGCCAGCTGGGAAAAATAATCAAAAATAGCTGAAGCACCATAAACAGGATGATGGCAACGGGGCCCCAAAAGCCAAACTGTTCAAACCAGCGGGCAAGGGCTTCTTCGTCTCCGGCTTTGGCAAGTTCAAAACCTTCGTTGAGGGTTTGTTGAACAGCAGGCACAGTAAAATAAAGGGTAACCAGCGTGCCTACTACCATCAAAGTCAGTAATACCGTCGTGATTCTTGCCTTCTTCAAATTGAGTTTTGTTATACGAAAACCTTTACAGCAGCCAATGTTCGAGCGCTGGCGGCAGCAAGGGGGGAAAGGCATGGCGGGTATGGAAAGCAAAAACGGGCAGGCCCACTTCTGTGAACCTGCCCGTTAGGACAGTAAAGTTAACAGCCCGGGGGCTGAGGTTTACTCAAATGAATACGCACCAGTCAGTACATTGAAACGCACATTGTAAGTGCCTGCGGTGACCGGGATGTTGGGCCCGTCCTGTGTGCCAGTGCCACTGGGGAAATCACCAGCGCCCCAGTTAATGGTCCAATCGTCGTTCAACCGGAACTTGGCTTCTCCATCAGTAAGCGTAATTTCGATGGTTTGCACAGAAGGCTCCGCTGCATCCGGTGTCATATCGGTATCGGCGTCCCAGCCACTAGGCGTGGAATCCCCGATAATGCCTACAGAGGCTTCCTCAAAGGTGTATTCGCCAGTTTCCGGTGTGAATGTTACCTGATAAAGCCCGAAAGTAACCGGGATATTAGGGCCTTCCTGGGTGGCGGTGCCGCTGGGGAAATCAGTAGCGCCCCAATTGACATCCCAGGCGTCATCGGCCCGGAATTTCACCTCGCCATCCAGTAAGCCGATCAGGATAGAGTAGGTGCCGTCTCCGTTATCAGTCATATCGGTATCGGCGTCCCAGCCACTTGGAGTAGCATCGCCGATGATACCGATGGATTCATAGCCGCCACCGCCGCCGGTGCCCAGGAATTCCATGGTGTACTCCAGCGTCTCATCGTTGAATGTGATCATGTAGATGCCGGGGTCGCCCATGAAGGTGGTGTTGCTGCCAAATTCTTCGGCAACGCCATCGCCATCGCTATCGCCAAAGTTTTTGCCCATGAAGTTGGGCATTTCGGCAAATTTGAATTCGTCCCCCTCTGCCAGCTCTACTTCCGCCAGCTCCCAGGTGTGGTCGGCCGTCAGCTGGAAGGGGTAGTCGTTGCCTTCGAAGTCGTTGAAGGTGCCCAACAGATAGAGGCCGGAGAGGTTGGTTTCGAACTCTACGGCAGGACGGACAGTGTATTCCAGGGTCTCATCGTTGAAAGTTACGATTACCTCACCGGAGAAACCGCAAGCTGTATTGCCATTGCCACCCGGGCTAAGGTTGCTGACCATGAAGCCGTTGCATTCCGGGTCGCCCCAGTCTTCGTCGCACCAATCCAGGCAGTTTTTGAGTTTCCACTCATCGCCCAGCAGGTCAACGCCCGAGATTTCCCAGGTGTGGTCGGCCACGAGGGTCAGCTCATCACCGCCCCAGCCGTTGAAAGCGCCCGCAATCCACATCTCATCGTGGTTGGCCGCGAAGGGCAGGAGAGAAATTTCGAAGCTCGTGCTCCGGTTGGTCGTCTGCCCTTTGGAATCCGTCACCGTGATGTTCATGTTGTACACCCCCGCGCCCAGCTGCTCAGCGGGTACTGAGAAATCGGAACCCGCGATGACGATGCTGTCGCGGGTGCCGGAAAGCCCCTGCGTTGCTTCTGCCAGAGTGTTGTCAAACTCATCCGTGAGCTGAACTGAGATTTCGGACAAGGGAGAGGACTCCCCGTCGGCCACGATTACTTTGATATCAAAGTTGCCGACTACAATCTTGCTGTTGTTGCCGGGCGAAACAGAAACGATGCCGGGCGCGAAGTCCGTCAACGCTTCCACGTCGATTTCATCCTTGGTACAGCTCACCGCTACGAGGCCAGCCATAGCCAGGATGGAAAATATTTTAAGGAAATTTTTCATGTCTTACTCCAATTGAAAATTAGACAAATTTTCGAATGCCCGGAACCTGCCTAAAACAGACCCCGGGATAATTGATTTTAGTAGCCCTGGTTTTGCTCCAGGTTCTCATTGGCCAGCAGCTCTTCCGCCGGGATAGGATAGAGGCGCAAGTGCGGAGAGGTAGTCGTACCCTCCTGTACGCCGCCTTTCCAAGCCCAGGTCCCATTTTCTGTAAACTGGCCGAAGCGGATCAGGTCCGTACGGCGCACGGCCTCCCAGTACAGCTCTCGGCTGCGCTCGTCCAGGATGAAGTCCAGGTCGAGGTCGCCCTCTGTGATGTTGCCGGCATCGTTATCGTAGGCCCGCTGCCGCAGGGCATTGATGTAGGTAACAGCAGTGGCCAGGTCGCCGTTAGCCGCGCCGCGCAGTACCGCTTCTGCGTACATCAGGTGCACTTCGCCAAAGCGGAACATGGGATAGTCGGTATCTGCAAAAGTGGGGTCGGAGCCCGGTACGCCCTCTGAAGTGACGTTCTGGTACTTCGGAACGGTATAGCCATTCGTGAACTCGTTGATAGCCTCAACGGCCTTGGTTTGGCCTTCTGTAAAGAAAATAGCCCGCTCGTCGATGTTGCCGGTTTCATCCGGGAAGCGGTCGACCAAAGCCGGCAGGGTACGCAAGCCACCCCATCCGTTGTTCACACCGTAGTTTTCAGCCTGCATAGCACCGCCAATGGCAGCGTGTACCAGGTAAGTGGTGCCGCCAAAGGTCTGCGTGGCATCCCCGTCAAAGTTCACGCTAAAGATAATTTCCGGCGACATATGGTTGTCGGCAAGGAAGTTATGGTGGTAATCCTCCGCCAGGCTGTAAGCGCCGGATTCGATCACCTTATTGCAAGCATCAACCACTTCGGTGTAGTACTGTTTGCCGGTATACACTTCACCGTTGAGGTAAAGCTTCGCCTGCAGCATCCACAGCGCGCCTCTGTCGGCACGGCCGTAGGGAGCAGTACCTGGCTCCAGCATATCGCTTTCAATTTCAAGGAGCTCGTTGACAATAAAGTCAAAGATTTCGGTACGGGTGAACTGTTGGGGGGCATCAGAGCCGATGGTTTGGTCTTCCGTATAGAAGGGAATGTCACCAAACATATCGATACCGTGCCAGTAGCTCAGCGCGCGGAGGAAGCGGGCTTCAGCGCGGAAAGCTGCCATCTGGGCAACCACGTCTTCGCTAATGCCCCGCGCGTCTAGTTTATCAGGCGTGGACTCCCGCAGGAACTCATTGGCCAAAGAGACTTGGAAAAACACCCGGTAGTACATCGCACGGACAAACTGATTGGTACTGCTCCAGCCCTGAGTGACCAGGTCGGGCAGGCCGTCGTCATTCCAAGCGATAACGGCCTCGTCCGTTGGCAATTCCTGAAGCTGCCAGTACTGGCGCAGGTAGCTGGAGAAGCCTTCGTCCAGTGATTTGATGTCTGCATTGCCAGCGGGGCCCTGCTGGCCAGTAACTGCCAGGCCGGCGTACAGGCGGGTGAGGAAGCGCTCGTAGGCAGCATCCTCGGAAAAGAAAACATCAGGGGTTAGATCATTCTGTGGCTGTACTTCCAGGTCCGTACAAGCGGACATCACAGCAAGTACTGCAATCAACCCTATATTTATGATTTTTTTCATGGCTTAATTTTTCTAGTGTTCAACAATTTAGAGGCCCAAGCTTGCACCAAAGATGAAGCCGATTGGCCGGGGGTAAGGGGCATTGTCGATGCCACCTACTCCTACTTCCGGGTCCAGCCCGCTGTAGTTCGTGAAGACCAGCAGGTTCTGGCCGGTTACGTAGAACCGCAAGCTGGAAATGCCGCGCTTCGGCAGAAGCGTATAACCCAGGGTTATGTTATCCAGGCGCATAAAGGAGGCATCTTCCACGTAGTAGTCTGAGAAGTACTGAGGGGCCACAAACTGTGTTTCCAGCACGGACTCATGCACGTTGTTGAGGAAGAACTGGTCGTCACCGATATTTACACCTTGTACACGTTGGAAGTACCCGCGGTTCGAAGCATTATTATTATAAACATAATTACCTACAGCACCACGAATTGTCATCGCCAAGTCAAAGCTCTTGTATTGGAAGTTAGTTGTCAATCCGTAGAGGATATCCGGTGCCGGGTTTTGGAAAATGCGGCGGTCCAGCTCGTTAATTTGGCCATCGCCATTCTGGTCTACATACATCATCAAGTCATCCTCATCTGAGACTGGCGTGCCGTCGTCATTCAGAATGTGCTCGTAGACATAGAAGGCGTCCACAGCTTGCCCGACGCGGAGGATTTGGATGTTGTTGCCTACGCCACCAGCGATGCCGCCACGGAGGATGCCGGCATCTCCGGCGATATTGGACAAGCCAAGTACCTCGTTGCGGTTGTAGGCTATGTTACCAGTGAGGTCCCAGCTGAAATCCGGTGTGTTCAGCACATTCGCATTCAGGGTCAGTTCCACCCCTTCGTTCTCCAGTTCGCCAATATTGGTGAGCACACGGTCGGAAAGGTTGGTGCCAGCCGGTACATTGACTTCGAATAGCAGCTGATCCGTATTCTGGGTGTAATATTCCAAAGAACCGTTGATGCGGCCATTGGCAAACCCAAATTCAAGGCCGACGTTCAGCGAGGCTGTTTCCTCCCACTGCAGGCCCGGGTCATAAGCGTTAGGCCGGGCGGTATTGACGAAAATAGGGTTGCCGTCTGCATCCGTGCCAATCTGGTAGCGGGCACGCTGATCGCTGATCGCGTACTGAGGAAGATAGCGGTAGTCTGCAATTTCCTGGTTACCAGTCACACCGTAGCTTACCCGTAGCTTCAAGTCAGAAAAGACGCTGTTGAGGGATGCTGCCCAATCCTCCTGCAGTACTCGCCAAGCGACAGCAGCGGATGGGAATAAGCCCCAGCGGCTTTCCGGACCGAAGCGGGTAGAACCATCCCGGCGCAGGGTAGCGGTCAATACATAGCGCTCGTCGAAGTTGTAAATCGCACGGCCCCAGAAAGAGATCAGGCGGTTTTCGAATACGGCGTTGCTAGGGAAGACATCTTCTGCCTGGCCCGGGCCATTGATACCGAATTGGTCAGTAGACAGGTTCTGCCCCTCAAAGAGCGGATATTGCTCATTGAAATCCTGATAAGAGTAACCCAGCGTCAGCTTCAGGTTGTTGCGGTCATTCAGAGCTTTGTCGTAGTTCAGATAAGCATCGAACAGATAATTGGTACGGGTAAAGTTCTCAATTTTGACCAGGCCATTGAAGTTAGCCACTTGCGTATTGGTGTAGGTGGTCGGCTCAAAAATATTCTGGTCGCCCTGATTGATATCAAACCCAAGATTGGTTTTGACGCTCAGGCCGTCCAGGATATCACCCAGGCTATACTCGATTTCCATATTACCAATGGTACGGAAGGACTGCCCTTCGTTCTGTATCTGCTCCGCTGCCGAAACCGGGTTACGGGGCGCGAGGCTATTGCCGTAGGAGAAATACCCGCCAAAGGCTTTGTTGTCGGGGTCAAGCACGGGCTGCGTAGGGTCAAAATCCCAGGCTGCACCGATGCCCGGGTCAAAAATGTCACGGGTACGGGCGCCACGAAGATTGGTATTGATCTTCAGCTTGTCGTCGAAGAAATTATGGTTGTAATTCAGGCCGAAGCTGACCCGCTCCGTTTCAGAGCTGCGGATGATACCCTCAAGCTGTTGATAACCGGCGGAAATCCGGTAGCCGTAGTCCTGCCCGCCACCGGAAACACTCAGGGAATGATTTTGGCCCTGGGCCTGGCGCAGCATTTCGTCAAACCAGTTGGTGTTGTTGTTGCCCAGCGCGTTCAGCCGGCTTGGGGCGAAAAAAGTCACGACATCGCGGAAGTTGTCCGCATCAAGCATGCCGGGCTCGCCCCGGATTTCATTGATGGTGTAGTACCCATCGTAGTTCACGCGCGGGCGGCTGCCTTCCTGCCCTTTCTTGGTCGTGATAATGATGACGCCGTTGGCGCCCCGTGAGCCATAAATGGCAGTGGCGGAGGCATCCTTCAGTACGGTGAAGGACTCAATATCGCTGGGGTTCAGGAAGTTAAGCGGATTTCGGCTGCCAGCTACGCCTTCGTTATCGATCGGCATACCGTCGATTACAAACAACGGTTCATTGCTCGCGTTGATGGAGGTACCGCCCCGGATACGGATAGCGGAGCCTCCGCCCGGAGAACCATCGCCCGGCGCGATCTGCACACCGGCTACCTTACCCGTCAGCAACTGCTCCGGAGAGACAATAGCGCCACGGTTGAAGTTTTTGTCTTCGATTTTCGCAACTACCCCGGTCGCATCTTCCTTGCGCACGGAGCCATAACCAATAACCACAACTTCCTCCAGCACCTCGGCGTCTTCCCCCAGCTGGAAGTCAAGGGTAACGGTTTCGCCATCCTTGACGATGGCAGTTTGCGTGATATCTCCGTAGCCGGTGTAGGAAGCCCGGAATTGCTGTTCGCCAGCCGGCACATTTTCGAGGACGTAGTTACCGTCAAAGTCGGTAGCCGTTCCCCGGCTGCTGCCCACCAGCAGAATGGTGGCCCCGATCAGGGCCTCGCCATTTTCATCAACCGCTGTCCCTTTTACGGTGCCCTGAGCATACCCCTGTTGTACCAGGAGCAGCGCGGCTGCAAAGGCTACGGCCAATCGCAGAATGTTTTTCATAAGAGCTACAAGTTTAATTTAGGTTGTATGGTAAGGATGATTACCCAATGCTGTCAATAGTGTGTCTTGTACACTATTTTTCTGTTGTCTGAGGATAGGCGTAAATTATTGATTATTTGGCTTTTGCTTTCATTGGGTCTTGGCACAGGGCCGGTAAGGAAGATACCAAGTCAAGCGGGAGCAAAGATATTTTTTGAAATCCAAACGCCCCACATTATTTTGGAATATCTTTCAAGTTAGGC
>CAZNSK010000037.1:0-44215 GCA_964575505.1 uncultured Phaeodactylibacter sp.
GTGAGAGGACGACAAAGGTAGCTTAATTAACTACCTTTGTCTCCTACTCGATTCCGCTTCATACCTGAGAAGGCTACCGTACAACTAGGCATCAATCTACCGGTAATGTATTGACCACAGATCAACTGCCTCGGTTAAGCTTGCTATTCAATATCTACCTGCTGTCATTACCCTTTTGTACCGGCTCCTGTGGATGCGATTCCCATGCTCGCCGGTCCTCGATGTATCCCCCCCTTTATTCTGTATGCACGCGTAACTTATTCCGGAAAGTATAATCATAAACCCATATGAAACTAAGCGTACACCCCGCCCGGCAGCGTTGGCTGCTCATCGTGTTATTTATTTATTCAGCAATACCGCTGATGGCTTCGGACCCCATTCCTCCCACTGCTGTATGTGATGATCAGGTCAATGTTAGCCTAACGCAAAACGGAGAAGCGCGCGTCTATGCCGCCACCTTCGATGAAGGCAGTAATGATAATAGCTGCCTGGCTAGCATCAAAGTCCGGCGGATGGACCAGCCCTCCGCCTCCTTCGGCCCTTATGTCGTATTCAACTGTGCAGACATCGGGCAATTAGTCCAGGTAGAGCTGTTAGCCATTGATTGTGCGGGCAACACAAATGCGTGCTGGTCAAACGCTACCGTGGAGGACAAGCTTGCTCCCAGCCTTAGCTGCCCACCGGCCCAGTCGGTTGCCTGCCATCATTCCACCAACTGGGATTACGCAGGCACGCCTGAGGTCTACGATAATTGCGGCGTAGCCAATTTGGACTTTACTGACCAAGACCATACCAATTCCTGTGGTGCCGGGCAAATCCTGCGCACCTGGACGGCCACCGATAACTTCGGCAACTCTAACTCCTGCACCCAATCTGTGTACCTCTTTGACAACACGCCCGTTGAGGTCCATTTCCCGCCGGATTACACCACTTACGAATGCACTTCGGTGGATGATTTGGACCCCGATAACCTTCCTGCCCCTTTCGATCGGCCGGAGGTCCTCTACGCCGATTGCGAGCTGATCGCTACCAACTACGAAGACTGGGTGTTCACAGCCGCTTCGGAATCCTGCGTGAAGGTCCTGCGGGAGTGGCGCGTCATCGACTGGTGCACTTACGAATACGGGGGTACTCAGGGCATCTGGAGCGAAACACAGATTTTAAAAATACAGGATACCTTGCCTCCCGTCTTCACCTGCCCGGATGATTTGGTGGTCCCTACCTCCTTCACCAGCTGCACTGCCAGCTTCACGCTTCCCCAGCCCACCGATATATCGGACTGTCTCTCAGACGTATCCGTTAAAATCACAGGTGACCTCGGAGAAGGCAGCCAGTTTACAGACGTGCCCATCGGGCAATACGAGGTGAAGTATGTGCTGGAAGATGGCTGCAACAATCAAAGCGCCTGCAGTATCACTGTTACGGTAGAAGATGGTACTGCTCCGACCCCCATTTGCCTGGAAGGCGTATCCGTAGCCTTGATGGAGGGCGGGATGAATGAGCTGTGGGCTTCCGATATTGAAATTGGCAGCAGTTATGACAATTGCACGCCCTACGAGCTCCTGGACTTCCGGCTGGGCTTTGAGCCGATACCGGGGCAGACGTCGCCCCCCGCCGATGATGTGTTGACTTTTACTTGTGAAGAGGAAGGGATGAATGTCATTGCCCTCTGGGTAGGAGATAAAGCAGGCAATTGGGGCTACTGCCTGACAAGCGCAGTGGTACAAGACAATATCGGTACCTGCGGGCCGGATACGACGACCGTTACCCCGGCGGCGGCTATTGGTGGCCGCACACTGGATTTTCAGGGCGATAAAATCCCGGAGGTGGAAGTTCAGCTCGCTGCTGTTGGGGCTGCAATGACCGACACCAGCGGGCAGTACATGTTTGACAGCATGCCTATGGGCGGGAGTTATACCCTCAGCGCCCAAAAGATAGATGACCCCAGGGCCGGCATTACCACTGCTGACCTTATCCGGATCGCCCGCCACCTTATGGGGGTGGATACCCTTACCAGCCCCTATCAACTTATTGCAGCGGATGTCGACCAGTCTGGCACTATTGATTCAGACGATATCATGATGCTGCATTTCATCTTGTTGGGGGTTCAGCCCGGATTGGCCGACAGCCTGGGGTGGCGGTTTATCCCCGAAGCTTTTATTTTTTCTGCCGACTCCATGATGATGCAGGGCTATCCTCAGGAAATTCAGATTGACACCCTCAACGAAGATGTGATGGATGCCCACTTCGTAGGGGTCAAGCTTGGTGATGTGAATGGCAGTGCTATGCAGGATACGGCGGCGGATTTGCTGTCCTTGCAGGGGCGGAGTAACTCAGCAGGGCGGTTGGAAGTACCAGACCAACAGCTGCAACCTGGCATCGCCTACCGCTTGCCACTTTACCCCGCCGATGGAGCGTATTGGCAGGGTGGGGTGCTGCGCTTCAACCATCCAGGCATCCGGGTAACAAAAATCGAACCGGCAGCCGGGGTATTGCTTTCCCTTGATCAGTCTCAGGCAAATGTTACCTCCTTCAGCTGGCTTAATCAGCGTGCAGCCTCGGCGGAGCGCCCCGTTTGCTACGTTGAGGTAGAGGTGGAGCAGGCGGCCCTGCTCAGTGAGCATCTATCCATAGGTTCCGGAAGCGAGCACATTGATGCCGATGGGGCTGCGCAACCGGTAGCCTTGGTCTTCCGTCAGCGTTCAGCAGAAGTAGCGGTATTCCCCAATCCCTTCCGGGAAGAGGTGACCCTGCGCTATCAACTGGCCGGCGAAGAACACGTACGGCTGCAGGTTTGGGATGCACAGGGCCGGCTTTTGTTGAACGCCGCACAACTGGCCCTGGCTGGCATCAATGAATGGAAATTGGACAGCCGCGCCCTGCCGGTACCGGGCACCTATTTCTTCCGGTTATCCTCCGGGCACCTTCAGTACCAGGGCCGCCTGATCCGGTCCGGTTGGTAAAAAAATAAAGCATTGTAACAGTTGAGTGAGAGGGTGCTGCCGAGTGTAGTTGCCCTCTTTTTTTATCGCATTCCAAGATGTATATTTGGAAGATGACTACGGACGCACAACTTTCAGAATGGAAGCACACCTGGCGACAGTTGCTGAGCGAAAGCCTGGGCAGGGTCTTTGAGGCCATAGAAGAACGGCTGCCATCGGGTAGTGCAAAAGAAGACGAGTTGCTTTTGCTGAAAGCGCAGCTCAATGAAGCTAACCGGGCCAAGATGATGGGGGTTAAGTCGGGCGAAGCCTTGCAGTTGGATTACAACCGCATCCGCTTGCGCCTGCTGGAATGGATAGACGATTTGGAGGTAGCAGACTTTTCACCGCCGTCCAGTAGTTTCCAGTTGAATGGCCGGGGCGTGCTTTTGCATAAAATCCCGCGGCAGATGGAAGTGGGCAGAGAAGAGGTCTGTGTCATCCGGTTGGCGTTTGACCGTGCTGTTATTGCAGACAACCTGGAACTGACAAAGGAAGTAGAGGTAAAGGAAGTCACGGTATCAGAGATTATGGAAGCAGAGTTGATTGACCCTAACCGCGAACCGGCTTTCCATATTCGGACATACCACGACGAGCGGCAGTTTCTGGAGGCAGGCACCTATACCGAGTGGAAGTTCTACGTGGAGCCCATCCGGGAAGGCAACTTCCGGCTACTGCTAAAACTGACTGTGATTGAGGAAATTATGGGAGAGCGGGAGCGGCGCAACATCACCTGGGAAGAGCAAGTGCAAATTGTGTCGGAACGGCAGTCCACCGAGCCCGTTGGCTTCTCTGCTGCTGGTATTGCCCTGGCATCAGAGCCGGATATTTCCGGAGCTACCCAGACGCGAGGCCTGCAACCCGATGTGCCTGGTGCGCCTCAGGAACACGTGGTAGGGATGGAGGAGGATAACCTGATTTCCCGCGAGCCGCCCTCCTCTGCACCCATTGAATCGAAAGCCGCTTCGCCAAAATCTTCCAGTTTACGCAGAAGGCTTTCGATTGTGGCCAGCATCGTCCTGATCGTTGGCTTCGGTGGCCTTTACTGGTTTGCTCAGGAACCTGCCGGCGTGGTACCCAGTGTAAGCAAACCGGGGGAGCGATTCCCAACGCCCTCTTCCGACAATGGGGACGAATCGGAGGAGTCAATCCCATCGCCTTCCGACCCGCCGGTCAAATCTGAAGAGCTCCCCAGCAATATTCGCTTATCTCCCCTTTTGCAACAGCGGGGTCCAACTTATGCTCCCCCGTTGCCCGCAGGCTTTGAAGCCGAACTGTATTTCAATATTTGCCTGAACGCCGGGGGTAAGGTCACTACCGTCAGGCCTCTGAACGGGGGAGCAGCGCCGGAGGCCTGGCAGCAACAGGCGGTTCAAACACTAAAAGCCTGGACCTTCGAGTCGGCTCCGGGCGAAACCTGTGGCCTAGTCCTGTTCCGGCCGGAATGATCTGAAATCTCTGTTTGCTAGTCGATCAAATTTGCCATTTCTGTAGCATCTTTATTTATTGGAATTCTCAAATCAAACTGGCTTAAATGACCTACGACAATTTCACGACTAAATCCCAGGAAGCTATTCAGAAAGCACAGCAGATTGCGGGCAGTCTGGATCAACAACAGGTAGGGACTGCCCATTTAGTAAGAGGCTTGCTGGAAGTAGAAGAAGATGTCGTCACTTTTTTACTCAGTAAGTGCGCCGTCAGCATTACCGCGTTGCGGAAAGGGCTGGATAAAGAAATTCAGGGGGTGCCAAAGGTAAAGGGCGGCGCCAAGCAGTACCTGACCAAAAGCGCCAATAAAGCCCTGAGCCGTGCTAAAAAATTGCTGTCAGACTTTGGCGATGAATACATCTCGATCGAGCTTATGCTGATGGGAATCGCTCTGGGCGATGACGAAACGGGCAAGCTTTTGCAAAGCCTGGGGGCGAGTGAGGCAGCACTCCGCGCAGCTATAGAAGAATTGCGGAAAGGCCGGAAAGTTACTGACCAAAGCGCCGAAAGTGGCTACAATTCCCTGAAAAAATTTGCCATCAACCTCAATGAGCGGGCGGAGAATGGAAAGCTCGACCCCATTATTGGGCGGGACGAGGAAATCCGGCGTGTGCTACACATCCTGAGCCGGCGCAAGAAAAACAACCCCATCCTGATCGGTGAAGCCGGTGTAGGCAAAACGGCCATTGTGGAGGGCATCGCCTGGCGCATTGTGCAAGGGGACGTACCGGAGAACCTGCGGGAGAAAAAGATACTGACCCTTGATATTGCGGCCCTGATTGCGGGTGCCAAGTACAAAGGTGAATTTGAAGAACGCCTCAAAGCCGTCATCAAAGAGGTGGCAGAATCCAATGGTGAAATTATCCTCTTCGTAGACGAGATTCATACCCTAATCGGGGCAGGTGGCGGCAATGGCGCTATGGATGCCGCCAATATCCTGAAACCTGCTCTGGCGAGGGGCGAACTGCGGACCATTGGGGCAACGACGCTCGATGAGTACCAAAAGTACTTTGAGCGGGACAAAGCGCTGGTGCGCCGTTTCCAAACGGTACTAATTGAGGAACCAAGCGTAGAGGATACCATCTCGATTCTGCGGGGCCTGCAGGAGCGCTACGAGGTCTACCATAAAATCGAAATCCTGGATAGTGCCCTCATCGCCGCTGCTGAGTTGTCTCATCGCTATATTTCCGACCGCCACCTGCCCGACAAAGCCATTGACCTTATCGATGAAGCGGCAGCCAAGCTCCGCCTGGAACTGGACTCGGTGCCCGAAGAAGTCGATGAATGGGACCGCCGGGTCCGTCAGCTGGAGATTGAACGGGAAGCGCTGAAGCGGGAAGGCAATGACCGGAAAGTAGAAGCCATCAACGAGCAGATTGCCAATGCCCGCCAAAGGCGGGATAGCATCCGGGCCACCTGGAAAAACGAAAAGGAAATCGTCGATACCATACAGGGTATCAAAAAGCGGCTGGAAGAATTGGAGACCGAGGCTGCCAAAGCGGAGCGCAACAGCGATTTCGAGCTGGTCGCCAAAATCCGCTACGGGCAAATGCAGGAGCAGGAAGCGATGCTCAAAGCCGCCGAAGAAAAGCTCGCTGATCTTTCCGAAGAAAAGCGGTTCACCAACGATGAGGTTTCCGGAGACGATATTGCCGATATTGTTTCCCGGTGGACGGGCATACCGGTCACCAAAATGCTGCAAAGTGAAAAGGATAAGCTGCTGCGCCTCGAGGACGAACTTCACAAGCGCCTCATCGGGCAGGACGAAGCCGTGCGTGCCGTAGCGGATGCTGTACGCCGTAGCCGGGCCGGGCTGCAAGACGTGGACCGCCCGATTGGGTCCTTCATCTTTCTGGGGCCTACCGGGGTCGGTAAAACGGAGCTGGCCAAAGCCCTGGCTGAGGTGCTGTTCAATGACGAAAAAGCCATCACCCGCATCGACATGAGCGAGTATCAGGAGCGGCACGCGGTTTCCCGCCTGGTGGGCGCCCCTCCCGGCTACGTGGGCTACGATGAAGGCGGGCAGCTCACCGAAGCCGTGCGCCGCCGCCCCTATTCTATCATACTGCTCGATGAAATTGAAAAGGCTCATCCCGACACCTTCAACGTACTTCTTCAGGTCCTTGATGACGGCCGGCTTACGGATAACAAAGGGCGGGTTGCCAATTTTCGCAATACCCTCATTATCATGACGTCCAATATGGGGGCAGAAGTCATCCTGGAAAACTTTGAGGATTTAATCGAGTTGCCAGAGGACAAACGGCCGGAAGTGCTGCAAGCCACCAAAGATGAAGTCTTCGACTTGCTGGAAGAAGAACTGCGCCCGGAGTTCCTGAACCGTATTGATGAGCGTATCATGTTCTTGCCGTTGACCCGCGAGGAGATCAAGCAGATTCTCCACCTGCTGTTGCGTAAAGTGGAAAAAATGCTCGGTGACCAGGGTATGTCCATCGAACTGACACCGGCCGCCGAGGACCTGCTTTCAGAGATGGGGTACGATCCGCAGTTTGGTGCCCGGCCCATGAAGCGGGTCCTTCAAAAAGAGGTGGTCAATGAGCTGTCCAAGCACGTCCTGGCGGGCACTTTTGTTGCTGGCGACACGATTGTCGTGGATGAAAAGGAGGGGGAACTAACATTCGAAAAGAAGTGAATTATCCGTCATGAGGCAGAAGTGTGCTGCTACCGGCCGGGCTTTATCCGGCCCGAACCTGCCCGAAGAATTCCGCCAGCTTCGCTTCGTCTAGCGCGCCCTTAGAACGTAGGCCGCTGCAGAGGTCAATACCGTAGGGTTGTACGGTCTCTATGGCTTGCCGGACGTTTTGAGCATTCAGGCCTCCGGCTAGAAAGACAGGGGCCCGGGCTTCCCTTACAATGCGCCGGCTGAGCGACCAGTCGTGGATGCGGCCAGTCCCACCCAACTCCTTGACTTTTAGGTTGGGGTTGCCGCTATCCAGTAGCAAGGCGTCGACCGATTCTGCCAGCCGGAGGGCATTATCCACTGATTGCTCATTAATGACATGGATGACTTGCACCAGCTTTACATTGGGCAAGGCTTTCCGGATGTCCGAATAACTGCCCTCCGAAAGTGCATCCACAATTTGCAGGGTATTGGTATGGACCCTTTGATGGTGCTCTACAATCGCACCTGGCCGGGTCTCGCTCGTTAGCAGAAAAGAAGCAACCGGTGGGGGGATATGCGGGACGATAGCTGCAATCTCTTCGTTTTTCAGGGTTCCCGGGCCGCTGGGCATCGGGCCCACCAACCCCAGGGCATCAGCTCCGTATTGGATGGCTAGCCGGGCCTCCTGTATACTGCTGATGCAACAAACCTTCACCTTTAGGTTATCCGCATGCATAGTGTATCGTTTTTACCCTGTTCAATCGCCTTTGCCAGCAGCTATTTCCGGTTGGCAGGGTAGTTTTTTACTCCGGTCGGGCTTCACTGCCGGCCAGGATCCCCCCGTCTACGTGAAGCTCTGTGCCCGTTACGTATTTGGATTCCGGACTAGCGAGGTAGAGCGCAGCGTAGGCTACGTCCTCTGGCTCTCCAAACCGGCCAAGGGGGATGCCGGCTTCAATCTGCCGGATCATCTGATCGCGCTGTGCCCCGTCCCCGAGCATAGCATCCCACATGGGCGTCATAATAGCTGCCGGATGGATACTGTTGCAACGGATGTTATACCCTTTTTCGGCACAGTAGAGGGCCACGCTTTTGGTGTGATTCCGAACGGCAGCTTTACTGGAGGCATAGGCAACTGCCGCCGGAATGCCTACAATGCCACTGCGGGAGGAAATATTGACTATACTGCCGCCTTCCGCTTTCATCAGGGCAATGCCGTATTTACAGCCCAGCATCACTCCCGTGGCGTTAACGCGGTGGACACGCTCCCAGGTGTCCAGGTCGGCCTGCTCGGCGTCGAAGGGGCCCGGAGCTTCTAAAAAGCCTGTGATGCCGGCATTGTTGATCAGCCCATCTAACTTGCCAAAACGGTCTTTCACAAAAGCCGCTGCTGCCTGCCAGTCCGGCTCGGAGCCGACGTCTAAATGAAGGTAGCTGGCCCGTTCACCCAGTTCATTGGCAGCAGCAGCGCCCGCTTCGTCGCGGATGTCGGTAAGCAGTACCTCAGCGCCTTCAGCGTAGAACAGGGCTGCCATTGCTTTGCCTATACCCCGTGCTGCACCGGTAATCAGGATCGTTCGTTCTTGGAGTCTTGCCATATTGTTTTTAGCAAAGATAAGGAAGCGCTCTCCGGGCTGCGCCCCAAAATGAAATATGGGACTAGTACACCGTGTACCAGTGCGGCTAAACTGGATTATTAGACAGTATTTCTAAGCTTGAGGCTCTACTTATGCCCGTTCTCTTAACGGTCAGGTAGCTACGGCTTGAGCCATAATAGCACAGGGCATACTAACCTACTCTTAGCCCATTCTGAACGGGCTGATCAGTACGAAGCAGCACCACGCCACCTTCCGCATCCATTGCGCCCAGCACCAGGCACTCACTGACCATATTAGCGATTTGTTTAGGCGGAAAATTAACCACTGCGATGACCTGCCGCCCGATCAAGTCCCTGGCCTGGTAATGGCTAGTGATTTGTGCAGAGGTTTTTCGTTCACCCAGAGGGCCAAAATCGATATGCAAGATCAGGGCTGGCTTGCGCGCCTTTTCATTGGGGTAAGCCTCGCGTACTGTACCCACGCGCATTTCCACCCGTGTAAATTCCTCCCAGCTTAGCTCGGGGCTGCTATTTGCTTTTCGTGACATATTTTGGCAATCGTTTATTGCAAAAATAAGTTCCGGGACGGGATATAATAAATGCCCCAACCAGCCGGTAGCCAATTGGGGCATCACAAAAGGGGTTAGGTATATTTACCTACTGAGACCGCCGTCTTTGAAGTCCTCGTTTCCACCTGCCTGGATTTAGGGCCCAACGGCTTGCCGGTTTGCCTGTTGCGCTTCCGGGCTGTAGCTTTGCCAAAGTACCTTGTCCATGCGCCATCGGCCCTTGTCATTCTGAGACAACAAAACGTAGTCGTATCCCCAGATGGCTGCTACTTTTGCAGAAGCAGTGCGGCTGCCGATGTCGAAAACCTCAATTTCCAGTGGCGCATTTGCGGGCAAGTTGCCTTGCCAGTTGTAGCGGGCTGCCGTGCGCACTAATTGTGGGAAAGACATATCGGAATACCCCCACTGGCCTGAGCCTGTAGCGTAGTAATGCCCGGATTTTTGCAATTGGCCATCGGCTACTTCGTAGACAAGGGTGGTATCGGCTTCGTAGATGGAGCGGACATATTTTTCCAGCACCTGCCGGATTCGTTGTTCATCTTCAACTGCTGCCCGTTGCATGAAATCAGCAAGGGCACCAAAGTAACGCTCCGGTTGGTCGAGCCAACCGTAGTAGCCGCATTCCGGCAGTATCTCCAGCCTGGAGTTGGGGTAGGCCTCATGCGCCTTCTCTGCAATCTGCAGGCTGATGACATCCTGTTCTCCCTGTATGATCAGTACAGGCTTCTCAAACGTCCTGGCTGCTGCTTGTACGTCGTATCCGATTCGGTGTAAATCTTGCCAAATTAATTGGTTGATTTCCGGGTTGCCTTGCCCTAAACGCTCAGCAATCCTGGGTGCGTAGGCATCGTCGTATACATAGGCGGTTGCCATAAAAGCGCGCCGCCTGGCATCAGCCCAAGCGGAAGTGTCTCCGGCATTTACCTGCGCCCTCCAATACCGGAAGGAATCGCGTTGCACCCCAGTCATTCGTTGAGTGATGTCAAAACTGCGCAACAAACCGAGGTCAATCCCACCGGAGGCCGAAGCGATCAGTGCCTTTAGGGCTGCCGGGTGCTGAGCAGCGTAGTAATTGCCCAGTATGCCCCCGAACGAGTGGCCGAGCACCGTCCACTCCTGAAAGCCCAAATGTTTGCGCAGCGCTTCCAGGTCGGCAACCATTAAGTCCATCGTCATACGGGCACTATCGATCTGCTCCACGATCGACCGGCCGGTACCCCGCTGATCGTACAAAATAACTTGGTATTCTTTGGCCAGCCTTTTAGCCAGGCCCTGGAAGCCATTGCAGTTGAAGCCGGGGCCGCCATTGATAATGACCATAGGTTGGCCTTCTCCGTAGATTTCGTAGTATAGGCTTACCCCCTCGGCGGGAGCAAGGCCCGTAGCGGCCTGGCTAAAGGTGAAATGGCTGCTGCAAAGGAGCAGGGCTAAAAACAAAAATCGCTTATCCATCGGGTGTGTTTTCCGAAAAGATAAGCGATTTCGAGCGCCGGGAAGCGGCAATAATTGCTAATTCCTTACCACAAAGCTTTGGGATAGTGCCCCTCTGCGGTCAGTTTGGCGAAAGCTTCCTGCACCATTGGCTTGTCTTCCTGATAAGTAACGCCATACCAGCGCTCCGCATTGGGGATAACCGCTAGTTTGATTTTCCCTTCATTGATCAGCCGGTTGACGACAAGGGGAATATAAAACTCTGCCCGAGGCTGATCGCGATGGTCTTGGACAAACTGTATAAACTGCCGGCGGGTTTCTTCAAATACATTTGGGTGAAAGCCCCAGAAATTCATGGAAACAAGCGCATCGGCTGGCAAGGAGTGCTGCTGGCCATCCTCCTCGTACACAATACCGGCGGGGGTGCGCTGAATTTTGTGGCGTTCGACCACATCAGTCAGGTGCCCTTCGTCGTTGACTTCGCAGACCCCCCGGTTGACATGCCCGGCATCGGAAAGGGTTTTGTCCAGTTGATAGCCAATCATGCTGTAGTGGTCAGGTGCACAGTCTTCAGTCAGGAACTTGGCCATGGACTTGAAACTGGAAATACCGTAGTAGTCGTCGGCATTAATGACCGCAAAGGGTTCGTTGATTTTGTCGTGAGCCACCAGGACCGCGTGGGCAGTGCCCCAGGGCTTCTCCCGGTGCGGCAGCTCCTCTACGCCTTCCACCGGGGTATTGATGGCCTGAAAGGCGTAAACGATTTCAACCTTATCGTCAAACTTGCCGCCGAATTTTTCGCGGAATGCGGCTTCGATATCCGCTCGGATTACAAATACGATTTTGCCAAAGCCTGCGCGTATAGCATCGTAGATGGAGTATTCAATAATGACTTCTGCGTTGGGGCCTAGGCCATCCAGCTGCTTCAGGCCACCGTAGCGGCTGCCCATACCTGCAGCCAAGATCAGCAATGTGGGTTTCATGGATTTTTGCCGTGAAGATACCCTTTAAGATTGGGTTTGCCATAAAGAGGTGTGCCAATTTAGGTCAGGCAGCTCCTTTCTCTTCCCGGATTGCTCTGACGATGCCTTCTACCTGGCGCTCCACCCGCAGGCGGTGCAGTAGCCCGCCGCCAATCAGGCACAGGCAGCCAATCCCAAAGATGGTATTGCGGCTGCGCTCCACCAGGCCGGCGTGCATTTCGTAGAAGGGCCGGACCAGCAAAACCTCAATCGAAATGATCAGGGCAGATAGCAGGAACAGGAATATGGCGGTGGCTTTGGCATGTTCCAAAAAGGCAGGCTCCTTGCGGCGCAGGCATTTCTTGAGGAAGTTGATCGCATCAGCATCCTTTGGGTTGATGCGGATGAGCTGTAGCAAAACGTAGTGGCACTTGTCGTATTGCAGGCATTGAAAGTGGGAGGCGGCTTTGCGGAATAAGAGCTGTTGGTACAAGTCTTCGCCCGGGGGTGCCTGCACATTCTGCACAATCACTTCTTCGATAGCTACATTGACCATAAGCAAATGCTTCTGGTGGAAGCCGACTTCAAATAAGCTGTTGACGTAGGCAATGAGCATTTCGAAGTACTCCTCAAAGTCTAGCCCACGGATGGCCGATTCGTGGGCTTCGTAGAAATGAATGATCCGCCGGTAGTTCGAGGGGTCAATTTCCCGAAAGTCACGAAAGGTCTTGGAGTGGTATGTAGACTGGTACAATGGCATTTACTGAGCGGGTTCTAATCGAAAAAGTACCGGCTTGCTGGGGCTGGCGTCAATTTCAAAGCTTGCAATTTGCAGGTTCAGTAAATATAAGCCATCTCGGATAGAATTGTTTACATAAATCAGCTCAGTGATCGTACAATCTGTGCGCGGCGCTTCCGGATACTGCCAAAAGGCATGGTGCCCCATGAGGCGGCCGCCGTCCTCCTCCCGGTCTACCGAGGGAAGGTCAAGCAGGAGGTGTTTGACCTCCCGGCTGACCAGATAACGGATGGCCTCATGGTGTAAGTAAGGTGGGTTGGCCCCGGAATAGTTTGTGATCATTTTCAGGTCATCATTGGGCAGGGTGCGGATCAGCAGAGCGGGCGTGGGCGGATGTGCTTCCAGCAGGGCTTCCAGTTGGTCCCGGTAAATCACCCGGTCGCCGGCTGTCGTCTTGGTGGGAAAAACGCTGATGAGGCGGGCGGGGAAGTGAAATTGCCGCAGACATTGATTGATGGTAAAAGGCTCTATAGCGATATGCCCGACACATTCCGTATGCGTGCCGTTGCCGTGTGGGGTTACCTTGACGGTCAGGAAGTTGACAGCCCCACCCTGCTGCGTAGAGCCAATAAAGCTGCCGGCAACAACGGGCTCTGCTTCCATAGGGGGGGCGTAGAAGCAATTGACGGTCTCCATCCCCGGTTTTAGTGGTATTGCGATATCCAGTGGATGCTGCAGGTCGGCAGTATAATGCTGGCCGTAAAACTGGAAGGTGATATTCATATCGGATTGTTGATTGCATGCATGAAAAAATCGGGGCCTTCCCGGCATTTCAGCGGTTGGGTTTTAGCTCAGATGGCGTATTGCCCATTCCACTGCCAGGTTTGCTTCAGGAATTCCGGGTATCCGCGCCCCAGGCCAGTTTTTGCCGGATGGTATCCATAAAGCTGACGTCGTGCAGCTGCACCAGGCGGATGCTGAAGTCGTTTTGCCTTACCGCAAGTTGGTGGGTAGCGGTGATGGTTTCGAAGCGGGAGTCAAGGGTACAGAGGAAGTTTTCAGCCCGCCCTTCGATTTCAAAGGAGATCACGGAGTCGTCGGAAATGACGATTGGGCGGACATTAAGGTTGTGAGGCGCCACCGGGGTGATAACAAAGTTGCCCGAATTGGGAAAAATGATAGGCCCGCCACAACTCAGGGAATAACCAGTCGACCCGGTTGGCGTTGCAACGATGATGCCATCCGCCCAGTAGGAGTTCAGGTAGGCCCCATTGATAAACGTATGGATCGTGATCATGGAGGAAGTGTCCCGCTTTAGCAAGGTAATATCATTAAGCGCAAAGCGGATTTCCCCAAAAATGGGCAGGTTGGACTCCAGGTAGAGCATGGTGCGGTCCTCGATCGTATACATGCCCCGCTTTAGCAAGCCGATGGCCTCACGGATCCGCTTTTTTTCGATACTGGCCAGGAAGCCCAGCCGCCCCAGGTTGATGCCGAGAATAGGCACCTGGCTATCGCGGATATGAGTTGTGGCCGCCAGGATCGTGCCATCGCCCCCCAGGGTGATGAAAAAGTCAAACTTCTGCGTATTCAAATCTAGGTAGCCCTCAAATATTCCTGCATGAGCAGGCAGCCGGATTTCCGCTTTGAGCTGCTCCATGTAAGGAGCGTATACATAGGGCGTGATGCCCTCCTCGTCGAGTGCGTCGAATAGGTGCTGAACGTGGAGGATATCCTTTTTCTTAAGGACTTTGCTGTAAACAACTACTTGCATCTGGTGGGTTGATTCGTGGATGATTCCAAGCTTTGCCTCGGCAAGGGCTTCAAGCCTGAAAAACGATCAGTTCATTTGGACTGGCCGCACTTAGTAAACCGTGTACTAGTGGAGTGTTTCAGAAATGACTAACCGAAGAAACCCAGTAAAACCAGGGCGCCCAAGCGTGAAATACGCTGTGCTATTTCGGACTAGTCGCACTAGATATTCATGCTGAGGTGTAAAAATAACCCATTTTCCAGCAAATCGTTAACGCTGTACTGAATTTGGATGACCTTATCGTAGTAAAGCACGATATCCAGCCCGATGCCGCCGCCCCAAAGCAGGCGGTTGCTATGTGGGTTGTCTACGTGTGCATAGGGGCTGTTGACATAGCCCAGGTCGTTATTAAGGGAAAGGTGCAGCCGTACGGGCATACGGCGCAGTGCGCCGATGGGCATCATTTTGCCGAAGTTGAAATTGTACTCGGCAAACCGGAACCGCAGGCTAGATTTAGCCAGCCCCATATCCATGCCGTCGATGACATAGTATTCCCAACCCCGTAGGGTATGCCGCCCAAAACCCAGCCCCCGGTTGTCGCGGTACGGCTGCCGGGACCGGATCAAAGAGAGCTTGGTGCGCATTTCCAGGCCCAGGCTCCAGCGCTCGCCCCAGGGCAGGTATTTGCCGTAGCCAGTCAGCAGAGTGAGGCCATCCCGCTCTCCGAAAATGCCAAGCCCGTCTTTGATGAGGGTACCGTAGCAGAAAGAGCCCGACCAGGGATAGGGCGCCACATCCCGGTTTTCACGAAAATAGTCATAGCGCAGGGAGAAAAAACGCAAGCGGTGCCGGCCCTCGAGCAGATAGTGGGGATTGAGGTCTCGGGCTACCTCATCGCCCACGCGCAGTTGTGAGAAACCGATGTTAAGGTTGTGAAAAGAACGCAGCTGGGGCCGGAAAGTCAGGCCCAGCCCGCTGCTGAAACGCTCGTAAATGAATCCTTCTTCGGTGCGGTAGAAGACCTGTTTGCTGCGCTCAGTACGGTAGTTGACCTCTTTGTTGCGCCAGTAGCCGATATCTGCGGACACGCCAAGGGTTTGGGCTTTATTGACATAGGGGAACTCATACGAAAGGGCATATTTCCGGGTGTATCCGTACTTGAGAGAAGCTTTGAGCTTATCCTTTCTGCCCGTCAAGTTGATGTGAGCGAAGTCCATGCCGTAGTTGGTACGGTCCAGGGATCGCTTTTGGTCAACCCACCACACATTGAAGTTTCGGTCGGCCAGCTCAAAAATGGGAATGGGGTAGAGGTACCAGTTTTCCTCGACTGTCACCAAAAGGTGCACCTCATTCGTCTCCCCTTTCCACCCCTTGTAACTGATCTGCGCCCGGTTGAACAACCCTGTGTTCATGATCATCTGCTCCGACCATCTGATTTCTTCTGAGAGCTGGTCTAAAAGAATGGTATCCCCTTTGTTGATTGACATTTCCCGCAGGATGATCTCCGAAAGGGTATGCTTATTGCCGGTTACCGAAATGGTGTCGATGTATACCTGTTCTGCTTCAGTGCTACGGGCAGAGAGGCATCCCGGCAGGCCTACAAGGAGCAAGAAAAGGCGGATCATGGTAGATGATATTCTCAGGAAAGCAGAAGCTAAATTTAAATTACATCTCAATTTAAGGGGTTTTGGGTAGGAAACAAAAGATAGCTGCCGGCTTTAGTGTCGGAACCGGGCACACCGGCCGTTTGTTTGCCAGGGCTATCCGGCGGAGGGCAACCCGCGCAGGGCACCAACAAAAAGAGCGGACTCGCCGTAAGCCAGTCCGCTCTTCTTCCTGCGCCCAAGCGCAAAGATATCAAGCCCTTTGGGCTAGTCCACCACAATCATACGTTGGGTGGCCCGCTCCTCAGCGGTTTCTACGGTGTAGAACAGCACGCCGCTGCCCGCCAGCTCAGAACGCTCGATTTGCCACTGCTGCTCGCCAGTATCGTAATCCTCCTCACGGGTAAGCAGGACTTTGCCGCTGACATCTGTGATGGTTAGCCGGGCTCGGCCAGCCTCCGGCATGCGGAAGGCAATCGTAGTCGTTTCCCGGAAGGGGTTGGGCTGGTTCTGGTAAAGCGCGAAGCCCTCGCCTGGTTCGGTAGCGGCTTGCTCGAACACCAGGCCAAGGTCAGAAGCCTGTAATTGGCTATCGTAAGCCTCCGCTCTGACCTTTTGTTCGCTCAGGGCCAGCGCCTCACTTAGCTGTACCGGCTTCAATGCCTGGAAGGTGAGGTAAAACAGCGGTGCTTCCGCATCCACTTTGAGGCCGGCAGGTTTGACCCAACTGGTGGTGAGGTGCCCTTCTCCAGCGAAAATGCCAAAGTTGTCCTCCGTCAGGTTAGTTAGGGTACCTGGCCGAATGCCGGCATAAGCCAGCGCTTCCGTATCAAAATTGAAGCCAAATTGATAGCCTTTCAGTTGGGCAATATCCCGGGCAAAGACGGGCACTTCATAGGTTTGCCCGCGCTCCAGGCGCATATTCTGAAGCCGGAAAACAGTAAGGCTGCGCTCTTCCAACTCGCCGCTCTGCAAGCCAGCCGGGGCTGCATCGCCGGTGACGTCCGCCACCTTCACGCCAATAAACTGCAGGGACATATCTTCCGAAAGCACGTCCTCCACGGTGATGATTTCGGTGAAGTCTTCTGCCTGTGGCTGATCGGTCTGGAACTCATACTTGGCGTCCACAAAGCGCCAGGAGAAGTTGTTGGGGAAAAAGTTGGATTGCCCCAGGATAACGCGGCGGATGTAAATCTGGTCGAGTACTGAAATCGTGCCGCTGCGGTCCACATCAGCTGCGATGCGCTTGTAGGGCCCATCCAGGGTTTGTACCCCGAGGATGTGCTGCTGTATGCGGATCAAATCCGCTGTGGATACCCCATTGGTCAGGTCGTTGTCGCGCTCCATGCCTACCATACTGACATCGCAGGCGGGTACGCCCCAGAAGTTGAAAGTGCCTTCGGCTGCTGTCATGACTTGCATGGGCGCATCGTCATTGATGACGTTGACCTGCACGTCCGGGAGCGGGTCGCCATTCTCTGTGACTACCAAACCAGTGATATCGGAGGTCATGTTGTCACAAATCTCGTCATAGTCCATGGCTTTGAACACCTGGTCTTGCATAAGTTTAATGTTGGTGTTCTTCATCAGCACATCGTGCAGGGTGGTGTTCTTGATCCAGGCTTTTTCCTCATCACTCAGCACCGGGTCGTTTTCGTAGTAAAAGCGGTCCCCATCGCGCAGATTGGTAAACTGCACCTCTAAAATACGGTTGATGGTTTCGCCAAAGATAGAGCCTGGCTCCGGCTGCTCGGCAACCATGCCCACCCAGGGGTCAAGGTCGTCTACATTGCCGTATAGCCCGATCAGGCGGGCGTATACTTCCTGCTCATCATTGATCTGCTGGAAGAAGGAGTAGCGGCTCAGCCCGAAGTTTTGGCGGATGGCGTTGAAACCTTCAACGCCCCGCTCTCTGCCGCGCTGTATATTAATAGAGACCAGGTCAAGCCCCCCTGCACCCGGAGGCCCGAAGAGGAAGTTGCGCACGTCATCCACCACCTTGGCGTCGAAGGTTTGCATCATTTGTTCGCCCATTCCCTGGAAGAAGGGCTCCAGCCCGACCTCCATAACCGGATAAGGGTTGAAGAAAGCATCCCGCAGCAGCATATGGCCTTCCGGGATTTCGTTGCCATCTTCATCTACGCGGAGCAGTTGCCCGTTGAGAAGCGTATGCCCCAGCCGGAATGCAGCGGCTGTAAATACATTGAATAGTTGTGGGTTTACGGTTTCATCGTACCCTTGATAGGGCGCCAGGTCGACGCCTACAGCGGGCAGCCATTCTTCGTAGATGATAGACTGGATCAGGCCGCCCACCAATTTGCGGGCCCGTTGGTACAATTGCTCATCGTCCCAATCGGGGTGCTCGGCCGCCAATTCGTCGCAAAGGCGGTTGTGCTCCCGCAGGAAAAGCGCGTGAAACGCAAGCAGGAGAGGGTTTTCTCCAGCCCGGGGGTCGCCGCATACAAAGACTTTTTCGGTAAGCCCCACGGGGTTGTCCATGTGGGGCGCGTTGGGGTCAATGGGCGCATCGTAGGCCCCGCTGAAAGTATTGAAGGGCGGTAGGTTGCCCTCTGAAACTTTCAGCTTGCCCCCTTCGAAGGTGCGCAGCCAGTTCGCCCGGAACTCACTCGACCCATAAACACCAGAACCGTCAATGTAGGCGGTGATCTCATTGGGGTGGCGCCGGGGGTTAAAGGTGTTGGTCCCGGTAGCGGGGTCAAAGGCATTGCGTACCATCGGGATGAACGCTTGCCCTGTGTTGAAGGGGTCAAACATGGGGTCTCCTTGCGGTACAGGGATATTCATTGGCTCTGTGCCGTCTGGCGTGAGCCCGAAGTCATGATCAATAAACTGGCCGAAAGCCCAAACAAAATCGCTGAGCTCAAAGGGGTCGAAGAGCGGTGCCCCCTGAGCAAACAAGGAATTGCTGACCCGGCGTGGATTTGGCCGGTTGGGCCCGGCCGGCGCATCGATGAAGTTGTCATAGCCGACGTCCTCTCCGGAAATCAGCAAGTGAGTGTGCGCTGCGCCCCATTCTGTATTCGACATATTGTTGAATGAGCCATCGTAGGTGCGGTACAGCTGCACATCCAGAGGCTGGGCATCAAGTGCCGGGCTGACAAGCGACATTAATAGTGTGAATAGTAAAAGTCGTCTTTGCATAGTGCGAAAGTTTAGCTCATGGGTTTTTTACTTTGGGATTTACCATCGTTCAGATAACCCGTTGAAACAAATGATCAAATCATTGATGGCCGGATTGAAGGGGGGAGCCATCGATTCGGGTAGATTACTGGACTTAGTTCTAAATTTCAGATTTTGGTATGCAGACGATCTAGCCAGTGGGCAGGTCAACAAGACCTGCTTTAGGCTCATTTTCGAGCCTTAATCGTTATAGTTTACGAGGGGAATTTAAAACTGTTACAATTAAGGGCGAATTTAAACAATAAATCAAAATTTCCGCCTATTAGGATACCAATATTCAGGGGGGAAATCAAAATTGCAGGGTGCTAATCTATTCAATAGCTCCGAAAAGCTGGCTTTTTTGCGGTATTTTTTGCCTGGAAATGTTAAAATGTATTAATTTTCCGGAATCACGCTTAGTTTAACAAATAATTGATACCTATAATAAGTTTAGTCCCGGCCAGGTTAATGAGTGGTATGGCAAGAGTGCCTGTCACTCAATAGCCATACAACAGTCGGGTGATTTCTTGAAGAAAGGGCAACCATCGTTGCCCTTTCATTTTATCTTGATGCGGCCAGACGGAATTAGGTGCTCGCGTACCTGTGCCCGGAACCCTTGCTGACGTTGGGGCTTTGGCTGATGAAGGTGCTCGAATCACCCTGCCGGGCCGCCAATTCCCGACATCCTGCCTTCCCTGAGGCACGCCAATGCCCTAATTTTCGTTATTTCGGAAACTAAAGCAAGTAAACACGGCATGCCGAAGGCTGCACGCATATGGGCACAACAATTGACGCACAGGGCTGGGTTCCTGCCCGGGCGGCCAGCCCACTGCTGCCTCTTGCTGCTGGTGCTGTTGCCCTTCAGCAAAGTACAGGCACAACAGCCAGCTAGCAATCTTCGGCAAGTGGTGCTCCAGCCTTCTGATTCCCTGAGCTGGTCGGACTCCCTGACTATCGTGCCAGGCAGCCTCATGGTAAGCGACACTAGCGGCAAGCGGCTGCCTCCATCCGCAGTGCGTGTGCAGGATGCCCGTATTACCTTCGACTCCACGCTTCGGGATGCCGGCCCCCTGTCGGTTACCTACCGGGTATTGCCTTACCGCTTGGGGCAGGCCTACCAGCACCTCGATACCAGTTTGGCCCGCCCCCTGGAAGACGGTGTCATTGGCATTGCCTATAACCCCTATGAGCAAGACGAGCAACTGCTCGATTTCCGGGGGCTGAATTACAACGGCAATTTCACCCGCGGGATTTCCTTCGGCAACAACCAGGACCTGGTGCTCAACTCCAGCTTCAACCTTCAGTTGGCCGGGGAGCTCGGAGATGGGGTAGAAATCCTGGCGGCCATCACAGACGAGAACATCCCTATCCAGCCCGAGGGCAATACCCAACAATTGCGGGAGTTCGACCGGATCTATATTCAGCTGCGCAAAGGGCAAAACCAGCTTACCGCCGGCGACTACGAATTGCAACGGCCCGACAGCTACTTTATGAATTACTTCAAAAAGCTACAGGGGGCTACCTTTTCCAATACCAGCCAGCTTGGCGAAAAGGGGACGCTCTCCTCCCAGGCGAGTGTGGCCATCAGCCGGGGGCAGTTTACCCGCAACTTCATTGACGCCATTGAGGGCAACCAAGGGCCCTATAAGCTACGGGGGGCAGAAGGGGAGCGCTTCATTATTGTCCTCTCAGGCACGGAGCGGGTTTTCCTGGACGGGGAGCAGCTCGTCCGTGGCCTGGAAGAAGACTACATCATTGACTACAACCGCGGCGAGCTGACGTTTACCAACCAACGGCTGATCACTAAAGACAGCCGCATTGTGGTGGAATTCGAGTACGCCGACCAAAATTACGTACGTTCCCTGTATGCCGTAAGCTCCCAGTACGAGCAAGGCCCCTTGAAGCTCAACTTCAATCTTTTCAACCAGCAAGACAGCAAGAATGCAACCGGTGAGCTGAGCCTGACGGATGAAGACAAGCGGTTGTTGAGCGAGGCCGGCGACCGCAGCGAAGGCGCTTTATTGCCCAGCGTGGATACCCTGGAAGAGTTTACGCCTTCCCGGGTGGCTTATCGACGGGTCGATACCCTGATTACCTGCGGCGGGGTAGATAGCTTGGTAAGTTACCTGGCTTTCACCACCGAGCCTCAGGACAGCTTGCTGACAGCCCGGTTCTCGTTCGTGGGCCAGGGCAATGGGCAGTATGTGCTGGCCCCCACCCAAACGGCCAATGAGCGGGTGTACCGCTGGGTGGGGGTTGGGGCCAACTGCCAGCCGGCCGGCGATTATGCCCCAGTCATTCAGCTCAGGCCGCCGCGTCAGCAACAGTTATACACCCTGGGGGGCACCTACACCCTTTCGGCGCATTCCAAAGTACAGGCAGAAGTCGCAATGAGCCGCAACGACCTCAACCGGTTTTCCAGCCTGGACAGTGAAGATGATTTGGGCCTTTCCGCTTACACCGCTATCCATCAGCGCTTTTTGCCGGGCGGAGACAGCAGCGGCTGGCAGCTCGATACCCGGCTGAGCTACGAGTGGGTGCAGCGCAACTTTGAACCCCTAAACCCTTACCGGAACCCGGAATTCTTGCGCGACTGGAGCCTGGCCGATGTGCAGGGGCAGGGCAGTGTGCCCGAGGCGCAGGAGCAGATTGGAAGGGGAAGCTTCAACCTCCGCCGGCAAGGGCTGGGCAATCTCAGCTACGAGGTCAGCGGCTTCCGCCGGGACACCCTGTACAGCGGGCTACGGCACCGGCTGCAGCTCCGCGAGCTTGTGGAGCGCTGGCAGGTGGAGCTGGATGGCAGCCTGCTGACTTCAGAGAGCACAGCGCAGCGGACGCGCTTCCTTCGGCCCCGGGCCACCGTGGCCTATGCTATACCCTGGCTCGGCGATGCCCGCCTGGGCGCCTACGGGGAGCAGGAGCGCAACGAGCGTTTTGCCACTGGTGTCGACACCTTGGCTCCCAGTAGTTTCTACTACAACCGCTACCGTTTATTTCTGGAGTCGCCCGAAGAAGAAAGCTGGCAGTGGGGGGGCAGCTTTAGTGAACGCATCGACTATGCGCCGGTAGGGGAGCAATTTCTGCAAAGTGCCAGGGCATCAGAGGTTAACGTGAATGGTCGGTGGCGCTATCAGCAGGGCGGCAGCCGGCTGCAGCTTGCCGGCAACTTCACGTATCGCCGGCTGGGGGTTCAGCGGCCGGAGTCAACCAATCAGGATCCGGGGGAGACTTTTTTGGGGCGGGGCGACCTCAATTTCACATGGCTTAAAGGCGTGGTGCAGTCGGCCACCACCTACGAAATCGGGTCTGGCCAGGAAGCCAAGGTAGAGTTCACCTACGTGCAGGTCCGGCCCGGAGAAGGAACGTACATCTGGCTGGATTCTTTATACAACAACGACGGGGTAATACAGCCCAACGAAATGGAGGTGGCCCCCTTTCAGGATCTGGCTAATTACATTCGGGTGACCGCCGTAACGGATGAGTTTATCCGGACTGATAATGTGCGCCTGAACCAGAGTTTGCGCCTCACGCCTAAGGCGGTTTGGTACAACGAGGAAGGCTGGAAAAAGGCCGCTGCCCGGTTTTCCACCCTCTCTAACCTGACCATCAACCGCAAAACGCAGGATGCTGAAAATGTGGCGGCCTGGAACCCCTTCCAGCTGGATGTGGCGGATACCTCCCTGGTGGCCGTGACGTCAAATATCCGGAATGTCCTCTTCTTTAATCAGGCAGACCCGGTCTATGATTTGCAGCTGGGCATGAGCGATGTGCGCAATAAATTTGTGCAGACGTCTGGCTTTGAAAGCCGCCGCAATAGCGAGCAATACCTGCGCGGCCGCTGGAATATCTCTCCAGCGGTCAGTACTTCCTTTGATTTTACGCAGGGGCGGCGTACGAATGATTCTGAGTTTTTCAACAATAAAGATTTCGATATTCGCTACTATGAGGCAGGGCCGGAGCTTACCCTGATCCCCTCCCGGGCCTTCCGCGCTACCCTGTCCTATACCTTCCGTCAAGACGATGATCAGCTGCCCGAAGCGGATGCTTTTGCGCAGCGGCACAACCTGGAACTGGAAGGGCGGTACAACCAATCCGCTAAAACCTCCGTTCAGCTCCGCACTACTCTGGTTGCCGTTGATTTTGATGGCAGCGCAAATTCTCCGGTTGGCTTTGCCATTCTCAACGGGCTGCAGGATGGCCGCAACCTGCTGTGGAACCTCACCCTCGATCAGCAGCTGGCTAAAAACATCCAGCTCCGCCTAAGCTACGAGGGCCGTAAAACCGGCGAGGCAAACGTGGTGCATACCGGCCGGGCGCAGGTGGCGGCTAATTTTTAGGGCCATGTATAAAGCGGGCAGGGCAAGTCACCCCGGCCCTGCTTACCTTGGGCTCAGCCGCACCACCGGGCAAATAATTTCCTCCAGGCTGATGCCGCCGTGCTGAAAGGTATTGCGGTAGTAGTTATTGTAGTAGTTGTAGTTGTTGGGGTATAAGAAGTACTTATCCTCCTTGGCAAAGATAAAGGTGGAGCTCACATTGGGCCGGGGCAGCCTGGCGTGCTTTGGGTCGCGCACATCGAGCACGTCTTTGCGGTCGTACTGCAAGTTTTTGCCCACCTTGTACCGCAGGTTGGTCGTAGTTTCCCGGTCGCCTACCACCCGGCTTGGCGTTTTGACCCGTATGGTGCCGTGGTCGGTGGTGACAAATAATTGTGCGCCACGTTCGGCAGCCTGTTGCAAGGCATCCCAGAGCTGCGAATTGCGGAACCAGGAGCGGGTCAGGGAACGATAGGCTTTTTCATCGCCCGCCAGCTCTTTGAGCACTTCCATCTCCGTACGGGCGTGCGAGAGCATGTCGATGAAATTGTACACAATGACTGTGAGGTCATTCTGCAGGTAATTGAGGATATTGTCATTCAGCTGCTTGGCGTAGTGGGCATTGGTGACCTTGACGTACTCCACCCTGATGTCCTTTCGGAAAGTGCGCCCGATCAGCTCTTTGAGCAAATCTTCCTCGTGCAGGTTTTTGCCCCCTTCTTCATTATCGTTTTTCCACCAGGTGGGGTAGTACTGCTCAATTTCTGAAGGCATCAGGCCGGAAAAGATCGCGTTGCGGCTATACTGCGTGGAAGTAGGGAGGATGCTGTAGAAGTAATCCTCCTCTTCCGTCCGGTAAAATTCGCTGATGATGGGCTCCAGCATCCGCCACTGATCGTAGCGCAGGTTGTCCAGCAGTAACAGGATAGAGGGGGCGTCGCTGTCGAGCTTGGGGAAAACTTTAGACCGCAGCAAGTCGGGAGACATGACCGGGCCGTCTTTGTCTTTAATCCAGCCTAGGTAGTTTTTTTCGATGTATTTGGAGAAGGCGGCATTGGCTTCGCTCTTCTGGTCGGAGAGGATGTCCCACATGCCGCTGGAGTTGGAAGCGTCAAGCTTGATTTCCCAGTTGATGATTTTTCGGTAGACCTCAACCCATTCTTCATAGCCCAGGCCGCTGTTGATTTCCATGAAGATTTGCCGGAACTCCTGCTGGTAGTCGGAGGAGGTTTTTTCCCGTACCAGCCGTTTGTTGTCCACAATCTTCTTCAGGGACAGCAGGATTTGGTTGGGGTTGACGGGCTTGATGAGGTAATCGTTGATTTGGGAGCCAAGGGCCTCTTCCATGACATTCTCCGCCTCATTTTTGGTGATCATGACAACCGGCAGGTGGGGGCGTTTGGCTTTTATTTTGGAAAGGGTCTCCAGACCGGTGATGCCCGGCATGCTTTCATCGAGGAAGACGACATCGATATCGTTGCGCTCTTCGCACTCGTCCAGGGCATCGTGCCCATTAGTGACGGTGATAACCTGGTAGCCTTTTTTCTCCAAGAACAGGAGCTGAGGTTTGAGCAAATCAATTTCGTCGTCTGCCCAGAGAATGGTGATATTTTCCATGTACTTTTTTATTCGCGAGGCTGGATGCCTGTTAATTTGATCGAGTCTGGTTGTCACAAGCCTGTTGTGGGAGGCGAAGTGGCGGGGGCAGGGCTCTGCGCCCGCTGCCCGGGCTTTTGGAAAAGGCGGACAGAGAGCATAAGCAAAATCCCTTACACATTTATCGCAAAATCTGGCTCCGATGTTGCCCAAAGCCCGCACCGTATCATAACTTTATCAAAAATAAGCCGTTTCACCAAATGAATGGCAGAAGGACACCGCATGAAGAATAAAAAAATCCTCAATGACCCCGTTTATGGCTTCGTTGGGATTCCCTACGGCATCATCTTCAACCTGGTAGAACACCCTTACTTTCAGCGCTTGCGCCGGATTAAGCAAACCAGCCTGACTCACCTGGTGTACCCGGGGGCATTGCACACCCGATTCCACCATGCGCTGGGCGCCCTGCACCTGATGCAGCAGGCGATCGAAGTGCTCCGCTCCAAGGATGTCCACATCACCCAGGAAGAAGCAGAGGGCGTCTGCATTGCCATTTTGCTGCACGATATCGGGCACGGGCCGTTTTCTCATACCCTGGAACACACCCTGATGCAGGTGACCCACGAGGATTTGTCGCTTTACTTCATGGAGGAGCTCAACGCCGCTTTCGGCGGCCGGCTGGAACTGGCTATGGCTATTTTCAAGGATGAGTACCCTAAAAATTTCCTTCATCAATTGGTCTCCGGGCAGCTGGATATGGACCGTATGGATTACCTTAACCGGGATAGCTTTTTCACCGGGGTGCACGAGGGGGTGATCGGTTACGATCGTATCATCAAAATGCTCGCTGTGCGCGATGGCGAGCTTGTGGTAGAAGAAAAAGGGATTTACTCCATTGAAAAGTTCCTCATTGCCCGCCGCATTATGTACTGGCAGGTGTACCTCCACAAAACCGTCCTCTCCGCCGAGCAGATGATGATAGTGGCACTGAAGCGGGCTAAAGACCTGGTGAAACAAGGCAAAGCAGTGGAAGCGCCCCCGGCGCTGAATTTTTTCCTGAGCGGGGCCCCTACCGCAGCTGACTTTGGGCAGGACCGCAGCGCACTGTTGCAGCGCTTTGCTGCACTGGATGACTACGATGTGATGACCGCCTTTAAATACTGGCAGCATCATTCAGACAAAGTCCTGGCCTACCTGTCGCGCTGCCTCATCAACCGGCGCCTGTTCCGGCTGGAATTCAGCTACGAGCCCTTTGAACCCAGCTACCTGGGCCGGGTGCAGCAGGCGGTGCTGCACTGGAGCGAACTGGGCCACAGTGCCCTGAACTACCTCTTTATACAGGGCGAGGAAGCCAATGCCGCTTACCGCAAGAGCAAAGACGAGATTAAAATCCTCAAGAAAAACGGGCAGGTCCGCCCTATGTCGGAAAGCACCGATTACAATATAGAATCCAGAGCCGTGCGGAAGTACTATATCTGTTACCCGAAGATTAAGTTTTGAGCTTTGCTAAGCCCCCGGAAACTATTCCCTGCTGCCAGGGGTTAGTGTTTGAACTCGAAACTAGCTAACAATGGTCAAACCTGCACTGAAAGCACCCGAAACGCCTGTGATGAACGAAAAGCTCCTGCTTTTCCTGCTGGCGATGGTGCAATTTACCCACATTATCGACTTCATGATCATTATGCCGCTGGGCAAGCAGTTTATGCAGTTGTTTGACATCAGCCCCCAGCAGTTTAGCGTGATCGTTTCGGCCTACGCGCTGAGCGCTTTTGCCGTGGGTTTTATGAGCGCTATGTACATCGACCGGTTTGACCGCAAAAAAGCCCTGCTTGTTACCTATCTCGGCTTTACCCTGGGCACCTTCGCCTGCGGGCTGGCCGAGCACTACTATCTCTTTCTGGCTGCCCGGAGCGTTACAGGGGCTTTTGGAGGCATTCTTTCTGCCCTGGTGCTCTCCATCATTGGCGATACCATCCCACTGAAACGGCGGGGGCAGGCCATGGGGGTGGTGATGACAGCTTTCTCAGCGGCATCGGTAGTCGGCGTGCCGGCGGGCTTGTACCTGGCGGCTTCTTTTAGCTGGCGCATGCCATTCTTTGTCATTGGCAGTATAGCCGCAGTGGTGTTGTTGTTGTTGTTCTTTTTCGTGCCTGCCCTCAACCGCCATCTGCAAGGGCAGGGCGTGCAGCGCAACCCGCTTCTGGTGATGGGGGAAATATTTAAAGATGGCAATCAGCGGATGGCATTGCTGTTTACGACCATACTGATGCTGGGGTATTTCACGATCATCCCCTTTATTGCCCCCTACATGCAGCTCAATATTGGGTTTACCGACCATCAGGTGACCTATATTTACGCAGTCGGTGGCACGCTGACGATCTTCCTGTTGCCTTTCTTCGGGCGGCTGGCAGACCGGTTTGGGCATGCGCGGGTATTTACCTTTGCCAGTTTGGGCGCCCTGGCTTCCATTTACGCCATCACCAATTTGGATACTGCCTCTATCGCGCTGGCGCTATGCGTTACCTCCAGCTTCTTTGTGGTAGCCAGTGGGCGAAACGTACCCGCCACTACCATGGTCACTTCGGTGGTGCGCCCGGAAAGCCGGGGCAGCTTTATGAGCGTGCGCACTTCTATCAATCAAATGGCAATGGGCTTGTCCTCCTTTGTAGCGGGGCTCATCGTGACCGAAAATGCGGATGGCTCACTAGGCGACTATGCCTACGTGGGGTATATCGCTATTGGCATGAGCCTCATTGCAGTCGTATTGGCATGGCGGCTCAAAGTAGTAGATTGATGGGTCAGCTCTTCAGCTCGGTTATTTTCTCCTGCAGCCACTGCCGGGAAGCCAGGGCTTTGCAGTCGCGGACTTGCGTTTCTATCTTTTGCAGGGCCAGGTCATCACCGGGGTTGACGCGGGAGAGCCGGCGGGTGAACCGGATGACGTTGTAGTACTGCTGCTTCACATCGCGGGCAATCTCGCGGTTGCGGCGCAGGTATATCCGGAAGCTATCCAGCAAAGAGTCAAGGGCGAGGAATTCGCCCACTTCGAAGTACGTCAGCAGCAGCAGGAGCTTGCTGCCCAGGGTGTAGATAATAGACTCGTACTCTACTTCCCGGAGCTGCTCAATTACCTGTTCGTACTTCTCCTGGTGGAAATAGACTTTGGCAAGGTTGTAGGTCAGGGCGTTGTTGCGGTGCTCCTTTGGCAAGCGTTCGGTGTAGTGCTGAATGAAGTACTCGACCCAGTCGAAGGCCTTAATGTGCAGGCCAACGGTGATGATGTTTTTGTAGTCCTGCAGGGTGAGCAGCCCGTTTTTCATAAGCAGCCCCGCCTCAATGGCCCGCCGGTACACTTCAAAAAGCTCGTGGAAGAAGGCGGCTTCTCCAGCGTTGATCTTTTTGGTAATGCAGAAGTTGCTGAGGTGGATGCAGAGGGCATTGGCATCGGCTTCCGGGACCTGGCCCACAATTTCTCCGAAAAAGGCTTGCTTGAGCTCCTGAAATTGATGGGCCCCATCCTCAGCTTCAAACATGCGCGCTACGCCGTGGTAGGCCCTTAGCCAGGGCTCCCGGTCCAGGAACCCTGCCTGTTCCAAATCACTGAGTAACTCTTCCGGCAGCCGGATGTCGGGCTGTTGGGCCGTGAAGAGCCCGTAACCCAGGGCATCACAGTAATGCCGGAGCTTATGCAGGTAGTAGGAACAGTCGAGGTAGTAGTCAGCCTGTTCTAGATGAAAAAAATCGGTCTGTTTTTCCGCCTTTTCCTCCAGAGCACGGTGTCGAGCGAGGTGGTACTCGTAAAGCTGTTGGTAGTGCCGCTCTTCGGGCCGGTCTGCTTTTTGTTGAAGGTGTGTAAACTTGCGTAGCAACCCTGTGAAGTGTTTTTCCTCCTGAGGCTCCACTACTGTGTTCAGTACAGCGAGTACTTCTTCTTTTTCCTTTGATAATGAGGTGTTTACATAGACGAACCGATAGGCGAGCTGAAGGAGTTCGGAGCTGAGGCGCCGCAGGGTGCCGTCTTTGTAAGCCTGCTGCCCGTACAGTTTTTTCCAGACAACCTTTTTGCTCAAACGTTTGTCTTGTTGAATAGCTGTCCCACCCGTAGGGCTCAGCGCTTTATGGATGTGCTGATACAACCGCACCAAGCGCTCGCTTTCGTTGAAATAGGGAGAACGCAGGAAACGCTCAAACTGATTGCGCTCCGAAGCAGTGAATGCCGAAATAAAGGAGATAAGTTTTGGGCTCAACATTACTTAGCGGCGAACTTTTTTGGCATTAAAAACCTATTTTTAACTGATTTTCAGTAAGTTGTAGATTTCATAAAGAGGTTTTATGCCGACAAATTACGAATTTTGTCCTTTAGCCCACGCCTTTTAATGTGCATTTTTGAAGTATGGAAGGTCTTTATAAATCGTAACACATGCAATTACTAAGCTACATACCAACCTTACTCGCAGTTACCTTTCTGGCGTACATGCCGGCCAAGGCGCAGGAGGACTGTATCGACTCTCAACAAATAGACGAGACTGTAATTTGCCCTACTGTTGCCGAGCCAGTCTGTGGCTGTGATGGGCAAACCTATGTTAATGCCTGTGTAGCGCAATACGGGCATGGCATAACCGATTGGGCCGATGGTGCCTGCCCGCCTCCTTCCTGTCAGGCTCTGTTCCTGTTTTCCTACGCTTCGCATGACGCCGTCTACATTTTCAATACTTCAACACCCTTCGACAGCGCACAATTAACGCTTAGCGGGCCGGGGGGCACTGTCGTCCTGCCTATTGCTCAAAGCCTGCTTATTGAGCCGGAGAGCGACACCCTGTCCGTTTGCCTGACCATCTGGACGGCGGAGGGCTGCTCGAGCACCTACTGTGAAGATATCTATAATGGCTCTCCCAATGATCTTTGCGCCCAAACCGATTGCGTCTGGCCAGGCGATGCCAACGGGGACCGCCTTCCCAACATTTATGATTTGGTCAATATCGGGCTGGGGTATGGCATGGCCGGCCCGGAGCGTACTGTATTCCCCAATCCGGACAACCCTATATTCTGGGCGCCCAATTTCAGCGAAGACTGGCAGGAATACGCCGGCCCGGTAGATTTTAAGCACCTGGATTGCGACGGAGATGGCTTTATCGATGAGATGGATGTCGAAGCCATTGGCTTTAACTACATTCCGGATTTACAGGTCGTCTCTACCCCCACCCCCGGTGCGCCTCCGGTCTATTTGGAATTCGATCAGGAAACGGTCGTCATCAACGGCGACTCTCCGGAGTACCTGTACTTTTCTGCTGGCCTGTACGTGGGAGCAGAGGGCGCAACGGTGGAGAACCTCCACAGCATTGCCCTCAACTTTGACTATCCATTCGGCCTAACCGTGCCGCACTCCATCACTATCGATTACAATGAGGCCGCTTTCTTCGGCCCTTCGCAGGATTTGCTTTCGGTGGGCAGAGACCTGGGCGAGTATGGGTTAGGGCGTTTTGACATTGCCTGGAGCCAGAAAAACGCCCCGGGCAGCAGTGGCCAAAGCCGGCTGGCGACGGTTAACTTCATTGTCAGTGCTGACATTATTATGGGTCGTTCTGAGCCGGAAACCCCTTTCCCCACTGAGGTGAAAGGCGTCTACCTGATCGATGCGCAGGGCGATACGCTTGACTACGACCTAAGAGGGCCGGATACCCTCGCTATCCTGGATCAGACCCTGGCGAGCAACGATGAACTGCAAACCGGTCCGGCGCTGAGCCTTTTCCCTAATCCTACCACTGGCAAAGTACAATTGCAAATGGAGGTCCGGGCCCAAATCAGCAATTTAGAAGTGTTTGATGCGCAGGGGTGCCTCGTTTGGCAGGGCGTAGCATCGGGGCCTAACCCGTCCATTGATTTGCGGCCTTATGGGCCTGGCTTATACCTGGTGCGCGCGCAGATCGGCCGCCAATGGCATGCCCGGCGGGTCTTACATACTCCGTAAAGATTGGTATGGCCTGGTTTTGAACACCATCTGAGTTTTTTATCTTTGCCGCGATAAATTATTTTATTCAATTGAACTAGCAACCAAGATGGGAAAAGGTGACAAACGTACCAAGAAAGGCAAGCGCTGGCGGGGTTCTTACGGAAATACCCGCCCGAAGCCGGAAGATCAGAAAAAAACAAAAAGACGAGAAGCAAAAGAACAGCTAGCCTCGCTTGATATGCAAGGTACACTGGGAGCAGTATTTGCTCTTCAGTTGCCACGCGCGCCTATCGGTTTATGCCGGTAGGCGCGCCTGTTTTTTTACGGAAACATAATCTCATTTTCATCGCCTGGCCCTCAATTTTTTCTTAAATTCCGGGCAGCTTCACAGCTAGGTGGCTCCACTGGCGTTCGTTAGCCTGGCCTCAGCGGCAAGCTGCCAAACCTGCTTTTTGATTAGTTCTTCATCAAAGGCGAAAACGAAAACCATTCATGAAGGTATTACACGTTAGTGCAGAGTGCTACCCTGCCGCCAAAGCAGGCGGCCTGGGCGATGTTGTCGGGGCCCTGCCCAAGTACTTGAACAAAGTGGGCCTCAGCACCGGAGTCATTATACCGAAGTACCAGCTCAAGTGGCTGGAAGGGCAATCATTTCAGCCGGTCTATCAGGGGGTTGTCCGCCTGCATACCCGGCATGTGCCTTTTACGGTATTGCAACTGGCAGGGGAGAGCCTCGGCTTCCCGTTTTTTGTGGCCGATATGCCCGGCCTTTTCGATCGGCCCGGTATTTATGCAGACCCGGGCGGGCATACCTTTGATGATGAAGTCGAGCGGTACCTCGGTTTTCAGCAGGCGGTTCTGCAGTGGATCGTTAATAGTCCCGGCCAACCGGCCTTGCTGCACTGCCACGACCACCACACCGGTTTAATCCCCTTCATGGTCAAGCACTGCCCGGAATACCGGTCGTTGCAAAGCATCCCCACGGTATTTACCATTCACAATGGCGCCTACCACGGCAACTACGGCTGGGACAAAATGTACCTCTTGCCCTTCTTTGATGCCGAAGCCCGGGGGCTGCTCGATTGGAGCAATACCATTAACCCCCTGGCAACGGGCATCAAATGTGCCTGGCGGGTGACTACCGTCTCCCCCTCCTATCTGGAAGAGCTCATGCAGGACTCCAACGGGATGGAGCTCCTGCTGCAGCACGAGCGCCATAAGTGCCTTGGTATCATCAATGGCATCGACGCCCAGGTGTGGAACCCCGAAGCAGACCCTTATCTGCCAGTCCGGCGAGCCGAAGGCCTCGGTGCTTTCAAACAAGCCAACAAACAAGCGCTCGGCCAGCGCTTCCGCCTCGACCTGGAGCTGCCGCTGATCACATTTATCGGCCGGTTAGTGGGGGAAAAAGGTGCCGATTTATTGCCCGACCTGATTGCCCGGGTGCTGCAATCTGGCATGCAAGTCGCCTTTGCTGTGCTGGGCACCGGGCAGCATTGGATACACGATGCCTTTACCCACCTGGCGCAGCGGTATCCCGGGCGGTTTGATGCAGCCCTGGAGTACAATGAAGGGTTAGCACATCAATTGTACGCGGGCACAGACTTTCTGATGATGCCCTCCCGGGTGGAGCCCTGCGGGTTGAACCAGATGTACGCTATGCGCTACGGCAGTTTGCCCATCGTGCGTTCAGTAGGCGGCCTCAAAGATACCGTGCCGGATATTGGCGCCCCCAATAAAACCGGGCGGGGCATCCGGTTTACGCAATTCAACCTGGATGATGGCCACATCGCCATTTACCGGGCGGTAGAGCTTTACCATAACCGCCCGGTCTTCGAAGAGGTGCGGCAGCGGGTCACGGAAGTCGACTTTTCCTGGGAGCGCTCCGCCGCCGATTACATCGCCATGTACGATCAAATGCTTTAAAATACCTAACCACAGGACTATGATCAAAATGATAAGCATTATTCTGGGCGGCGGGGCCGGTACCCGTTTGTACCCCCTGACCAGCGAACGATCCAAGCCCGCTGTCCCCATCGGAGGGAAGTACCGCCTCATCGATATTCCTATCTCTAATTGCCTGAATTCCGGCGTGCGCCGCATGTTTGTGCTGACACAATACAATTCGGCTTCGCTTAATCAGCATATCAAGAATACGTACCACTTTGATATGTTCTCTCATGGCTTTGTCGATATACTGGCTGCCGAGCAGACCCCATCGAGCGACAACTGGTTTCAGGGCACGGCTGATGCTGTCCGGCAGACCATGCACCACCTGCGGGCCCATGAGCACGACTACGTCCTGGTTTTGTCGGGTGACCAATTGTACCAGATGGATTTCCGGCTGCTGGCCAACTACCACATTGAGCAGGGAGCCGACCTAACTATCGCCACCATACCGGTTACGGACCGGGACGCTTCTGCCTTCGGTATCATGAAGGTAAATGAGCAAGGCTATATCGACGACTTCACTGAAAAGCCTGGCCCGGAGTTGCTGCCCGACTGGAGGTCGGCGGTACCCGATGCTTACGCCAATCAGGGGAAATATTACCTGGCCTCGATGGGCATCTATATTTTTAAGCGCAAATTCCTGGAGCAGCTTTTTGCGGACCACCCCGATGCGACGGATTTTGGCAAAGAGATTATCCCGAATGCGATCAAGGGCGGATACAAGGTAGCGAGCTATGCCTTCGACGAGTACTGGTCGGATATTGGGACGATCCGCTCCTTCTTTGAGGCCAACATCGCGCTTACGGACAATATTCCGGACTTCAACCTCTTCGATAACGATAAAATCGTCTACACCCGCCCGCGCCTGTTGGCGCCTTCCAAGGTATATGGCACTTGGTTCAACAAGGCACTGGTGGCAGAGGGCTGTATTTTGCACGCCAAAAAGATTGAGCGTTCCGTAGTGGGCATCCGCTCGCGCATCGGTGAAGGCACAGAGATATCTGAGGCCATCGTTATGGGTAATGATTATTACGAGACCCTGGATGAGATGGAAAGGGCCGAACAGCCAATGGGCATCGGGGCAGAATGTGTCATCCACCGGGCTATTGTGGAGAAGAATTGCCGGGTTGGCGACCGGGTTACGATTAAAGGCAGCCCGGAACTGGCTGATAAAGAAACCGATACCCACGTTATCCGAGATGGCATCATCGTCCTGAAGAAAGGCGTGCACATCCCGGATGGTACTGTGATAGGAAGTTAACGATTATGGCAGCAGGCTTTGCCGCTTTGGAGACGCCCTACGGCAGAGTGGCCTACCGGAAAATGGGAAACGGGCCAATATGCCTGATTGGCTTGCATGGTTTTGCGCAGGACCACCGCCTGTTTCTGCCTGCTATCCGGCATATCGACCTGGAAGCTTATACTTGCTACTGGGTCGACCTTCCCTTTCACGGCGCTACCGAGTGGGGTCGCCATCGTTTTACCCTGGGCGAGCTCCGGGCGGTGCTGCAAATGCTTGTCCGGGACCGACCCTACGAAGGAGTAGGGCACAGCCTGGGCGGCCGGCTGTGGATACATCTGCTACCTACCCTGGGCGAAGCGCCCCGGCATTTGCATCTGCTCGCCCCCGATGGGTTTGGAAGCCTTTGGTCTGGGGTCACGGAAGGTACGCCTGCGCCCATCCGCAGCAGGCTGGAGCGGATGCTGCAACATCCACAGCGGTTTCTGAAAATGGCAGCGTGGCTACAAAGGGTGGGAGGGATTGACCGGTTCACACTGAGGTACCTGCAGAAGCACCTGGAATCCCCGGCTGCCCGAAAGCGCCTTTTCTGTACCTGGAATAGTTTGGCGGCACTGCCGATGGACCGGAATACTGCCCGGGGTATTCTTGCGGATGCTGGCTGCCCGGTGTCAGTTACGCTGGGCGCACAGGATTTCGTCATCCCCAACGCTAAAGTGGCAGCTGCCCTGAAGCCGCTGGGCAACGTAAGGTTGCAGGAGTTTCCCTACGGGCACTGGAGCCTGGCCCGGCACTGGCGCCACCGGTAGCTGGCCATCCATCCGGCGGATAATATTCCGGTGGCAACTCAACACATCCGGTGGTGATACAGTTATACTCTCGTATATTCAGAGGTGCCGTACAATACTTACAGCATGACAGAAAATCCAGCGAGCGGACTGGCCGCCTATGAGCAGATTAAAGAGAAAGACTACATCGAGATTATTGGTGCTAAGGAGCACAACCTGAGGGATATTGATGTTAATATCCCGCGCAATAAAATGGTCGTGATTACCGGCATCAGCGGCAGCGGGAAATCTTCCCTGGCCTTTGATACTATCTACGCTGAAGGACAGCGCCGCTACATGGAGACCTTTACCTCCTACGCTCGTCAGTTTATTGGGGAGATGGAGCGCCCGGAGGTGGAAAAGATCAATGGCCTCAGCCCCGTCATTTCCATAGAGCAGAAAACAACCGGCCGTAACCCGCGCTCTACAGTTGGCACCATTACAGAGGTGTACGATTTTATGCGCTTGCTTTTCGCCCGGGCTAGTGAAGCTTACTCCTACGCTACGGGCAAGCGCATGGTCCGCTACACCGAAGAGCAGATGAAGGAGCAGATCATGAAGGCGTACGCGGGTCGGAAAATCCTCCTGCTGGCACCATTGGTCCGGGGCCGGAAAGGGCACTACCGGGAGCTGTTCGAACAAACCCGCAAACAAGGTTATGCTAAAGTAAGGGTCGATGGAGAGGTGCTTGACCTTAAGCCGGGCCTGAAGGTTGACCGCTACAAAGTCCACGATATTGAGGTGGTCATTGATCGCATAAAAGTATCGGACGACCGCGCGGCCCGCCTTAACACTTCGCTGCAGACCGCCCTGAAGATGGGCAATGGCCTGGTTTTCATCATGGAGCACGGGCAGGAGGCAGTGCGCACCTTTAGCCGTAACCTCATGGACCCGGACGCTGGCATCTCTTATGAGGAGCCTTCCCCGAATACTTTTTCCTTCAACTCGCCCTACGGTGCCTGCCCGAATTGCAATGGGTTGGGCAAGATCAACAAAGTGGACCTGGGCAAGGTCATTCCAGACGATACCAAGAGCATCAACGAAGCAGGAATCGCCCCGCTGGGGGAGCCCCGCAAGAATATGACCTTCAAGCAGCTGCGGGCGATTGCCAAAAAGTACAAATTCAGCTTTGCCACCCCGGTGAAGGATATCCCGAAAGAGGCGCTGGATGCTATTTTGAACGGAGGCGACAAGTCGTTCAAAGTGAAGGTCAATGCGTACAACGATTACTCTTACAACCTGGCACAGGAAGGGATCGTTAACATGCTGGAGCGTTGGTACGAGGACACGAGCTCTGAAAAAATACGCCGCTGGGCGGAAGAGTTTATGACCATAGATACCTGCCCGGATTGCGGCGGCTACCGCCTGAAGAAAGAATCCCTGCACTTCAAAGTTGGCGATAAGCATATTGGGGAGCTGGCGGAAATGGACCTGGCGATGCTCCGGGACTGGATGGAAGGCTTGGAAAGCCACATGGGGGAGCGGCAGGCGCTGATTGCCCGGGATATCCTCAAGGAAATCCGGTTGCGCCTGGGCTTTCTGCTGCATGTTGGCCTGGACTACCTATCGCTCAACCGGCCGGCACGTACCCTCTCGGGGGGCGAGGCACAGCGGATCCGGCTGGCAACTCAAATCGGCTCTCAGCTTACCGGCATAACCTACATTCTGGATGAGCCCAGTATCGGCCTCCATCAGCGGGATAACCAACGGCTGATCGAAGCGCTGCGCGAGCTTTCTGACATTGGGAATACCGTAATTGTGGTGGAGCACGATAAGGACATTATGCTTGCTGCCGATTACGTCATTGACCTTGGCCCAGGGGCCGGCAAGCACGGAGGCATGCTGGTTGGGGAGGGGACGCCCAGCCAATTTGCGAAAGGGCATACCCTGACCGCTGATTACCTCAACAACACCCGGCAGATTGAAGTGCCGAAGGACCGCCGGAAGGGGAACGGCGATGCCCTGGAGCTCAAAGGCGCTGCGGGCAACAACCTCAAAGAGATTAACGTCAAAATCCCACTGGGGACCTTCACTTGCGTGACCGGCGTTTCGGGAAGCGGGAAGTCGACGCTCATTAACGAGACGCTTTACCCTATTCTCCGGCAGCACTTTTACAAAAGCCTGAAGCCCCCTATGGCGTATAAAAGCATCAAAGGCCTGGACAAACTGGACAAAGTCATAGAAATCGACCAATCGCCTATTGGCCGGACACCGCGCTCCAACCCGGCTACCTACACCGGAGTTTTCACGGATATCCGCAAGATTTTTTCCGAACTGCCGGAGTCCAAAATCAGAGGGTACAAACCGGGCCGGTTTTCTTTCAACGTGAAAGGGGGGCGGTGCGAAACGTGTAAAGGCTCAGGTATGCGGGTGATTGAAATGAACTTTCTGCCCGACGTGCATGTGGAGTGCGAAACCTGCCTGGGCCGGCGCTACAACCGCGAGACCCTGGAAATCCTCTACAAGGGCAAATCGATCAATGATGTGCTCAATATGACGGTGGAGGAGGCCGTGGAGTTCTTTGAGCCCGTGCCCAATATATTCCGCAAGCTGCGCACTCTAAAGGAAGTAGGGCTGGGCTACATCACGCTTGGCCAGCAAGCCACCACGCTGTCCGGGGGCGAAGCACAGCGCGTGAAGCTCTCCGAGGAGCTGGCCAAGCGGGATACCGGGAACACGATTTACATCCTCGATGAGCCCACCACTGGCTTGCACTTCGAAGATATCCGCCATCTGTTGCGGGTTTTGAACAAGCTTGTCGATAAGGGTAACACCGTGATCATTATTGAACACAATATGGATGTCATCAAGGTGGCGGACCACATCATCGACATGGGGCCGGAAGGGGGGCACCGCGGCGGGACAGTCGTATGCACGGGCACTCCGGAGCAGGTAGCCCGGAAAAAGAATAGCTATACCGGGCAGTTTTTGAAGCTGGAGCTATAAGCGGCAGTAGGGGCTGTGGGAGCCGCCCACCGGGCAAGCCCTCTGCTTGACCGGTGGGCTTCACCCGGTGCAATTAGTCTTCCAGTAGTTTGGGGCTCATGCCCATATTGGAGAAGCCGCCATCGTGGTAAAGGTTTTGCATAGTGACCATGCGGGTGAGGTCGGAAAACAGCGAAACACAGTAGTCTGCACAAGCCTCCGCTGATGCATTGCCCAGGGGCGACATTTTATCGGCATAATCAAAAAAATCCTGAAAGCCTTTGATGCCGCTGCCGGCGGTCGTGACGGTAGGCGACTGCGAAATAGTGTTGACACGGACTTTGTTTTTCTCAGCAAAGTGGTAGCCGAAGCTGCGCGCAAATGATTCCAGCAAGGCTTTGGACTCCGCCATTTCGCTGTAGTCGGGGAAGGTGCGCTGTGCTGCAATATAACTCAAGGCCACGATGGACCCCCACTCGTTCATGGCATCCATTTTATACAGCTGCTGCATGACTTTATGGAAAGAAATCGCGGAGATATCCAGGGTTTTGAGCATCCACTCGTATTTCAAGTCAGTGTATTCCCGTTTTTTGCGCACATTCAAAGACATGCCAATGGCGTGCAAGACAAAATCAATCTTCCCGCCCAGGATTTCCTGTGATTCGCCAAACAGCTTTTCCAGGTCCTCCTCGCTCGTGGCATCGGCAGGGATGACTTCTGCATTGAGCTGCTTACCCAGCTCCTGAATGCCTCCCATGCGAAGGGCTACCGGCGCATTGGTCAGGGTGATCATTGCGCCTTCTTCTACACAACGCTCGGCTACTTTCCAAGCGATGGATTTGTCATCGAGCGCTCCAAAAATAACGCCGCGCTTTCCGGCTAGTAAGGTGGTACTCATATTGTTAATTTCTGCTTGTTTTAATGCTTGATGAATGCGTTGGCCCGGGCTCAATTGTGCTGCAGCAGCAACTCCTTTGCCGTATTAATAGCGGATTCGCTGGGCGGGTCCTGGCTAAGCATGGTGGCAATAGCATAAACCCGGCCTTCCATTTCCAGGGGGCGAACTTCCGTTACAGTCCGGTCTTCCTTTTCTTTTTTGTAAACGAAGTAGTGGGCGTTGGCCCTGGAGGCAATTTGCGGAGAGTGGGTAATGGAAACGACTTGGTGCTCATTGCTCAATTGCCGCAAAATGCCGCCCATTTTCAGGGCTACATCGCCGGAGATGCCCGTATCAATTTCGTCAAAAATTAAGGTAGGCAACGGGATAGCGCTGGCTACCAGCGATTTGACGACGAGGGTTAGCCGGGAGAGCTCTCCGCCTGAGGCGACATCCTTGATAAGCTGCAGGCGCCCCCCCTTATTGGCAGCAAACAAGAAATTGACCTCATCGAAGCCAGTGGGCTCCAGGTCTTCGGTCCGGCTGATGTCTACCTTTAACTTAGCATGCGCCATAGACAATTGGGCGAGCATCTGCTCTACCTTGTTTTCAAAGTGGCGGACAACGCTATGGCGGCGCGTGCTCAGCTCTTCTGCCATGGCTTCCAGCTCTTGCCGCTGTTGGGCGGTCAGGCCCTTCAGGCGCTCAATTTCCTGGCTCAGGTCGCCAATGTCTTCCAATTGCTGCTGCAGGTTGGCCTGCAAGTCCAGGAGCTCTTTGATGGAAGCCGCCTGATGTTTATTTTGCAGGCGGTAAATCATATCCAGGCGCTCCTGTACTTCCTGTGCCCGTTCGGGGTCGTGCTCTGTTTCCTCTGCAATGTTTTCAAATTCCTGGGAGAGGTCTCGCAGCTCTTCAACAAGCCCGCCGAAGCGGTTGTAAAGCTGGTCAATCCGGCGGTCAAAGTTTTTGACCTGCTTAATCGCTTGATTGAGCGCTTCGACTTGCCCGATGACGGCTACTTCACTCTCTGATAACTGTTGGAAAGCAGCCGCCAGGGTGCGTTTGATATCTTCGGCGTTGTTCAACCGGTCGAGTTCCTCTTCCAGCTCTTCCTGTTCGCCCTCTAACAGCTCAGCGGTATTGAATTCTTCGAGTTGAAACTGCAGGAACTCCAACTCTTTGGCGGATTGCTGCTGCCGGTTTTCCAGGCTCTGCAGTTGTTTTTGGTGGCTTTGGTAATCGCGGTAGAGGCTTTGGTAGCTGTGGAGCAGGGGGCGGTTTTCTGCGAGCGCATCCAAGAGGCGGAGCTGGAACGAGACCTTGTGAATATCCAGATTGTCAAACTGCTGGTGCAAATCGATGAGGGAAGAGCTCAGGTCTTGCAGCACATTCAGGGTGACAGGGGTGTCATTGACAAAGGCCCGGGATTTTCCGGAAGGCGTGATTTCCCGCCGGATGACCACCTGTGGGTCATAGTCCAAGTCATGGGCTTCAAAAAAACCCTTCAGGTCGTAGGCTTTCACGTTGAAGTGGCCCTCTACTGTACACTTCGACTCCAGGTTGTACAAAGACTTGATATCGGCCCGTTTGCCCATCACCAGGCCAAGGGCGCCCAGCAAGATAGACTTTCCGGCCCCCGTCTCGCCAGTGATAATAGTCAGCCCGTTCGAAAAGTCGATGGTCAACTCTTCAATGATAGCATAATTACGGATATGAAGACGCTCAATCATATAGTGTTTCCACGTTTGCTGGGCAAAGTTACGGCTTTTGTCTCTAACCTCGCCCGGTAAAATCCTGCTGTCGCCCGTGATATCCTGCGCGCAGCCCGAATTTGGCCAATTGCCTGCGCTTATCAAAGAGGTTCCTCAATAATTTCTCGGCAATTCCCTTAATTTTACCACTTCAAAAGCCAGCACAACGGAAAACGAGCCGGCGGGCAGGGTTGCTCCTGCTTCATTTGGCCTTCCGCTGTGCACAAATTGCAAAAGAAATAAGAACCTGATATGAAAAAGACCATCCTTACCTGGTTGATTGCCCCTTTTCTTCTGATGGGCTGCCAGCAAGATGCCCAGTCCGACCTGGTGGAAAAAGACCTGATGGAGTATGGGGTGCCGGTCACCATTATGGCTCCCGACAGTGCAGCCGTCAAAGCCCGGGATATGGGCAGCCTGATGAAAGACATAACCGTGAAAGGGGCGGGCAATTACGATCTGCAGATCATGGCTTCTTCCGCCACCACCAGCGATCTGGCCCGTATCAAGGCGGAACAGCTGGCCACGGTGAAAACTAACCGCTATTTTTCCAAGATTATTTCCGAAGAAGAAGATGGGTTTGTTTACGAAATGGCTTTAGACAGCGCCAACTTGAATTATGGCTTCCGCCACATCCATCTTCAAGGGGATCAGGAAATTATTTTTTCGGCAGGCATGGCCAGTACCCTAAGCCAGGAAGAGGCGGAGCGGATTTATGAGGCGGTGAAGCAATAAGCAAATGGCGGACGTGTCAACCTACGCAGGGCGAAGGGGTTCACCGGGTGCGCTAAGCTCAGCTGGAGATGGGATATTTACCCATTATGCTGTGTTTTAGAGCCCGGTACCCCCGGCCGAACCTCCTGGATTCCCTGTGGACTATGCTGGGCAGTATGCACACGGGCCGAAATGCTCGTCAGAGCGCTTCCTTCGTAGTGCTCTTAGTGCATGTTTGGAGGTGATTCACTAGTGAAAATCAGAGATTTATGGTTCTGGCTAACGGTTTTGAAGGGAGTTTAGCGGGTTAAATGACCGCGAAAACCGGACGCCATAGCCTGCCCCGCAGCATTGCGGGGGTTCATAAAGCGCTGATTTGCAACGTAAAGGTTGCTCCAAACATGCACTTAAGCCCGCAGAAGGGTTGAAAAGTGCGCAGGCGAACCAAGCCTGGGCGTTTCAAATTTGACCAAATGAAGTCAATAGGGTGGTTAGCTCAGAGTGGCTCCAACTATTATGATGATCAAGTGTCATAGATATGCCATAAAAAATATAGTTATGACGCTACGCGGCTTTTCTTTTTGCCTGTTAACCTTTTGCCCATTCTACTTCCTAGTTGCCCAATGTACGGATCCTTGCAGTGGCAACCTCGTGCTGAATGGCGATTTTGAGCAGATCCAGGATCCTGCTTGTTCCAATGGCCAGCTTTCAGGAGAAATGTTCCTGGACGGAACCTCGGTAGCCAATTGGTTCGGAGCAGTCAACTCAACAAGTTTCAATAATATTTACACTCCCGATTATTTCAATGACAATTGTGCTTTTCACCAGTCAGAGGGTAACTGTGGGGGCAATGGGGCTGCCGGCTTTTTCTCGGTGACTTTTCCGGGAGACAACACATTAGAATGGTTTCAGGGGCAGCTTTCCCAACCTTTGGAGGCTGGAAAGGAATACTGTATAACCTTCAGTGCGTTCAGCCGGGCCAGTGTGGGCGCAGGTGATGGGCTGGATGTTTTTCTTCTCAATAATTCTTTCAATCAGGATGTGGTGGGTTTGAACCCGCCTTTTGCACCCGTCTACTCCAATCCTTCCGGGAGCATTATACCCACTTCCTGCACCACCTATACTTTCAATTACTGTGCACAGGGCGGCGAATCCTGGATTGCATTTGGCAATAAAGATGCTGATCAAACACAGACTTCTCCACCTAATACCCAGGCTTATGTAATTATCGACAATATTTCGCTGGTGGAGATTTGCGGTGCTACGCCAGATTTATCTACTGTAGCCATCCCGGAAACCATCAACTGCGGAGGGTGTTCCACCGTCTCAGCCACGCTCAACAATGCCCCATCCGGCACCACTATTAACTGGACACCGAATATCGGTTCCGGTACCGGGCCTTTCACCGTTTGCCCTACAGAAACGACCACCTACGAAGCCAGCGCTACAATCATTGGTTGCTCGGGTCAACCAACCACAATAACCGACCAGGTCACCGTCACTGTAGATTGCGATGATGTAGATGTGTCACTGGTACTGTCAGAGGATCAGGTATGCGAAGGCGAGTGTGTCACGCTTAGTGCAACGACCACCAGCAGTCAGCCCTTGTCTTACAATTGGTCGGTTGCAGGATTCATCGGCGCCGGCCCGTTCAGTGACTGCCCATCCTCCACTACCACTTATTCCGTAACAGCCACTGATGCTTCTGGCAATTCCGCTACCGCCAGCGGCACGGTTGCTGTGCTCCCTCCACCGCAGGTTGCCATCCCGCCCATTGGCCCGTTCTGCACTGGCGACGGGGTACAATTTGCCTCTGCTACCCCCGCAGGCGGCGTATGGTCCGGGGATGTGGGCCCGGGCGCCTACTCCGCCACCTACACTTTCACCGGTGCAAATGGCTGCCCCGGTGCCCAAACCATCACTTTTGAAATTTTGGATGCCCCGGCGGCAGCATTTGCCGGCCCGCCCGCAGCGGTGTGCCTGGATGCAGCGCCGGCGGTTTTGGAAATTACGCCCGCCGGGCTGGGCGGCACGTTCTCCGGGCCGGGCGTGGACGCTAATACCGGGCTGTTTGACCCGGCGGCAGCGGGCATAGGCGTGCAAACCATTACCTACAGCTACGGCGCGGGGAGCTGTGCGGCGCAGGTCAGCACGCAGATTGAGGTGCTGGCCGTGCCGCCGGTTACTATCTCTCCCATTGGCCCGTTCTGCACTGGCGACGGGGTACAATTTGCCTCTGCTACCCCCGCAGGCGGCTTATGGTCCGGGGATGTGGGCCCGGGCGGCGATATTGACGTGGACGGGCTGGGCGCGGGCGCCTACTCCGCCACCTACACTTTCACGGGCGCCAATGGCTGCCCCGGTGCCCAAACCATCGCTTTTGAAATTTTGGATGCCCCGGCGGCAGCATTTGCCGGCCCGCCCGCAGCGTTATGCCTGGATGCAGCGCCGGCGGTTTTGGAAATTACGCCCGCCGGGCTGGGCGGCACGTTCTCCGGGCCGGGCGTGGACGCTAATACCGGGCTGTTTGACCCGGCGGCAGCGGGCATAGGCGTGCAAACCATTACCTACAGCTACGGCGCGGGGAGCTGTGCGGCGCAGGTCAGCACGCAGATTGAGGTGCTGGCCGTGCCGCCGGTTACTATCTCTCCCATTGGCCCGTTCTGCACTGGCGACGGGGTACAATTTGCCTCTGCTACCCCCGCAGGCGGCGTATGGTCCGGGGACGTAGGCCCGGGCGGCGATATTGATGTGGACGGGCTGGGCGCAGGCGCCTACTCCGCCACCTACACTTTCACCGGCGCCAATGGCTGCCCCGGTGCCCAAACCATCGCTTTTGAAATTTTGGATGCCCCGGCGGCAGCATTTTCCAGCCCGCCCGCAGCGTTATGCCTGGATGCAGCGCCGGCGGTTTTGGAAATTGCGCCCGCCGGGCTGGGCGGCACGTTCTCCGGGCCGGGCGTGGACGCTAATACCGGGCTGTTTGACCCGGCGGCAGCGGGCATAGGCGTGCAAACCATTACCTACAGCTACGGCGCGGGGAGCTGTGCGGCGCAGGTCAGCACGCAGATTGAGGTGCTGGCCGTGCCGCCGGTTACTATCTCTCCCATCGGCCCGTTCTGCACTGGCGACGGGGTACAAT